>NZ_JBHWKX010000061.1:44369-45343 GCF_042730885.1 Streptomyces sp. NPDC059909
CGCCCGGATCGACACCGTCTCCGGAGCCACCTACACGAGCCAGGGCTACATCCAGTCCCTGCAGAGCGCCCTCGACAAGGCGGGCCTGTGACGACGGACCGGGCACGACTGCGCCATGTCGAGCACGCGATGGGCACCGTGTTCTCGTTCGACGTGCGGATGGCCGCCGACTGCGACGGCGCGCGCATGCGCGCCGGACTCGTCGCGGCCGTGGCCGCCCTGCACCGCGCGGACGAGCTCTTCTCGACGTACCGCCGGGACAGCGAGGTCAGCAGGCTCGCCAGGGGGGAACTCGCCCTGGCGGACTGCGCGCCCGACGTGACCCAGGTGCTCGGGCTCTGCGAGACGGAGGAGCGGCTGAGCGACGGCTGGTTCACCGCCGGGTACGGGGGCGGGAGCGGACTCGACCCCACCGGCCTGGTCAAGGGCTGGGCGGTGGAACGCGCGGCGCGCATGCTCGCCTCGTCCGGTGCCGCCGCGGTCTGCCTCAACGGCGGGGGCGACGTCCAGTTGCACGGCGGCCCGTGGCGGGTCGGCATCTCGGACCCGCTGTCCCCCGGCGGACTGGTCGCGGTGATCGAGACCGACGAAAGCCTCGCCGTCGCCACATCGGGGCCGGCCGAACGCGGTTGCCACATCGTCGATCCGCACACGGGCGCCCCGCCGGCCGGCGGTCTCGCCTCGGTCACCGTCGTGACACCGGGCCTGACCCAGGCGGACGCCCGGGCGACGGCCGCCTACGCCATGGGCGAGCGGGCCCGCGACTGGCTGGAGAGGCTGCCGGACACGGAGGGGTTCGCCGTCGCCGCGGACGGCAGCATTTGGCAGACCAGTGGCTTCGCCCGTCATCTGGCGAAGCAGGACCGCCCGGACGCACCAGCCGCCTGATTCGAAAATCCCCCGTCCTGTTTTCCGTAGCCGCTGGTCAGGCAGCTCCTTCTGCTTGGAGGGTCGCTTGGTAGCCGAGTTGGTTG
>NZ_JBHWKX010000062.1:0-45130 GCF_042730885.1 Streptomyces sp. NPDC059909
CTCGGCCTGGGCCTCGGCCAGCTGCTCGAGAACGCCCGCAACAACATCGACATGGCCGGGGTGTTCCTCGCGATCATCCTCATCCTGATCGTCGGCATCGCCATCGACCTGCTCATCTTCAGCCCGCTGGAGCGCTGGGTCCTGCGCAGCCGCGGTCTGCTCGTCAGGAACTGAGCGTCTGCCATGCACCTCCCGCACAGCCCCGCGCACGGCCCCGTCCTGCTCGTCATCGCCCACGGCAGCCGCGACCCGCGGCACGCCGCGACCGTGCACGCACTCGTACGGCGCGTCCGGTCGCTGCGGCCGGAGCTGCGGCTGTCGACCGCGTTCCTCGACTTCAACGCGCCGTCCGTGCCGCAGGTCCTGGAGCGGATGGCGAACGACGGCGTACGGGACGTGGTGGCGCTGCCGCTGCTGCTGACCCGCGCCTTCCACGCCAAGGCGGACATCCCGTCCGTCCTGAACGAGGCGCGGGCCAGGCACCCCCGGCTGCGGATCACCCAGGCCGAGGTGCTGGGCCCGTCGCCGCTGCTGCCGGCCGCGCTGGAGCGGCGGCTGTACGAGGCGGGGCTCGGCCCGGCGGACAAGCGCTCGACCGGGGTCGTCCTGGCCTCGGCGGGCTCCTCCGACCCGGAGGCGATCGCAGTGATCGCAGATGTGGCGCGGGAGCTGCGGCACACCGGTTGGTGCGCCGTGCGACCTGCGTTCGCCTCCGCTGCGCTGCCCCGTACCGAGGACGCGGTGCGGGCGCTGCGCGCCGAGGGCGTCGCCCGGGTGGCGGTGGCCCCGTACGTCATCGCCCCCGGCCGACTGCCGGACCGTATCGTCGCGGGCGCCGCCGAGGCGGGTGCCGACGTCCTCGCGGACGTGCTGGGCCCGGCCCCCGAGCTGGCGCGTCTGCTGCTGGAGCGCTACGAGGAGGCGCACATGGACCGGATCGTCGCGTTGGCGGGCTGACCGCCGGCCGCACCGGTCAGGCCGGGTTCAGCTTTCCCGTCCGCGTCCGCTTGAGCTCGAAGAAGTCGGGGTGGCCGGCCAGCACGCGGAAGCTGTCGAAGAGCCGGCCAGCCTCCTCGCCGCGGGGCACCGAGTTGAGGACCGGCCCGAACCAGACGGCGCCGTCGACGTGGATGGTCGGCGTGCCGACGTAGCCGTCCGCCGCCGGGTCCTTGCCCGCGTCGTGGCTGCGGCGCACCGCGTCGTCGTACGCCGTGCCGTGCGCGGCGGCGGCCAGCTCGGCAGGGAGACCGGTCTCCGCGAGGGCCTCGGCGATCACGACGTCGAAGTCCTCCGTCCTGCGCTGGTGGATGCGGGTGCCCATCGCGGTGTACAGGTCGCGCAGGACCTTCTCGCCGTGCTGCTCGGCCGCCGCGACCGCGACCCGGACCGGGCCGATGGAGCGGTCGACCAGGTCGCGGTACCAGTCGGGCAGTTCGTTGCCGAGGTTGTGCAGGTAGAGGCTCATCGGGCGGAAGCGCACGTCGATGTCGCGCTGCTGCTCGACCTCCAGGATCCAGCGGGAGGTGATCCAGGCGAACGGACAGGCGGGGTCGAAGTAGAAGTCGACGGCGGTTGCTGGGTGCGCGGATGTGGACTCGGCCGTGGACTCGGTGCCGGACTCGGTTGTCATGACGGCCACCCTAGGGGCCAAATGTCCCTACACCACGGGCCAATCGGGGGCCGGATACGTGGGCCATTCAACGTCCGGGATGCGGAGGCCGTACCTCCAGGAAGCGGTGATGACCGCGGCCCCGGTACAGCAGCGCGTCCCAGCCGAGCCGGTCCAGCACCCGCGCGCATTCGGTGAGGGCGCTCTCCTCCTGGGCCACGGCCCCGCTGCCGGGCGGCCCGAGCCACTCGACCGTGACCGTGCCCGGCTCCTCCTCCCGTGCCCGGACGCGGTATCCCGTCGCGACCCGCTGTCCGGTGGACTCGTCGACCGCGGACGGGGTGATCCCGGACGCCTCCAGCGCGAGCGCGACCGCCCGCACCGTCCGGCCCCGCTCCCAGGCCGCCGGTATCGCCTCCGGGTCGGCGGCGCCCGTGTTCGTCAGCCGGCGGATCTGCAGCAGCCCTTCGAAGGCGACCCGTACCTCGGCCGCGCGCGCCTGCGCCGCCCGTGCCCCGCCGTCCCGCGGCGTGCCGTCACCGTCGTCGTACATGGAAGCGACGATAGGCCTCGGCACCGACATTCCGGCGGCTCGGCTACCGTGCCCGCCTGATCACTGACACGTACCCTTCGGCGAGGGCCCGTCGGTCCGGCGGCTCGGGTACGGCACGGCGCAGCTCACCGGGGCCGGCTACTGGGGCCCCGGGGCGAGCGCCCGGACGCCGTGGCCAACGGCGCGCTGACGGGCGGGACGGCTGCCGCGCTGGACGAGGTCGCCGATCGGCACGGTGCGTCACGCGGGCAGATCGCCCTGGCGTGGCTGCTGCACCGCTCGCCCGTGCTCCGCCCCACTCCTGGCACGGGTTCGCTCGCCCATCTGGAGGAGAACCTGGCCGCGGCCGCGATGCGACTGTCGGACGAGGACATGTCTTCCCTGCGGTGACACGACCGTGGCGGTGCCGTGACAGCCGCGCCGAGCTCTTCGCGCACCATGGCGACAAGGAGGCCGATATGTCGATCTATTACCACAAGCGGATCACGATCATCCCGAAGCTGGTCCATCTGAACCTCGGTATGCACGGCTGGTCGCTGAGCGTCGGCACGCGCCGCGCCCACGTCACACGGGACAGCTCGGGCCACCAGAGGGCTTCCGTGCGGCTGCCCGGAGGCTTCAGCTGGAGCCGGAGCTCCCGTCGGAGCTCTCATCGGCACTGAACGGCGTGCCCTGGTGGAAGTAGAGCTGCCAGGCGTCACCGGTCAGCCGCCACAGTGAACTGCGGTGGGCACGCCGTCCGTTGTACTCGGTCACGAAGGTGAGGTGGACGAGGTCGGGGGCGAGCTGGGTGCCCCTGAGCTGCGACGCGGTGATCGGCTTGGCGGAGGTCTGGGCCCCCTCCTGGGCGAGTGACTCGATGATCGCGTCGCGGTCGAAGCGGCGCCCCGACGCGCCGAACTCGAGGAACTCCGGGTGCAGCAGTCCGGCGACGAGTGCGGGTTCGGTGCGTACGAGCGGGTCGAGGAGTCGGAGTTCGCCCTCGATCGCGGCGTCGATGCCGGAGCCTGGCTCGGTCATCACGCGTGTCCTCCGGTCATCTCGGCGAGCTTGACGGCAGTGTTCCAGTTCCGGGTCGTGGCCACGACACCTTTCGTGAGGCCCGGCCTGGAGAGGGCCACCGCGAGCTTGGAGCGGCCGAGCCCGTCGGGCGCGTACAGATACAGCTCGCACTCGCCGAGCCGGAACTCCTCCGGGAGGAAGGCCGCCGCGTCCACGGACGCGAGCCGCTCGGGGCCGATGCGCTCCGAGAAGTAGGTGACGTGGAGCTGCTTGCCCGCCAGATCGGCTGCCGGGAAGGGGCAGTTCTCGACGACGGCCCGAAGGTACGGGCCCGAGCGCACCAGGCAGTCGACGGTGAAGCCGAAGTGTTTCTCGATGGCCTGCCCGATGCCCGTCGCGAGCGCGTCCTCGTCGCGCGTCGCGCTGGTGAAGACGGCGTTGCCGCTCTGCAGATACGTACGGACGTCGCCGTGGCCCAGTTCTGCCAGCAGCGCGCGGAGGTCGGCCATGGGGACCTTGCGGTGTCCGCCGACATTGATGCCGCGCAGCAGCAGTGCGTACGCAGAGGTCTTCGCCGTGGTCGCCATGGTCACACCATAGGACGGCCGCCGCGCCCCGTGGGGGAGGGCGCGGCGGCCGCCGGCTCATCACCGGTGGTCGGTCAGCCGATCACTCGACGACCTTGAGGAGCTTGTTGGGCGTGCCCTCGCTCGGATTGCTGATCTTGTCGGCGGTGGCACCGTCCGTCAGCGCCTTGGCGACCTGCTCCGGGGTGGCGTCCTGGTGGGCGGCGAGATAGACCGCGGCGGCGCCGACGACGTGCGGAGTCGCCATCGACGTACCGGAGATGGTCTTCGTGCCCTCGTCACTGTCGTTCCAGTCGGACGTGATGTCCGAGCCCGGGGCGTAGATGTCCACGACCGAGCCGAAGTTGGAGAAGTCCGACTGCGCGTCGTCCTTGGTGGAGGAGGCGACGGTGATGGCCTCCTCGACGCGGGCCGGGGAGCCCTGGCTCGCGTCGCTCGACTCGTTGCCCGCGGCCACGCCGAAGGTGACGCCGGAGGCGATGGCCTTGCGAACGGCCTCGTCGAGCGCCGGGTCGGCGCCGCCGCCGAGGCTCATGTTGGCGACGGACGGGCCCTGGTGGTTCTTGGTGACCCAGTCGATGCCTGCCACGACCTGCTCGGTGGTACCGGAGCCGCTGTCGTCGAGGACGCGGACGGCGACGATCTTCGCCTTCTTGGCGACTCCGTGGGCGGCGCCGGCGATGGTGCCCGCCACGTGCGTGCCGTGGCCGTTGCCGTCGTCGGCGGAGTCGTCGTTGTCGACGGCGTCGAAGCCGTGCGTGGCGCGGCCCTCGAAGTCCTTGTGGGAGATGCGGACTCCGGTGTCGATGACGTACGCGGTGACGCCCTCGCCGGCGCTGTCGGGGTAGGTGTACTTGCTGTCGCCCGCGGTGTCGGCCTGGTCGATCCGGTCCAGGCCCCAGGACGGCGGGTTGTCCTGGGTGGCGTTGATCGTGAACTTCTTGTTCTGGACGACCTTGGCGACGGCGGGGTCGGCGGCGAGACGCTTGGCCTCGGTCTCCGAGAGTCCGCTGGCGGAAAAGCCGTTGATGGCGGAGTTGTAGGTGCGCTGCAGCGTGCCGCCGTACTCCTTGGCCAGCTCCTTCTTGTTCGCCTTTTCGTCCAGCAGCACGATGTAGCTGCCGGCGACGGCGCCTTCGGCGTTCGCACCGTAGATCGTGCCCTCCGCGGGTGCGGGTGCGGGCGCGGCTCCGGCGAACGAGGTGTTGAGTACGGTCACTCCGGCGGCTGCGGCCACGGCGGTTATCGCCGCGGTGAGCTTGATCCTGCTCGAGCGCTTGTGAGTTGCCATGAAGAGGGGTCTCCTCGTCATCATTTGTGGGGGGTTTGGCCTCCGGAAGGAAAATCTCCGGGGGTTGGCTCGAAACCCTGACCGATTGACGGGCTCAGATCAAGACCTTCATACACCTGTGACTTACTCAACAAGCCTTCGTAATAACGAAACGACCAGGGCGGCACATGTCGGACTTCACCCTCAACTCGGCTTACACATAGGGGGCTTAAGGTCTTCACATATCCCGCCCGGAATTCCGGCACACAAAAGGAGGACCGGCCCCTGAAGGGCCGGTCCGCTCCACCTGTGCCGGGTATTGCGCGCCGGGATATACGCCCCCGGCTCATGCGCCTCAGCCGTGCGGAAGTTCGGCCTCGATCAGGTCCGCCGCACGCCGTGTACCACCCTCGCCCGCCATCGAGAGCCTGATCTCCTGGAGGCGGCGGGCGACGTCCGGGTCGGCGACCAGAGCGAGGACCGCCTCGCGGAGGGCGTCGGCGGTGGCCTCCTCCATCGGGACGTGCCGGGCCACGCCAAGCGAGACGAGCATGTCCGCGTTGCCGAACTGGTCGACGGCCTGCGGGACCGCGACCATCGGGGTCGCGGTGGCCAGGCCCTCCTGGCTGCCGCCCGCACCCGCATGGGTGATGAAGGCGTCGGCCTCCCTCAGGACCGCCAGCTGCGGGACCCAGTGGTGGACCTCGATGCTGGCGGGCACCTCCCCCAGTTCCGACGCATCGACGAACTTGCCGATCTGCAGCACCACATGCCATCCCGGCAGATCACCGAAGGCCTCCACGCAGGCGCGGTAGAAACCCGGCTGTTTGGTGAAGGCCGAGCCCAGCGAGACCAGCAGCACCTTCTCGGCACCTTCCGGACGCCGCCACTCCCGCTGGTCCGCGCGGTCGCCCTGGCAGGCGCCGACGAAGGAGTAGACGGACTCGTCGACCCGGTCGGCGTTCGGCTGGAGCGCCTTCGGGATCAGCACGACGGCCCGCCGCGGGCGGCCGACGAACCGGTCCGGGTGGATGTCGATGCCGTTCTCCGCGAGCCACGCCCCGAAGCGGGCGTAGTACGCCTTGCCCCGCTCCGACGCCTTGAGCTCGGCGGTCATCGGCTCGCCGATCTCCTCCTCGTACCCCTCCCACGGCACGAGGTTGGGCCAGAGCGACACCGCGGGCACGCCCCACCGGTGGGCGAGCACGGGCGCCGGGTACGAGGTGATGTCGTGCAGGACGAGGTCGGGCTCGTCGCCGGCGAACGCCTCGGCCAGCTGCGGCAGCGCCTGGACCGCGTCCGCGAGGAACGGCTCGATGTTGTCGATGAGCTCCGTCCCCCATGCCTCCGGCTCGTCGTCGGTCGGGAGCGTCGAGGTGTAGACCACCGGCTCGGCGCCGGTGGCGGCGACCTTCTCGGCGAAGGACGGCGGGATCGCGTAGCTGACGCGGTACCCACGGGCCACGAGTTCCCGGATGACATCGAGGCTCGGGTTCACGTGCCCGTGGGCGGCGATGGAGAACATGGCGACATGGGAACGCTTCGGTTCGGTCATGCCCTCACGTTAAACGAGACGAGACGTCTCGTGCAACCGGTACTCGCCAGTGTCACGGATCCGCCCCCATTGCGAAGTTGATCCGGACCGGCCTCGACCTCCGTCATGGCGCTGACGGACCGTCGGCTCGTCAGCCCCACCTGCGGGGATGCGAGAATTCGGGCCATGGACGAGACACGCGCACGCGAGGTGCTGGCAGCGGCTGGACTGGCGCGGGACGCGGCGCTCCTGGCCCTCGGCGAGAACGCGGTCTTCGGCACGGGCGACGTCGTCGTCAAGGTCGGGCGGAGCGCGGAGCTGCTGGAGCGTGCGGAGCGCGAGCTGGCGGTGGCCGGGTGGCTGGAGGGTGCGGGCGTCCCTGCCGTACGGGCCGTGGAGCCGAAGGCGCGGCTGGTGGAGGGGCATCCGGTGACGCTGTGGCAGCGGCTCCCCGATGCGGTGCGGCCGGCCGAGCCGCGGGACCTGGCGCCGCTGCTGCGTCAGGTGCACGGGCTGCCCGCGGCGCCGTTCGCGCTGCCGCGACGGGAGCTGCTCGGGGGCGTCGAGCGGTGGCTGCGGCTGGCGGGGGACGCGATCGATCCGGCGGACGCGGCGTACCTGCGGGAACGGCGGGACGGTTTCGCCACGGCGGCGGCCGCGCTGACCCCGCATCTGCCGCCGGGTCCGATCCATGGGGACGCACTCCCCCGCAATGTCCACATCGGCCCCGACGGCCCGGTACTGGTCGATCTGGAGACCTTCTCCTCGGACCTGCGCGAGCACGATCTGGTGGTCCTGGCGCTGTCCCGCGACCGGTACGGGCTCGATCCGGCGGCGTACGACGCGTTCACCGAGGCGTACGGGTGGGACGTCCGTGACTGGGCCGGCTGCGCGGTCCTGCGCGGCGCCCGCGAGACGGCGAGCTGCGCCTGGGTGGCGCAGCACGCCCCCACCAACCCGAAAGCGCCGGCCGAATTCCGCCGTCGTGTGGCCTCGCTGCGCGAGGATGACGCGCAGGTGCGCTGGTACCCGTTCTGACATCGTGATCGGGAGGCCCGTACCGGCTCACCTCCCTTCCACGAATCGGAGTGTTGGATGCGCGTCGAACTCAGCGAGGTGACCCTCGAGGTCGCCACCGGTGGCGAGGGGCCTGCCGTGCTCCTCGTGCACGGCTTCCCGGACACTCACGACTGCTGGCGCCACCAGGTGTCCGCGCTGAACGCCGCGGGATACCGCACCATCGCCCCGGATCTGCGCGGCTTCGGGGGCTCGGACCGCCCGGAGGGCACCGAGGCCTACGCCCCGGCCCGGTCCGTGGCCGACCTGCTGGAGCTGCTGGACCGGCTGGAGGTCGAGCGGGTCCATCTCGTCGGCCACGACTGGGGATCCGGCATGGTCCAGCAACTGGCCATGGCGGCGCCGGAGCGGGTGGCCGGCCTGAGCATTCTGTCCGTGGGGCACGTCGCGGCGCTGCGGGACGCCGGCTGGGAGCAGCGGCAGAAGTCCTGGTACATGCTGCTGTTCCAGCTGCCGGGAATCGCCGAGGAGTGGCTCTCCCGGGACGACTTCGCCCACCTCCGCGAGATGCTCGGCGAGCATCCCGACGCAGACGTGATCGTCGACGGCCTGCGCGCGCCGGGTGCGCTGACGGCCGCGCTGGCGGTGTACCGCGCGGGGCTGCCGCCCGAGGTGCTGTTCGGCCCCGAGCTGCCGCTGCCGCCGCTGCCCGGGCCCGTGCTGGGGGTGTGGAGCACGGGTGACCGCTTCCTGACCGAGGTGTCGATGACCGGCACGGAGAAGCATGTGGCCGGTTCCTGGCGGTACGAGCGGGTGGAGGGCGCGGGGCACTGGCTGCAGCTGGATGCGCCGGAGCGGGTGAACGAGCTGCTGCTGGACTTCATCGGCGAGGCGGAGGCCCGGAGCGCGAGGGCCGGCTGAGCGGCTTTGAAGTGTTACCCGTGATCAACCCAGGTGTCACCGCCTTCCGCTAAGACAGGCCACGGGTGCCTCCACGATGCGGTGGAGGCCCGGCCCGTCCGGGTATGCGCGCCGCCGGAGCGCCCTGCGGAGGGAAGCGATGAATCGTAAGGTCCTGAATCCTTGGGTGCTCATCCCCGGTTGCGCCGTTGCTGCCGTTACCACGCTGGCGGTCGTCGTCCGCCCCTGGGCGGCCGAAGCCGGCGACGTGGCCGGCGAGTCCCGGCAGAAGTGCACCTCGTCGGTTCCGTACACCGCGGGCACGGGCGGCTATCACACCTACCGCATACCCGCCGTCGTCCGGACCCGGGCCGGGACCCTGCTCGCCTTCGCCGAGGGGCGCTCCGGTGGCTCGGGGGACAGCGGCAGCATCGACGTGGTGCTGAGGCGGTCGGGCGACGGCGGCTGCACCTGGGGGCCGTTGCAGGTCGTCGCGGCGGGCAAGGGCGACACGCGGGGCAATCCCGCGCCGGTCATCGATCCCCGGACCGGCGATGTCGTGCTCGTCACCTCGTACAACAGCGGTGACGTCACCGAGGCACGAATTCTGCGCGGCGAGGTCACGGACGAGCAGAGCCGACGGGTGTTCGTGCAGACGAGCCGGGACGACGGGCGGTCGTTCTCGCCGCTGCGGGAAATCACACCCTCGGTGAAGCGCTCCGAGTGGCGTTGGTACGCGACCGGGCCGGGCCACGCGGTCGCCCTGGCGCGAGGCCCGCACGCGGGCCGCCTGGTGGTGCCGGCCAATCACTCGATCGCGCCGCCGGCCGGATCCCCGGACACCGGGCGGGAGCCCAAGTACTACGGGGCGCACGCGATCTACAGCGACGACGGCGGCCTGTCCTGGCGGCTCGGGTTCGTGGAGGGTGCGTACGAGGGCAGGAACAACGCGAACGAGTCGTCCGCGGCGCAACTGCCGGACGGGCGAATGTACTTCAATGCCCGGGATCAGCTCGGGACGAGCGCGGGGAACCGCCTGGACACGTACTCCAGCGACGGGGCCTCGACCCAGGACCGGGCCTATGAGGTGCAGCCGGCGCTGGATGACGTGCCGATGGTCCAGGGAAGTGTGCTGCAGACGGCCGGGGAGCGGGGAAGGCTGCTGTTCTCGGGCCCCTCGGTGCCCACCGAGCGGGCATCGATGGCCATCTGGAGCAGTGCGGACGCGGGGCGCTCCTTCGTCAAGGCGCTGACCGTGTCCGCGCGGAAGGCCGGGTACTCGGACTTGGTGCAGTCCGACGCCGAGACGGTCGGGATCCTGTACGAGACCGGGGTCGCCGGACCCTATGAGTCGATCGAGTTCCGCCGTATGGCGCTGCGCACGCTGTCGCCGCGCGGCGAGTGACCGAAGGTCCGGCTCAACTCTCCGGCGGCGCGCTCCGCTCAGGCCCGTCGCCGCCGGCGCAGCGGGCACGGGCCTCGGGTACCGAGGTGAGATGCGCCCAGGGACGCTGCCGCCCACCGCTGACGGCGGCGATCCCGGTCTCGTCGTAACGGGAGGTCGCAAGGGACCAGGCGAGGTTGCCCGCCATCAGGTGGCCCATGCCCTCCACGTAGTGCTCGATGTGTCCGCGCACCTCCGGAGGCACTCCCCGCTCGCTCATCCCCTTGGGGAGGGCCGCGGCGAGCTGGGCGAAGCGTGCTGTCCGCGCGTTGGCGAGCGCCGCGATGCGCTCGACGGACTGCTCCAGCGTGCAGCCCTCCTGTTCGCGAAGGACGACGACGCTGTTGTTCACGTCCCCCGCTGCCAGTTCCTTCACGAGCGAGACGATGTCGTTGACGAAGATCACCACATCGCCCGTGATCCGACGCATCTCCCGCAGCGGGGAGGAACCGAGCAGCTCGTCCGGCAGGCTGTAGCCACCGCACCGCTCGGTGAAGTCGAGGCAGGGCTGTACGCCTATGGAGTCCCGCCGCACCTCGAGGAGCTCCTCCAGGGTGGGCAGGCGGTCCGCGTTCCGGTTGCGCGCTTCTCCCTGGTGGGCGGCCATGTAGTCCCGCCAGTGCGCACGGAACCGGCTCTGCCAGCCGTACGGCGTGCCGGCAGTGGCCCGGCGCCATATGTCCTGGAACGCCCGGACGAGCGGCGACTCGCGGCCATCGGGGCGCTGGTGGGCCGGGCCGTCCAGCGTCATGGTCGCCACGAGGTTGTCCACCACGCGCTCGATCGCCTCGGGCCGCGTTCCCAGCCCACCGTCGAACTGGTCGTCGAAGATGAAGAACCAGGCGTTGAAGTCGGCCGCGAGCTCGAGGTCGCTGCCCGTGGCGTCGGGGTAGAAATACGCCATCAACCGCTCGAGCCGCAGCGCGTCGTACTCCGCCACCTCGGCTTCCTCCTTGAGCAGGCCCGTCTCCTGCAGCCACAGCAGCGTGTGCCGACGAGCGCGCTCGGCATGCGGACTGAAGCGGGCGGAGAACGGAATCCTGATGGCGGCGGTGCGCCGCGTCGGGTCCGAGGGCACCGGACGGAAGCCGGAAGGCCTTGCGTTCGCCATACGCACCCCCTGGGCGTCGCGGCGCATCCCACCGGCTCGGCGGTGCGGTCGTGACGCGTTCTCGCCGTCCTAAGAGGTTAGGCGTCATACGAGCCGAACGACCGCTCCCGACGGGCGCCATGGAGCGTATACCCGGCGCACGCGACGGCGCACGCGCCCCCAGGAGCGGTGCGGGGCATGGAGGGGCAGAACCGAAAACACGTTGGCCGGTATTATCAGAATTTCATCGCTTCGTGCGGGCAGTACCTTCACAAAGGACGACCGAGCCTCTCCACGGGCGTACCCTTCGCGTACCCGAGGACGACTTACGGCCGAAGGAACGGATGTGGCCTACACAGGAGACCGGCCAGGACGGCCGCGCCGGCTACTGCTGGAACGCGACACGGAACTGGCAGCACTCGACGCCCTGTTGACCGACCTGAGCGGGGCCTCGACGGGTTCGGCCGCACCCGGCACGGGCGGGTTACTCGCCTTCTCCGGGCCGGCGGGACTCGGCAAGACCTCACTCCTCGCCGAGATGCGCAGGAGGGCCGTGGCCCGCGGCTGCACGGTGCTCTTCGCCCGCGGAGGGGAGCAGGAGCAGGGCCTCGCGTTCCATGTCGTACGCCAGCTGGTCCAACCCGTGCTCGCGGCGGGCACGGAGAAGGAACAGCGCGAAATACTGGGCAGTTGGTACGACATCGTCGCTCCCGCGGTGGGCCTGGTGGCGCAGAACAGCACCGCCTCGCCCGACCCCCAGGGCGTACGGGACGGCCTGGACTGGATCGTCACCCGCTTCGCCGTGCAGCAAGCGCCGCTGATGGTGATCCTGGACGACGCCCACTGGGCCGACGCCGAGTCGCTGGCCTGGCTCACCGGTTTCGCGCCGCGGGTCACCGAACTCCCGATGCTGCTCGTCGTGGCCTACCGTCCCGATGAACTCCCGATGGACGCGGCCGGTTTCGGCCGGCTTGCCGAGCGCCATGGATCGCGCCCCTTCGACCTCGTACCGCTCACCCCCGGCGCGGTCAGCCGCATCGTCCGGGACACCCTGGGCGAGGAGGCCGACGAGGCGTTCTGCCGTGAGACCTGGGCCGTCACCGGAGGCAACCCCTTCGAGGCCGTCGAACTCGCCGCCAAGGTCGCCGACCGCGGGCTGAAGCCGCAGGTCGTACACGTACCCGAACTGCGCGAGCTGGCCTCCGCGGTGAAGGGCAGCGGGCTCGTCGAGCGACTGGAGCGGCTCGGCACCTCCGCAGTCCGGTTCGCCTGGAGTGCCGCCGTGCTGGGTGCCGAGGCATCCCGGCGCCTGGCCGCGAGCGTCGGCGGACTGGGCGAGGCCGAGTCCACGGATGCCGTCGCCAGGCTGCGGGAGGTCCGCATCCTCGCCGAAGCCGCTCCCGGCGTCTCTGACGAGGACTCGTTGGAGTTCTTCCACCCGCTGGTCGCCACCGCCGTCTACCGGGCGATTCCCGCGGCGTTCCGCGTCGCCATGCACGGCCAGGCCGCCGCGGTGGTCGCCGGCGCGGGCCTGGGCGCCACCACGGCCGCCCGCCATCTGCTGGAGATGCACCCGGAGAGCGACCCCTGGGCCGTGCAGCAGCTCCGGCAGGCCGCCCGCGAATACCTCAGGGCAGGTGCGCCCGAGGCCGCCCGGCGCTGCCTCGCCCGGGCGCTCCGCGAGCCACCAGCCCTGGATGAGCGTGCCGACGTCCTCTTCGAACTCGGCTGCTCCGCCCTGCTGACCGAGCCTGCGACCACGGTCAACCATCTGCGGGCGGCACTGGAGGAGCCCGTCCTCGAGCCGGCCCTGCGCGAGGCGATCGTCTACCGGCTGGCGCAGGCACTCGGCCACTCGGACCGGATGGCGGAAGCGGCCGAGACGGTCGCCGAGGCCGCACGAGGGGCCACCGACGCCAGAACACGGCTGCGCATGCAGGCGGAGCAGTTCATGTGGAACGCCTTCCGGGCCGACGAACAGGACTCGCCCGCCCGCTCCCGCCGGCTGGCCCGGCTGGCCGAGCACCTCACCGGCCGGAGCACGGGAGAGCGGTACATCCTGGGCCTGCGTGCCTGGGACGCCATGGTGCGCGGCGAGCCCGCGGCCACCGCGCTCCACTATGCGGAGGAAGCCCTCGGCGAAGGCCTCAGCTGGACCGACGAGCAGTGGGGTTTCGAGGTCCCGGTCCTGGTCGCGCTCACCTTCATGTACTGCGACCAGCCCGGACGAGCGGAGGAGCTCTTCAACACGGGTATTGCGGAATGCGAGCAGAAGGGCTGGCGCGGCGCCCACCTGTCGTTCGGGTTCACCCTCCTGGGTTACATCCGCTATCGCCGTGGGCGTCTCGACGAAGCCGAGTCCCTGGTCCGTGGCGGACTTCGGATCGCGGACCGGGTCGGCCACCAGGTGCCGGCACAGTATTTCGCCATCGGCATCCTCATCGAGATCCTGCTCGCCCGCGGCCGCACCCAGGACGCCCACGAACTCGCCATCCGGTACAGCTACGGCACCATAGTGCCCAGCGCCGTGGTGTACCCCGACTCCCAGACCGTCCACAGCGAGCTGCTGCTCGCACGCGGCATGCGGCGCGAGGCCGAGCGGCAGCTCCTCCAGGTCGGTGAGCGGCTCGATCCGCGCGGCATGCGCAACCCGGCGTGGTGCCCCTGGCAGCTCCATCTGGCCCGCGCGCTGGAGGCGTCCGATCCGGCGCGAGCCCTCGAGTTCGCCTCCGAAGGCGTACGAAGGGCCCGCCAGTTCGGCACCCAGTCGGCGATAGGACAGGCGCTGCTCGCCAAGGCTTCGGTGGACCACGGCGCGGAGCAGGTCACCCTGCTGGCCGAGGCCGTCGAGCACCTCGAGCGCTCCCCTGCCGGCTACGACCTGGCGTGTGCGCTGGTGGACCACGGCGTGGCGCTGCGCCGTGCGGGGCTGCCGCAGGAGGCCGTCGAGCAGCTCCACCGTGGGCTGGAAGGCGCCGTGCAGTGCGGGGCCGACGCCCTCGCGGCGCGGGCCCGCGACGAACTGGACGCGGCCGGCCTGTGGCCGCTCCAGCTGCGCACCGCGGCCACGGAGCCGCTCACCGCGCAGGAGCGGGCCGTGGCCGAATGGGCCGCCCGCGGCTGGTCGAACGCCCGCATCGCCGCAGAGCTGGGCGCCCAGGAGACAGTGGTGACCCGGCTGTTGTCGGACATATACCGCAAGGTCGGCTCCGACCACGCGGGGCTGTCGCGGCTGATCGGCAGACAGGGTGGTGCCCCGCCGGCACCGAGCGACTGAGCCGCCCGCGCGCGGGGCGCGAACCATCCGTCCTCCCGTGTCCCGGGGGCCGCGATGGGGCGAAGCTCCGGGCGAGCCCCGGGACGGACACCCGGGCCCACCGGACGGCGCCGGGGACGAGGGCCGGCTCGCCCCCTCCGCGGCGGAGCCGCGCGGGACCGTCCCCCGTCAGCGCGACGCGCCGGCGACCGGCTCGCGCAGCGGCCAGGACGCGTCCACCACCGCGTCCGGCGTGCCCTTGCGGCGGAGGAAGTCCTGGAAGTCCGCCGCCCATTCGGCGTACCACCGCACCTGCCGGACGTGCAGCTCCGCGGGCGTCAGCGCCGCGACCGAGGCATGGCGGACGGCTATCGCCTGGGCGACCCGCACCGCGGCGAGTGCGTCCGCGAGAGCCTCGTGGGCGTCGTCCAGAACGACGCCGTACTCCGCGCAGACCGCCTCGAGCGTGCGCTTGCCGCGGCGGTAGCGGTCGACGGCTCGGTCGATCGTGTACGGATCGACGACCGGGCCGATGTCCGCGCCGCCGAGCCGCTCCCACAGGGACGGCAGCCCGTGGCGGGCGAGCTCCGCCGAGAGCAGGGTGAGGTCGAAGGCCGCGTTGTACGCCACGACCGGGGTGCCCTCGGACCAGTGGCCCGCCAGGGCCGACGCGATCTCGTCCGCCACCTCGCGCGCCGGGCGGCCCTCCGCGGCCGCCCGCTCGCTGCTGATGCCATGGATCGCGGAGGCCTGCTCCGGGATGCGGATCCCCGGGTCCGCGAGCCAGGTGCGCCGCTCGGTCGTCCCGTCGCCCCGGACGACCACGACCGCCGCGGTCACGATGCGCGCGTCCAGCGGATCGGTGCCGGTCGTCTCCAGGTCGAATCCGGCCAGTGGTTCACGGTGCCACGTCATGGCGCTCCCCCCTTGTCAGTGGTGCTGACGGAAACTCTCGCACGTTGCACCGACAGTCAGGACACCGGGCGCGAGTCGGTCCACACCGACTCGAACTCCTCCCGGTACGTCTGGAACAGCCCGTGCTCGGCGTCCTGACCCGATCTCACCACCGACCGGCCCGCTCCCCGCAGCACCAGCACCGGTGCCTCCATGCCCCGCGCACGGCGCAGGTACGACTGCACGACCGCAAGCCCGTCGGGCCCGTCCCCGTCCACGAGATACGCGGTGAAGCGCGGCGTCTCGTCGAAGACATGGATCTCGAAGGCCCCGGGGTCGCGGAGCTTCGACCGCACACGCCGCATGTGGAGGATGTTCATCTCCACCGAGCGGCTCAGTTCGCCCTTCTTGAGGCCGAGTTCGCGTTCGCGCCGCTTGACCGCGCTGCTCGCCGGGTTGAGGAAGAGCAGCCTCACCCGGGCGCCGGACTCGGCGAGCCGGACCAGACGGCGTCCGGAGAAGTTCTGCACGAGCAGGTTCAGGCCTATGCCGATGGCGTCGAGGCGGCGCGCGCCCCCGAACAGGTCCTCGGCCGGCAGTTGCCGCTGCAGCCGCACCCGGTCCGGATGGACGGACACCACGTCCGCGTACCGGTCCCCCACCAGGTCCTCGACCGCATCCACGGGCAGCCGGTCCGCCGACGGCACGCCGGCCCCGCTGCCGAGGATCTCCAGCAGCCGGGCCGATGCCCGCTCGGCCTGGGCGAGGACGGCCTCGTTCAGCGCGCGGTTGCGGGAGACGACGTTGCGCGCGACCTCCAGCTCGTCCAGCGCCAGCTCCACATCGCGCCGGTCGTCGAAGTACGGCTCGAAGCAGGGCCAGTGCTGGACCATCAGCTCGCGCAGCTGCGGGAGGGTGAGGAAGCTCAGCACGTTGTCGTCGGCGGGGTCCAGCAGATACCCCTTGCGCCGGGAGACCTCCCGTACGGCGACGGCCCGCTGCACCCACTCATGGCCCGCGGGTCCCGCGGCCGCGACGACCCAGTCGTCGCCGTGCACCGGCTCGTAGATGGGCCGGAGCACGGCGGCCACGACGGTCCGCAGCCGCTGCTCCACCAGGTTCAGCCAGATGTAGGCCCGCCCGGCCCGTTGGGCGCGCGTACGCACTTCGCTCCAGGCGTCCGCGCCCCAGTCCAGTTCCGCCCCGATCTCGACCGGCCGGGCGAGCGACACCGCGCCGGGCGGGACGTCGGCGGAGTCCCCCTCGTGACCAGCGTCACCGGGGGGAAGCTCCAGCCCTCCCGAGCTCACCCGCGCACCGCCTCCAGCTCCTGGACACCCGTCTCCAACGATCAAGGAAGGGTACTCCGCGAGCGGGAGCCGGTGCAGCCGGATGGACAGGCTGGTACCTCAACTCCCCAGCGGGGGCGCACCGTTCTGGTTGGCGAGTTCGGCCGGAGTGAGCGGATTCATAGCGGTTACGTCCCTGGGCGCGAGCTGGAAGCCCTGCCAGTGGACCGGCATCGGCTGCTGGTCCTCGTCCCGGGCGATGTGGTGGAACCCGATGTTGACCCACACGACCGGGTTGCTCAGCGTCTCGGCATTGACCCAGGTGTCCACACTGCTGGGCGCGCCCCGGCCGCAGTTGAGGGTGTTGTTGCTGGCGAACTGCTCGCAGGCGCGGTTCTGGGTGAAGTAGACGTCGTGCTTGGTGAAGGCGCGGCCGGCGTGCTTCGCGGTGGGGCCGGGCACGATCTCGTACGAGCGGGCGTGGCCGTCCTTGTTCTTGCCTGTCGCGCTGACGACTCGCCACCAGCGCATCGCCTTCGCGTCCCCGGCGAGCTCCTTGGTGACCGGGGTGCGCGTGGTCCTCGTCTTCGGGCTGCCGTTGCCGGCGGGCGGGGTGACCTTGGAGTCGTACTGCTCGATCCGGTCCTTGGAGCTGCCGTCGAGGCCGAAGTTGAGCCGCCAGAAGACGTTGTGGCTGTGGCTGGTGGCGTAGTCCTTGGCCCCCTTGCCGATGGGCCAGCCGCGGCCGTCGCCCGCGTCGTAGTCACCCGGCGAGAGGCTCCCGGTGGCGCCGACGTTGGCGGATATCGTCCCGTCGGAGGAGAAGCGCCACTCGGTGATGTACTCGTACCAGGAGACCTTGTTGACGGTGTAGAGCAGCAGGTCCTTGCCCTCGGCCTGCCAGACCTTGGTGCCCTCGTCGTTGGCGAGGCGGTAGGCGTGGCCGCGCGAGCGGGTGGTCGTGCACAGGCCGTCGACCTGGCCGACGTCGGGGACCTTGACCTTCTTGATGGTGCCGCCGGGGCATTCGGTGGGCTTCAGGTTCTGCAGTCCGTAGCCGAAGCCGAAGCCGGTGAGGTCGTCGTACTCGGCCTGCCCGTCGTCGTACGGGACGTGGATCTGCGCGAGCTTGGCGCTGGTGAGGACCTGGATCGGGCGGGGCTCGCCCTTCGGCTGATAGCTGACCTTGTCCAGGACGAGGCCGGCGGAGGAGTCGTAGTGCCAGCACATGCGCCAGGTGGTGCCGCCCGCGAGGGTCGACGTGACCTGATAAGGCGCGCTGCACGGCAGCGCCGGGGCGGGGGCCTGCGGGGCCCTGGCGGTGGCGGCGGTCGCGGCACCCGGGCCGGCGGCGGTCAGCGCGCCGCCGAGCAGGACGGCGGCGGCGAGCACCGAGGCCGGCTTGCGGGCATGCGGAAATCTGCTCTTGTCCATGCGAAGAGGAACTCCCTCGGACGTTCGTGCGGAAGACGTGCGGACGAGAATGCGGTCGGCCGTGACAGCGGTCGGGCCGGGGGGCGGCCTCAGCCGGCCGGCGTACGGACGACCGTGCGGGCGCTCAGATCCACGACCAGGTCCCGTGTGTCGATCCACGGTCCGTTCGTGATCTTGGTGATGACGCGCACGCAGCGGTGCACCCCGCATTCGGCGAGCTGCTCCGGAATCCGCACCTCCCGGTCCTTGCGGTAGACGAATCCGCTCAGCGTGAGCGGCTCGGGGGAGGTGAGCGCGCTGCCGGTGGCGTCCTTGTAGTCCGCCTTCAGCCCCGAGCCGAGCGGGCTCGCCAGGATCAGCTCGACCGCCTCCCGCAGCTCCTCGCGGTGCGGCGAGGGCTGCACGCCCTGCTGGGCCGCGCTCTGTTCGACCTTCCCCGTGGTCAGGTTGACCGTCGACGTGACGAGCCGGTCCGTCCGGTAGTCGTAGTACGAGACGACGGCGCGGCGCGGCGGCGCCGCGAGACCCGCCTCGGACGGCACGGGTTCGGCCAGATCGGTGGTCAGGTGCTGCGGGCCGCGCCCGCCCCCCGCGTTCCGGCCGTCCCGTGCGGCCGGGGCCGCCGCCAGCTGTTCGGCGCGCTTCAGCTCGTCGTCGGTGAGCGGGTCGCGCCCGAAGCCCTTCTCGCCCTCGTCGGCGGCCGCGGCGACGACGCCGGGATCGGAGGCCGGGGCGCCTGCGCCCTGTCCCTGCCCCTGTCCGGGGCCCTGGGACGCGGCGGCGCGGCCCTCCGCTCCGGCCCCCCGGCCGCCGTCCGCTCCTGCCGTGCCCGGCAGGGTGATTCCGATCATCGCGGCGGTTCCCGTCACCGCAATGGCCGTGCCCGCCACCACCTTCCCCAGATGGCGGCGCACTAGTTTGCGCACATTTTCCCCCTCTTACCTGTGGTCACCCGGTAGGACGGTGGTAAGTCCTAGGAGGTTGCCCGTCTTTCGGGGAGGATCTGGCCCAAGTGGTCCCCAGCACCCGGATCAGAAGTGGAAGAGTCATATCTATGCAGGTCTGGCCGGGACAGGCGTATCCCCTCGGCGCGACGTACGACGGCGCCGGCACCAACTTCGCGGTCTTTTCGGAGGCGGCGCACCGAATCGAGCTCTGTCTGCTCCATGACGACGGCTCGGAAACGGCGGTGGAGCTTCGCGAGACGGACGCGTTCGTCCGCCATGCCTATCTGCCGGGCGTGATGCCCGGTCAGCGGTACGGGTTCAGGGTGCACGGACCGTACGCACCGGAGCGCGGGCACCGGTGCAACTCGGCGAAGCTGCTCCTCGATCCGTACGCACGGGCGATGAGCGGACGTATCGACTGGGGCGAGGCGGTGTACGGCTACCACTTCGGCAGGCCGGACTCGCGCAACGACCTCGACTCCGCCCCGCACACGATGGCGTCCGTCGTCGTCAATCCGTACTTCGACTGGGGCGACGACCGCCCGCCCCGGACCGACTACCACCGCACGGTCATCTACGAGGCCCATGTGAAGGGCCTGACGATGCAGCATCCCGCGCTGCCGCCGGAGCTGCGCGGGACGTACGCGGGGCTCGCGCATCCCGCGGTGATCTCGCACCTCACGGAACTGGGGGTCACCGCACTGGAGTTGATGCCGGTGCACCAGTTCGTGAACGACCACCGGCTGGTGGACACGGGCCTCAACAACTACTGGGGTTACAACACCATCGGATTCTTCGCCCCGCACAACCGCTACGCGTCCTGGGGCGACCGCGGCCAGCAGGTGCTGGAGTTCAAGTCCGCCGTCCGGGCGCTGCACCAGGCGGGCATCGAGGTCATCCTCGACGTCGTCTACAACCACACGGCCGAGGGCAACCACCTCGGCCCGACGCTCTCCTTCCGGGGCCTCGACAACGTCTCGTACTACCGGCTCTCCGAGGACCGCCGCTACTACACGGACACCACCGGCACCGGCAATTCCCTGCTGATGCGCTCCCCGCACGTGCTCCAGTTGATCATGGACTCGCTGCGCTACTGGGTGACCGAGATGCACGTCGACGGCTTCCGCTTCGATCTCGCGGCGACGCTGGCGAGGCAGTTCCACGAGGTGGACCGGCTGTCCTCGTTCTTCGACCTGGTCCAGCAGGATCCGGTGGTCAGCCAGGTGAAGCTGATCGCCGAGCCGTGGGACGTCGGCGAGGGCGGCTACCAGGTGGGGAACTTCCCGCCGCTGTGGACCGAGTGGAACGGCAAGTACCGGGACACCGTTCGGGACTTGTGGCGCGGCGAGCCGCGCACGCTCGCCGAGTTCGCCTCCCGGCTGACCGGGTCGTCCGACCTCTACCAGGACGACGGGCGGCGCCCGCTCGCCTCGGTCAACTTCGTGACCTGCCACGACGGCTTCACGCTGCGCGATCTCGTCTCGTACGACGAGAAGCACAACGAGGCCAACGGCGAGGGCAACCGGGACGGTGAGAGCCACAACCGGTCGTGGAACTGCGGGGCCGAGGGCGACACCGAGGACCCGGAGGTGGTGGAGCTGCGGGGCCGCCAGATGCGCAACTTCATCGCGACGCTGATGCTGTCCCAGGGCGTGCCGATGCTGAGCCACGGTGACGAGTTCGGCCGCACCCAGCGCGGCAACAACAACGCATACTGCCAGGACAACGAGCTGTCCTGGGTGCAGTGGCCGTCGTCGACCGAGGAGGAGCCGGGCTCGCTGCTGGCCTTCACCCGGGCGATGGTGTGGCTGCGCCGCGACCACCAGGTGTTCCGGCGCAGGCGCTTCTTCCACGGCAGGCCGGTGGAGGGCACGCACGACGAGCTGTCCGACATCGCCTGGTTCACCCCGGAAGGCGTGGAGATGACGCAGCGCGACTGGCAGGCCGCGCACGCCAAGGCCCTGACGGTGTTCCTGAACGGGCACGCGATCTCGGAGCCGGGGCCGCGCGGCGAGCGGATCTCGGACGACGCGTTCCTGCTGATGTTCAACGCGAGCGCGGAGGAGATGGAATTCGCGGTACCGGACAACCACGGCCGGCAGTGGCAGGTGGTCGTGGACACCGCAAGGCCCGAGGGCGTGCCCCCGGGCCAGGGACCCAAGGTCGCGGCCGGTGAGCGGGTGCCGATGATCGGACGGAGTCTGGTGGTGCTGCGCAGGCCGGCGTAGGGAGGCCGACCGGTGAACCCGCCGGAGCCGTTGGTCACATCAGGTGAACGTGGCACGGTCCGTCCGTACCGGTGCACGAGCCGATGACAGAGATCCCCGTGATGCGGGTACGTACGTTCGCATGACGCCCACCGCCACCTACCGGCTCCAGCTCCAGCCGGACTTCCCCTTCTCGGCCGCCGAGGCAGCGGTGCCGTACCTCGCCGGCCTCGGGATCTCCCATCTGCATCTGTCGCCGGTACTGGAGGCGATGCCCGGTTCGGCGCACGGGTACGACGTCGTCGACCACACACGCGTACGGGCCGAGCTCGGCGGCGAGGAGGGGCTGCGGTCGCTCGCCCGCACGGCGCGCGAGCACGGCCTCGGGCTCGTCCTCGACATCGTCCCCAACCACATGGCCGCCGCGCCCCGCCACAACCGCGCGCTGTGGGAGGTGCTGAGGGAGGGCCCGGACTCGCCGTACGCGCGCTGGTTCGACATCGACTGGGACGCGGCCGGCAGGAAGGTCCTGATGCCGGTGCTGGGCAGGCGGCTCGGGGACGAGCTCGCGGCGCTGCGGGTGGAGGGCCGGACCCTGCGCTACGGGGAACACCTGTTCCCGCTGCGTGAGGGCACCGAGACGCTTCCGCTGCCGGACCTGCTGGATGCGCAGTGGTACCGGCTCGCCTGGTGGCGGCTGGCCCGTACCGAGCTCAACTACCGGCGGTTCTTCACGATTTCTGGCCTGATCGGGGTGCGTGTCGAGGACCCCGAGGTGTTCGCGGCCACCCATGCCAAGATCCTCGAGCTGGTACGGGACGGCGTCGTCGACGGGCTGCGGATCGACCATCCGGACGGGCTGGCCGACCCGGAGGAGTATCTGTACCGGCTGAACGAGGCCACGGGCGGCTGCTGGACGATCGTGGAGAAGATCCTCACCCGGGACGAGCACCTGCCGGCCGGCTGGCCGGTGGACGGGACGACCGGTTACGACGCGCTCCACCGGATCGACGGGCTGTTCACCGACCCCGACGGCGCCGAGGAACTGCTCCGCGCCTACCGGGACTTCACCTCGCCCGCCGGCGACCGGGGCGGCTACTGGGGCGCGACGGTGCGCCGCGCCGCGTACAAGGTGGTGACCCACGAGCTGGTCGCGGAGACCGAGGCCCTCGCCCGTAGCGCGGAACGCGTGTGCGCGGCGGACCCGGCGACGCGCGACCACGCGCCCTGGGCGCTGCGCACGGCGATCCGCGAGCTGCTGGTGCGGGTGCCCGTCTACCGGCCGTACCGCACCGGCGGCGAGTCGGTCCTCACGGCGGACGCGGCGCTGCGCGCGAAGGCGGCGTTCGCCGTCCCCGAGGAGGCGGAGGCGGTCGGCGTGATCCGGGATCTGGCGCTCGGGCGGTGCGGAGAGGGCCCGGACCAGGACGCGTTCCGTGCCCGCTTCGCCCAGACGTCGTCGGCGCTGCGCGCCAAGTCCGTCGAGGACACGGCGTTCTACCGCTACGCACCGCTGATCTCGGCGAACGAGGTGGGCGGGGATCCGGGCTGCCCGGCGGTGAGCCCGGAGGAGTTCCATGCGTACTGCGCCCGCCTCGCCCGGGACTGGCCGACGACGGGCACGGCGCTCTCCACGCACGACACGAAGCGGAGCGCGGACGTCCGGGCCAGGATCGCGGTGCTGTCGGAGTGCCCGGAGCGGTGGGAGCGGGTGCTGACCGGGCTGGCCTGGGTGCCGGCGCCCGATCACCATCTGGCGTGGGTCGCGTGGCAGACGGCGTTCGGCTTCGGGATCCCACGGGCCGACCGGCTCGGGCCCGCCCTGCTCAAGTCCGTGCGGGAGGCGGGGCTGCACACCAGCTGGACCGAGCCGGACGCGTCGTACGAGCAGGCCGTGAACGACTTCGTGGAGGCCGGGCCCGCGGGACCGCCCCTGTACACGCTGGCGCTGTTCGCCCGCGAACTCGACGACCACGCACGGGCCAACAGGCTCGGCGCGGCGCTCGTGCAGCTGACGATGCCGGGAGTGCCCGACCTCTATCAGGGCACCGAGTGCGAGTATCTGGCGCTCGTCGACCCGGACAACCGGCAGTCGTTCCAGGAGCGGCGGCCGGACGAGAAGACCGGGGTGACGCGCGCCGCGCTGCTGCTGCGCCGCCGGCGCCCGGAGGTGTTCGGCGACGCGGGCACGTACGCACCGCTGGAGGCGGCCGGCCCGGCGGCCGGGCACTGCCTGGCCTTCTGCCGCTCCGGTGACGTGGTCACGGCGGTGACCCGGCTCTCGCTGCGGCTGGACGAGGCGGGTGGCTGGGCCACTACGTCGCTGACGCTTCCGGAGGGCCGGTGGACGGATCTGCTCGCTCCGGGGCGCGAGTTCGCGGGCGGCGGGCCCGTGGCCCTGTCGGAGCTCTTCGCCGACCGTCCGGTGGCGCTGCTGGAGCGAACGGCCGACCGGTGAGCGAGGATCCGGCCCCGGAGTGAACGTCAGCCGGCCGTGTCCGCCTCGGCCACCGCCAGGCCAACCGCACGGTCGGCCGGGCGACGGCCCGTCGGCTGCTGCGGTTCGGGCAGCACGGACACGGGCGGCAGGGGGCGCTCCACCGGCTCGGACGCCGTGAGGGTGAGCGGCTCACCGTGGTGCAGCAGGTGCAGCGGGTCCCCCTCCACCAGCGTGTAGCGGGCCGCGGAGCTGCGGATGTCGACCCGCAGCGTGCGCCCTCGCACGAGCACGGTGAACTTCAGGCCGGAGAGTCGTTCGGGCAGCCTGGGGGCGAACCCGAGACGAGCCGGCGTGCCGCCCTGCCCTCCGTACTGGCGCATTCCCCCGAACCCGAGCACCAGGGCGATCCAGGAACCCGCGAGAGACGCGATGTGCAGCCCGTCACGCGTGTTGTGCTCCAGGTCCTCCAGATCCATCAGGGCCGCCTCGCCCAGATAGGCGTAGGCCAGCCTGAGGTGACCCGTCTCGGCGGCCATGACGGCCTGACAGCACGCCGACAGCGAGGAGTCCCGCACGGTCAGCGACTCGTAGTAGGCGAAGTTGCGGGCTTTTTCCTCGGCCGTGAAGGCGTCCGTGCACATCATCATGGCGAGGACCAGGTCGGCCTGCTTGACGACCTGCTTGCGGTAGAGGTCGAAGTAGGGGAAGTGCAGCAGCAGCGGATACTGCTCCGGCGTGGTGGCGGCGAAGTCCCAGCGCTGGAAGTCGGTGAATCCGACCGACTGCTCGTGCACGCCGAGCGTCTTGTTGTACGGCACGGCGATGCGGGTGGCGGCGTCCCGCCACGCGGCGGTCTCTTCGTCGTCGACGCCCAGTTCCTCCGCACGGTCGGCGTGGCGCGCCGCCGTCTCCGCGGCGGCGATCAGGTTCCGCCGCGCCATCAGGTTGGTGTACAGGTTGTCGCGGGCGACGGCGCTGTACTCGTCGGGGCCCGTGACGCCGTCGATGTGGAAGACGCCGTCGGAGTCGTGGTGGCCGAGCGAACGCCAGAGCCGAGCGGTGTCCACCAGCAGTTCGAGTCCCGGCCCCCGCTCGAACTGCTCGTCGCCGGTGGCGATCACGTACCGCTCGACGGCGACGGCGATGTCGGCGTTGATGTGGAAGGCGGCCGTGCCCGCCGGCCAGTAGGCGGAACACTCCGCGCCGGTGATGGTCCGCCACGGGAACGCCGCCCCGTTCAATCCGAGCTGCTGGGCCCGCTCCCGCGCCGCGGGCAGGGTCGCGTGCCGCCAGCGGAGGACCGGGGCGACGGTCCGGGGCGCCGTGAAGGTGAGCACAGGGAGGACGAAGGACTCCACGTCCCAGAACGAGTGCCCGTCGTAGCCCGTGCCCGTCAGCCCCTTGGCGGGAATCGCCCGCTCCTCGCCGCGGGCCGCTGCCTGGAGCACATGGAAGAGCGCGAAGCGCACGGCCTGCTGGATCTCCGCGTCACCGTCCACTTCGACGTCCGCGCAGGCCCAGAACGCGTCGAGATAGGCGCGCTGCTCGGCGAGCAGCCCTTCCCAGCCCGTGCTGCGGGCGATGGCGACGGCGCCGTCGACCTGGTCGTGCACGGCGGGCAGCGACCGCGTGGCGGACCAGCCGTACCCGACGAACTTCACCAGCCGCAGGCGCTCCCCCGGCGCCAGCGCGGCGGTGACCGTGAGCCTGCTGACGTCGGGCTCGCTCTCGGCCGACCAGGTCGTCCCCTCGGGGCCCTCCACGATGTGGTCGGCCGCCGCCCCCACCCGCAGACCGCTGTGCCTGGTGCGGTGCACCAGTCGCAGCCGGGTGTCCTGGGCGAAGTCCTCCTCCGCGACGAGCGGGCAGTCGATCGCCGCCGCGACCCGCGGATCGCCGGTGTCGTGCGGCATCTGCTCGTTCGCGACCAGTTCGGACTGGACGGCCACGGTGTTCCGGCCGTCCAGCGGCTCCACCTCGTACGCGATCGCCGCGACGGCCCGCTGGGTGAAGGACACCAGCCGGTGCGAGGTGATGCGCACGGCGAGTCCGGCCGGGGAGGTCCACACCGCGGTGCGGCTCAGGACGCCCGTACGGAAGTCCAGTACGCGCTCGTGCGCGGTGAGTTCGCCGTAGCGCAGGTCGTAGCAGTGGTCGTCGACGAGAAGCCGGATGACCTTCCCGTCGGTGACGTTGATCAGTGTCTGACCGGACTCGGGGTAGCCGTAGCCCGCCTCGGCGTACGGCAGGGGATGCAGCTCGTGGACGCCGTTGAGGTAGGCCCCGGGCAGCCCGTGCGGTTCGCCCTCGTCGAGATTGCCGCGCCATCCGATGTGGCCGTTGGACAGGGCGAACACGGACTCGCTCTGGGCGAGGACGTCGAGGTTCAGCTCGGTCTCGCGCAGGCTCCAGGGTTCGACCACATAGCTGGGATGGGTGATCACGGTGCCTCCAGCAGCTCGGCGAGGTCCTGCACCACGACGTCCGCGCCGTGCCGCCGGAGCTCAGCGGCCTGCCCGGTCCGGTCGATGCCGACGACGATGCCGAACCGCCCCGCCCGGCCGGCCTCCACGCCGGCCAGGGCGTCCTCGAACACCGCGGCCGTGCCCGGCTCGGCCCCGAGCGCGCGGGCGGCGGCCAGATAGGTGTCCGGTGCGGGTTTGCCGCGCAGCCGCTGCTCCCGGACGACGATCCCGTCGATGCGCTCCTCGAAGAGATCCTCGATCCCGGCGGCGACCAGCACGTCGTGGCAGTTGGCGCTCGATGAGACGACGGCACGCCGCAGGCCGGCGTCCCGGGCGGCGCGCACATAGGCCACCGAGCCCTCGTACGCCTCCACGCCCTCCTCGCGGATCCTGCGCAGGACGAGGTCGTTCTTGCGCGTGCCGAGGCCGTTCACCGTCTCCGTGTCCGGGCCGTCGTCGGGCGAGCCCTCGGGCAGTTCGACACCGCGCGAGGCGAGGAAAGTCCGCACGCCGTCCTCGCGGGGGCGCCCGTCCACGTACTCGTCGTAGTCACGGACGGCGTCGAACGGCACGAAGGGCACGCCCTCGCGTTGGGCGCGCTGTCGCAGGTAGTCGTCGAACATCTCCTTCCAGGCGGCCGCGTGCACCTTCGCGGTGCGGGTGAGGACGCCGTCGAGGTCGAAGAGGCACGTGCGTACGTGATCCGGAAGCCCCAGCATGCGATCGATCCCCTCGGGTGTCAGTGCCGGTCCGGCAGGCTCCAGCGGTACGGGGCGATGAGCCGGCGGATGCTCTCGGGTCCCCAGGAGCCGGGCGCGTAGGGCTCGACCGGCGGCGGGTTCTCCAGGAGCGGGGTGGACGCCTCCCAGAGGCGCTCGATGCCGTCGGAGCGGGTGAACAGGCTCTGGTCTCCCAGCATCGCGTCGAGGATGAGGCGCTCGTATCCCTCGAGCGCGTGCATCGCGTTGAAGGACTCGGCGTAGCTGAAGACCATCTCGGCCTCGCTCAGGCGCATGGCCGGGCCCGGCTCCTTCACCAGGAAGCGGGCGGAGATCCGTCCGGGGTCGTCGAAGTCGATCAACAGCTCGTTGCTGCGCATCCCGGCGCCGCTCCGGACGGCCAGCGGGAACATGCGCAGGGCCGGTTCCCGGAAGCCGAGCGTCACGACGTGCCGCCCCTGCCCGAGCGACTTCCCCGAGCGCAGGTAGAAGGGCACCCCGGCCCAGCGCCAGTTGTCGAGTTCGACGCGCAGCGCGACGAACGTCTCGGTGTCGGAGCGGGGGTCGACGCCCGGCTCGTCGCGGTAGCCCTCGTACTGGCCGCGGACGACATGGGCGGGGTCGAGCGGCCGCATGCTCGCGAAGACCTTCTCCTTCTCGTCCCGCAGGGGCTTCGCCGCAAGGGTGGTCGGCGGTTCCATCGCCACGAAGCCGAGGAGCTGGAAGAGATGGGTGACGATCATGTCCCGGAAGGTTCCGGTGCCTTCGAAGAACTGGGCGCGGCCCTCGATGCCGATCCTCTCCGGCACGTCGATCTGCACATGGCTGATGTGGTCGCGGTTCCAGACGGGCTCCAGGAGACCGTTGGCGAAGCGGAGGGCGAGGATGTTGTCGACGGACTCCTTGCCGAGGAAGTGGTCGATGCGGAAGACGCGGGACTCGTCGAAGACGGCGTGGATCGTCGCGTTGAGCGCCCGGGCCGACGGGAGGTCCGTGCCGAACGGCTTCTCGACGATCAGCCGGGCGTTGTCGGAGAGTCCGGTCGCTCCGAGCATCTCGACGACGGAGGCGAACGCGCCGGGCGGCACCGCGAGGTGGAACAGGCGCCGCGGGCTGCCGCCGAGGGCTCGCTCGGCCTCGCCCACGGCGGCGAGGAGCGGCCCGGGGTCGTCGGGGTCGGCCGCGCCGAAGGACAGCGCGTCCTCGAAGTCCTGCCAGGCCTTGCCTCCGGGCTTCGACCGGCCGAACTCGGCGACCGCGTCGCGCGCCCGCTTGCGGAAGTCGTCGTCGCTGAGCGCGGCCTGGGACGGCGCCGAGCCGACGATGCGGTAGCGGGTGGGCAGCAGGCCCGCCTTGGCGAGATGGAAGAGTCCCGGCAGGAGCTTGCGCCGGGCGAGGTCGCCGGTCGCGCCGAACAGCACGATGACGTGGTCGTCGGGGAGGGGGCCACGGCTCCCGGGGCTTCCCGTGCCGTGGGACCTCTCCCGGCTCTGCGGGCTCTCCGGGTTTGCCTGGCTTTCCGGTTGGGCGCGGCCGGCCACGGTTCACTCCGCCTTCTCGGCGTGACCGCCGAACTCGCCGCGCATCGCGGACAGCACCTTGTCGGTGAACTCGCCCAGCCCGCGCGATTCGTACCGCTGGGTCAGCGCGGCGCTGATGACGGGCGCCGGAACGCTTTCGTCAACCGCCGCCAGGACCGTCCAACGGCCCTCACCGGAGTCCGAGACCCGGCCGGTGTACGCGTCGAGCTCCGGCGAGCGGGCCAGCGCGTCGGCGACGAGGTCGACCAGCCAGGAGCCCACGACCGAGCCGCGGCGCCACACCTCGGCGACCTCGGGCACGTCGATCTCGTACTGGTAGGCCTCGGGCTCGCGCAGCGGGGCGGTCTCGGCGTCGACGGACCGTGAGCGCAGGCCGGCGTCCGCGTGCTTGATGATGCTGAGCCCTTCGGCGATGGCGGCCATCATCCCGTACTCGACCCCGTTGTGGACCATCTTCACGAAGTGGCCGGCGCCGCTGGGCCCGCAGTGCAGATAGCCCTCGGGCGCGGTCCCGTCCGTGCGGGTCCGGCCCGGGGTGGGCTCGGCGTTCCCCGTTCCGGGGGCGATGGTGCGGAAGATCGGGTCGAGCCTGGCCACCGGCTCGGCCTCGCCGCCGATCATCAGGCAGTAGCCGCGCTCGAGCCCCCAGACGCCGCCCGAGGTCCCGCAGTCGACGTAGTGGACACGGCTGGGGGCGAGCTGCTGGGCGCGGGCCATGTCGTCCCGGTAGTACGAGTTGCCGCCGTCGATGACGGTGTCGTCGGCGTCGAGCAGGGCCACCAGCTGTTCGAGGGTCGGCTGCACCACTCCGGCGGGCAGCATCAGCCAGACGTTCCTCGGCTGCTCCAGCTTGTCGACGAGGTCGTGGAGCGAGGACGCCCCGATCGCCCCCTCCTTCTCCACGTCCCGTACGGCTTCGGAGTCCAGGTCGAAGACGACGCAGCGATGGCCGTCCCGCATCAGCCGGCGCACGAGGTTGGCGCCCATCCGGCCGAGCCCGATCATGCCGAGCTGCATGGGTGTGTCAGTGGTCATGGCCGGCCTCTCCGTCGCCTCCTCCGGAGTCAAGAAATTACCCATTCACCAGAGAAGCCGCGATTCAGAGGATTACGGACAGTAAGCCGTGTCCCCGGGCCGGGAGGCCGAGTCCGACGCCGCCCCGTACGGCCAGGACGTGCGCAGCAGGTCGGTGAAGCGCTCCGCCGCACCGGTCAGCGGGACCCGCGAGAAGACCGTGAGGGCCCGGCGCCAGGGCGGATCGACGCTCAGGAGCACACAGTCCTCGCCGACCGCTCCCTGCACGATGTGCGCCGGGGCGGTGGCGACTCCGACCCCCGCGGCCGCCATACGGACGGCCGTGGAGGTGTGCTCCGTCCACACCGCCGTACGGGGTGCGAAGCCGGCCCTGCCGCAGGCCAGGTCCAGGAACGGCCGGCCGTCGACGACGGGCTCCATCGCGCAGCGGATCCAGGCGTGGCCGGACAGCTCCTCCAGACGGACCGACGACCGGCCCGCGAGCCGGTCGTCGAAGGGGACGACCAGGACGATCTCCTCCTCGCCGACCGGCACGACCGGCCCCTGCGGCCGCTGCGGCGGCGGTCCGACGGCGAGGTCGGCGGCGCCGCGCTCCAGGGCCTCCTCCAGCGCGTCGGCCGTGGCGTACTCGTGCAGGACGAGCGTGACCCCGGGGTGTGCCCGCTGCCAGCGGGCGAAGACGTCGGGGAGGACGCCCACGGCGATCGCGTGGACGGTCGCGACGTGCAGCTCACCGCCCTCCGCCCCGGCCGCGGCGCGGGCCGCCCGCCTGGCCTGCGCGGCGCTGCGTACGGCGTGTTCGGCGTGCGGGAGGAAGGCGCGGCCCATCGGGGTGAGCCGCACCCCGCGCGGCATCCGCTCCAGCAGCTCGCCGCCCACGGACTTCTCCAGGGCCCTGATCTGGTGCGAGAGGGCGGGCTGCGTGACGTGCAGCAGCTCCGCGGCGCGGGTGAACGACGACTGTTCGACGACGGCGACGAAGTACTCCATCTGCCGCAGGCTGCTCATGACCCCGTCCCCCATAAAGGCTGTGCATCGGCTCCACAAGAACATTGCCTTGGACTCATGACAAGACCGGGCGGAGGCTGGTCGCATGACAGACACACATGAGACCGATGTCCTCGTGATCGGCGGCGGCACCGGCGGCTACTCCACCGCCCTGCGTGCCGCAGCGCTCGGCCTCCGGGTCGTGCTCGCCGAGCGCGACAAGATCGGCGGCACCTGCCTGCACCGCGGCTGCATCCCCAGCAAGGCGATGCTGCACGCTGCCGAGCTGGTCGACGGCATCGCGGAGGGGCGCGAGCGGTGGGGCGTCAGGGCGACCCTGGACTCGGTCGACTGGACCGCGCTCGTGACGACACGCGACGACATCGTGTCCCGCAACCACAAGGGCGTCGAGGCTCATCTGGCGCACGCGGGCGTCGAGATCGCCCGCGGCAGCGCCCGGCTGACCGGCCCGCGTTCGGCGACGATCGAGGGGTACGGGCAGGTCACGGCCGGGCGCGGCATCGTGCTGGCGACCGGTTCCCGGCCCCAGATGCTGCCGGGCCTCGTCACCGACGGCCGCCGTGTCGTCAACAGCGACGACGCCCTCTTCGCGCCCGGACTGCCGGCTTCCGTGCTGGTGGTGGGCGGCGGGCCGATCGGCGTGGAGTACGCCTCGTTCTACCGATCGATGGGCGGCGCCGTGACGCTGGTCGAGGCGCTCGACCGGCTCGTGCCGCTCGAGGACGCGGACGTGTCCCGGCATCTGACGCGCGGTCTGAAGAAGCGGGGCATCGATGTGCAGGCGGGCGCTCTGCTCCAGCGGACGGAGGTGCTGGACGACGGGATCAGGGCCACGGTGCGCACCTCGCGCGGCGAGACGCGGACCGTGGAGGCGCAGCGGCTGCTGGTCGCGGTGGGGCGGGCGCCGGTGACCGACGGGCTCGGTCTGGAGGCGGCGGGGCTCACGACCGACGAGCGCGGCTTTGTCGCGCCCGCCGACTGGGCGCGGCTGGAGACCGCGGTGCCCGGCATCCACGTGGTGGGCGATCTGCTGCCGCCGCCGTCGCTGGGGCTGGCCCATGCCTCGTTCGCGGAGGGGCTGCTGGTGGCGGAGACCCTGGCCGGTCTGCCGTCCGCGCCGATCGACTACGCCACCGTCCCGCGCGTGACGTACTCCTCTCCGCAGACCGCGTCCGTCGGGCTGAGCGAGGCGGAGGCACGCAACCGGGGCCACGACGTCACCGTCAACACGATGCCGCTGACCGCCGTGGCCAAGGGCATGGTCCACGGCCAGGGCGGAATGGTGAAAGTGGTCGCGCAGCAGGGCGGGGGCCAGGTCCTGGGCGTCCACCTCGTCGGCCCGAACGTCTCGGAGATGATCGCCGAGAGCGAGCTGATCGTGGGATGGGACGCGGAACCGTCGGACGTGGCCCGGCACATCCATCCACACCCGACGCTGTCGGAGGCGGTCGGCGAGACGTTCCTGACGCTGGCCGGGCGGGGGCTCCACCAGCAGTGACGAGCCCGGGGCGCGTTCGCCCGCGGTGACGAGCAGGTGCGGACGGCGCGTTCAGCGCGCGGCGAGGCGGAAGCTCATCCGCCCGAAGCTCACCATGTCCCCGGCCTGGACCACGACCGAGCCGGTCACCCGGTGACCGTTGACGGTGGTGCCGTTGGTCGAGCCGAGGTCGCGCAGCACCCAGAGTCCGTCGCGCAGGGCCAGTTCGGCGTGCAGGCGCGAGACCGTCTCATGGCTGAGCCGCAGCCCGTTGGACGGGTCGCGGCCGATGCGCAGGGGGTACGGCCCCGGCTCGGGCAGCAGCAGCGGGGGCAGCCGCTCGGCCTGCCAGGCGCGGCTGAGGCGCACGGAGAAGGCGGACATCTTCCCGACCGCGCCGAACAGCCGCTTCGACAGCCGTCCTTCGGGCCGCAGATCGGCGGTGAGGGCCCGCAGCTCGTCGGGCCGCCGGGCGGCCAGCGCGAGCTCCATCCGCCGCACGAACGTGTCGTGCGAGAGCTTGCCCTGGGCGGCGCCTTCCCTGAGCACCCCGAGCACACGGTCCCGCTCGGCGTCGGAGAGCCGCGCGGGATACGTCTGGAACTCGAAGGAAGACGTCACAAACGAGATTGTCGGGCCGAGTGCCCCGAGGTGTCCAGAAGGACCCGTGAAGATCACTGCCCTCTTCGAGGGCACCCGTGTCCTCGCCCCACGGGACGTGCCGCGGAACCGCAGCGACAACGTGCCGATGGTGAAGGCCTTCGCGCGAACCGGCTACGAGCACTTCGAACGGGCCGTCAACTTCACCTGGCAGTACCGCCGGGGACGGCGTATCCCCTGCCCGCCCGCCACTCCTTCCTCCTGCGCGCCGGCGGGAAAAGCACTGGACGGCTCCCTCGGGAGCCGTCTAGCGTGCTCGCAACGCCCGAGACCGACGGAAGGAGGCGAGTGCAGTGCAGTCCACACGATTCCCGCGCTCCCGCCCCGTCCGACCGGCGTTCGGCGTCTGACTCCGTCCGACCGGGAGCGCATCACACGCAAACGTCCCGGAGGACTTCCTCATGACCGATCCGGTCATCCGCGCGCTCACGGCGCGCGACGCGCATCTCTTCGACACCCTGCCCGACCCGCTCGGCGTGGGCCGCGCGCTGGCCCGTGCCACGCACCGCCCCGAGTGGAAGCGGGTCGCCCTGCGCGAGGGCAGGGTCGTCGCACGGGCCGCCTGGTGGGGCGGGCCCGACGACACGACTCCCGTCAATCTCAACTGGTTCGACGTCGCCGAGGGCGAGGAGGAGGCGGGCGCAGAGCTGCTGCGCACCTCCCCGTTCCAGGTCGAGTACGAGCTGATCCTGCCCGCAGGCTGGCGCGGCGACCCGGTGGCCCGGGCCGCGGGCGAGGCGCGGCTGCGGGCCGCGAAGGCGGCCGGGATGGAGGTGCTCGTCGAGCGCTTCCAGTACCGGTGGACGCCCGCGTGCGGGCTGCCGGAGCGGCCGGGACGGCTGGAGTTCCGGCCGGAACCCGACGACGCCGTCATCCTCGACGCCCTGCGCCGCATCCACTCGGTGACGCTCGACGCGCACGCGCTGCGCGCCATCGCCGAGGGCGGTGTCGACCGGGCGGCGCAGGAGGAGCTGGACTTCTTCCACTGGTGCCCGTCACCGCGCGACTGGTGGCAGCTGGCGTACACGCCGGAGGGCGAACTGGCCGGGATCCAGGTCCCCGCGCACAACCCGTCGGGGCCGTGCGTCGGCTTCATCGGGGTCGTACCGGAGCAGCGCGGTCGCGGCTACGCGTACGACCTGCTCGCCGAGTGCACGCACTTCCTGGCCGAGCGGGGCGCGGAGTTCATCGCGGGCGCGACCGACCAGGGCAATTTCCCGATGGCGGCGAACTTCGCCAAGGCCGGGCATCCGGTGGTGCAGGAGCGGGTCCATCTGACCTTCTGACCATCGGACCGTCCGACTCGACGGTCGTACGAGCCGATGTATTGATCGGGCTCGGGGGTGTCCGTAGGCTCCGGGCACCCCCGAGCTGATGGCGAGCCGCCCATGACGACGGAAGAGCTGCACACCGAGCCGCGGATCCGCGTCGGCAGTGGCTGGATATCCGGGCTCGTACTGGCCAACCTCGGCCTGTACATGGCCTTCCTGACCCCGATCCAGGTGCTCCTCGCCGAGCAGATCGACGCCATCGACCCCTCGGGCAAGGAGCTCGCGCTCGGCTGGGCCACCGGCGTCGGTGCGCTCGTCGCCGTCGTCGCCAACCCGCTCGCGGGCACCCTCTCGGACCGTACGGGCGGCCGCTTCGGCCGCCGCCACCCGTGGATCCTGGGCGGGGCGGCGGCCGGCGCGGCCGGACTCGCGGTCACGTCGGTGCAGACCACGATCGTGGGGGTGACGCTCGGCTGGTGTCTCGCCCAGCTCGGACTCAACGCGATGCTCGCCGGCGCCAATGCCGTCGTCCCCGATCAGGTACCGGTGGAACAGCGTGCCGCGGTCTCCGGCTGGATCGGGATACCGCAGACGCTGGGACTGGTGGTCGGTGCCGTGCTGGTGACGATGGTCGTGACGGGGACGACGGCCGGTTATCTGCTGCTGGCGGTCCTCGTGGTGCTGTCCGCGCTGCCGTTCGTGCTCCTCACCCGCGATCCCCGGGTCACGCGCGAGGCGCGGGAGGGAGCGGGGCGGACGCGGGCGGTGCGCCTCGCGGACTTCTGGGTGAGCCCGCGCGCGTATCCGGACTTCGGGTGGGCGTGGCTCACCCGGTTCCTGGTCATGCTCGGCAATGCCATCGGCACGCTGTACCTGCTGTACTTCCTGAAGGACGCGGTGCATTACGCGCATCCGGACGAGGGCGTCCTGATCCTCACCCTGCTCTACACGGCGGGGGTCGTCGTGACGGCGGTCGCCGGCGGGGTCGTCTCGGACCGGTGGGGGCGGCGCAAGGCGCTGGTGTCGGTGAGCTCGGTGGTGATGGCCGCGGCCTCACTGCTGCTGACGTTCTGGCACACCTGGCCGGTGGCGATGGCCGCGGCGCTGCTGCTGGGGCTCGGCTTCGGGGCGTACATCGCGGTGGACCAGGCGCTGATCACGCAGGTGCTGCCGAGCGCCGTGGACCGGGCCAAGGACCTGGGGGTCATCAACATCGCCAACTCGGCTCCCCAGGTCCTCGGTCCGGCGCTCGCGGCGCCGATCGTGGCGTACGCGGGCGGGTACGCCGGCCTGTACCTCACCTCCACGCTGGTGACGGTCGCCGGCGGGCTGCTGGTGTGGCGGATCCGGTCAGTCCCCTGAGCCGGAGGCCCGCTGCGCGCGGATGACGTCCCGGTACCAGGCGTACGACGCCTTCGGGGTGCGCTCCATCGTGTCGTAGTCGACGTGAACCAGCCCGAAGCGCTGCGAGGCCCCTTCGACCCATTCGATGTTGTCGGTCAGCGACCAGACGAAGTAGCCGCGCACGTCCACGCCTTCCTCGACGGCGCGGTGCAGGGCGCGCAGATGGCCGTCCAGGAAGGCGATGCGACGCGTGTCGTCCAGGCCGTCGTACGAGCAGCCGTTCTCGGTGATGTGGACGGGCGGGAGGCGGTCCCCGTAGCGCTCCTTGAGGGTGACGAGGAGTTCGCGGAGCCCGTCGGGGACGACGGGCCAGCCGAAGTGGGTCCGTTCGACGCCCTCGATCTCGCGCAGGCCGAAGGGGAGCCCGGCGGGCATGCCGAGTCCGGCGTACGACTCGAGCGCCTCGGGGGCGGGGGCCCCGACGAGCATCGGGCTGTAGTAGTTGACGCCGTACCAGTCGAGCGGCTGGGAGATCACCGCGAGGTCGTCGGCGACCGGACCCGGCATGAGGCCGTCGAAGCCCTCGGGGTAGCTGCCGGTGAGGAGCGGGTCGGAGAAGAGCCGGTTGGTGAGGGTGTCGTAGATCTCGGCGCCCGCGCGGTCCTCGTCGGTGTCACCGGCGGTCCGCACGGGTGAATGGGAGACGGCGATGCCGATGCTGGCGGCACCGGCGGCACGCAGGGCCTGGACGGCGAGGCCGTGGGCGAGCAGCTGGTGGTGGGCGGCCGGCAGGGCGTCGAAGAGGAGCTGCTTCCCCGGTGCGTGCTCGCCGAGCGCGTAGCCGAGCATGGTCACCTCGGCCGGTTCGTTGATGGTGATCCACATGGGTACGCGGTCACCGAGACGCTCGGCGACGACGGCGGCGTACTCGGCGAAGCGGGCGGCAGTGTCGCGGTTCAGCCAGCCGCCGGCCTCGTCCAGGGGCAGCGGGGTGTCCCAGTGGTAGAGGGTCGGTGCCGGGGTGATGCCCTGCGCGCAGAGCTCGTCGACGAGGCGGTCGTAGAAGCCGAGGCCCGCGGGGTTGACGGGGCCGCTGCCGCCGGGGACGACGCGGGGCCAGCTGACGGAGAAGCGGAAGGCTCCGGCGCCGAGTCCGGCGAGAAGGGCGACGTCCTCGCGGTAGCGCTCGTGGAAGCCGGTGCCGCGGGCGGCGTCGGCGCCGTCCTTGATGCGGCCCTGCGCGGCGAAGGCGTCCCAGCCCGACGGGCCCTTGCCGTCGGTGTCGGCGGCGCCCTCGGTCTGGAAGGCGGACGCGGAGGCACCCCACAGGAAGCCGGGCGGGAAGACGGGCAACGTGCTCGCGGAGGGTACGGGGGGCGGTGTCATGGCCGGACCCTAGTACTGGCGAGTAGGCCGCCTCCAGACCTCGGACTTGCCAGGATGGCTGTGAGTGCCATCGAGTGCTGTCGACACAACAGGGGAAGCCGTGCTGTTCGAGGTGTGGGCGCCGAACGCCCAGGACCGGGTCGTGCTGTGGCTGGAGGGTACGCGACTGGCGATGGAACGCGATCCCGTGCGGGAGGGGTGGTGGACGGCCGAGGCGGCGGCGGAGGACGGGACGCGGTACGGCTTTCTGCTGGACGACGGTCCGCTGCTGCCCGATCCGCGCTCGCGCCGCCAGCCGGAGGGCCCTGACGGGCCGAGCGCGGTCGTCGCCCCCGACACGTACGTCTGGCGGAGCGACGACTGGCAGGGGCGGGGGCTCGCGGGCGCGGTCCTGTACGAGCTGCACGTGGGGACGTACACGCACGAGGGCACGCTGGACGCCGCGGCCGGGCACCTCGGCGAGCTGGTGGACCTGGGCATCACCCATGTGGAACTGATGCCCGTGTGTCCCTTTCCGGGGACCCACGGCTGGGGGTACGAGGGCGTGTCGCCGTGGGCCGTGCACGAGCCGTACGGCGGACCCGAGGCGCTCAAGCGCTTTGTCGACACGGCGCACGGTCTCGGGCTCGGGGTGGTCCTGGACGTCGTCCACAACCATCTGGGCCCTTCGGGCAACCATCTGCCCTCCTTCGGGCCGTACTTCACGGACACCCACCACACCCCGTGGGGCTCCGCGATCAACCTGGACGCGCCGGGCTCGGACGAGGTGCGGGCGTATCTGCTGGGCAGCGCGCTGGCCTGGCTGCGCGACTACCGCATGGACGGGCTGCGTCTCGACGCGATCCACGCGCTCGCGGACGGCCGGGCGCTGACGTTCCTGGAGGAGCTGTCGGCCGCGGTGGACCGCTTCGCGGCCGACGTCCGGCGGCCGGTGTTCCTGATCGCCGAGTCGGACCTGTGCGATCCGCGGACGACGACTCCGCGCGAGGAGGGCGGGCTCGGGATCCACGCCCAGTGGAACGACGACTTCCACCATGCCCTGCATACCGCCCTGACCGGCGAATCGCGCGGCTACTACGCGGACTTCGCGCGCGCTCCGCTCGCCGCGCTGGCCAAAACGATGGGGCACGTCTTCTTCCACGACGGTACGTACTCGACGTTCCGCGGCCGTACGCACGGACGGCCCGTCGACCTCACGCGCACCCCCGCCCAGCATTTCCTGGGATACGCCCAGACCCACGACCAGATCGGCAACCGCGCCCTCGGCGACCGCCTCTCCTCACACCTCTCCCCCGGCCTGCTGGCCTGCGCGGCGGCGCTCGTGCTGACCGGGCCGTTCACGCCGATGCTCTTCATGGGCGAGGAGTGGGGCGCGCGTACGCCCTGGCAGTTCTTCACCGACCACACCGACCCCGAGCTGGCGGAGTCCGTACGCCAGGGCAGGCGGCGGGAGTTCGCGGCGTACGGCTGGGCCGCTGACGACATCCCGGACCCGCAGGACCCTGCCACCCGCGACCGCTCCTGCCTGGACCGCTCGGAGCGCACCCGCGAGCCCCACGCCAGCCTCCTCGCCTGGCACCGCGAACTCATCGCCCTGCGCCGCACCCAGCCCGACCTCTCCGACCCGGACCTGGCGGCGGTGCGCGTCGCCTACGACGAGGACGCCCGCTGGCTCGTCTTCCGCCGCGGCGACCTGCGCGTCGCGGTCAACCTCGCCAAGGGCCCCGCCACGATCCCCCTGGGCGGCGGCGCCCGCCTGCTCGCGGTCTGGGACGGGGTGCGGGGGCCGGGGGCGGACGGAGTGCTGGAACTGCCGGGCGAGTCGTGCGTGGTGCTGGCGGACGGGTGAAGTGCGGGGGGCCGGCGAAGCCGGGAAGGGGCTGGGCGGGGAGGAGGCCGCCCCAGGCGCCCGCCCCCCCGCCCCACCGCCCGCCGCTACTCCACGATCGCCATCTCCCGCGGCGTGTTGTTGAGGCGCCGGCCCCCCGACTCCGTCACCGTCACGATGTCCTCGATACGGACTCCGAACCGCCCGGGAAGATAGATCCCCGGCTCGACGGAGAAGCACATGCCCGGTACCAGCTCCCGCTCCTCCCCCTCGATCATGTACGGCGGCTCGTGCGTCGTGACGCCGATCCCGTGGCCGGTGCGGTGGATGAAGTACTCGCCGTACCCCGCCGCGTCGATGACCTTGCGGGCCGCCCGGTCGACGTCCTGGCAGGCTGCGCCGGGCCGGACCGCGTCGTATCCCGCCTGCTGGGCGGCGAGGACCACGTTGTGGACGTGCTGTTCCTCGGTGCTCGGCTCGCCGACGTGGACGGTACGGGTCGTGTCGGAGCCGTAGCCGTGCTTCAGGCCGCCGAAGTCGAGGACGACCATGTCGCCTTCGACGATGGTGCGGTCGCCGGCCTCGTGGTGCGGATTGGCACCGTTCGGGCCCGAGCCGACGACCGTGAAGTCGACCTGGGAGTGCCCGAAACGGAGCAGCAGTTCGGCCAGCTCGGCCGCGATCTCGGTCTCCTTGCGGCCGGAGAAGCGGACCTTGAGGATCTCGCCGTACGCCTCGTCGGCCGCCGCGCCCGCCGCTTCGAGCCGCGCGATCTCCGCCGGGTCCTTGACCGCGCGGAGCATGGGGAGGGCCTCGGTGAGGGCCACGTAGGAGAGGGCAGGGAGCTGCCTCTGCAGGCCGAGCAGATGCATGGCCCAGGCGTTGTCGCTGACCCCGAAGCGCCCCTTGCCCGGGAGCAGTGCCGAGGCGACGGCGTACGGGTCCTTGGCGTCCGTCCAGTCGCGAAGGCTGAGCGCGGGCGCACCCGCCGCGTGCGCGGCGTCCGGGGCCTCGAGCGTGGGCACGACCAGCACCGGGTCGCGGTCTTCGGCGAGGACGAGGAGGGTGAGCCGCTCCGTGGTGACCGGCTGGTAGCCCGTGAGGTACACCAGGTCGGGGCCCGGGGCCACGAGGAGGCCCGACAGCCCGGCCTTGGCGGCGGAGCGGGCGGCGCGGGCCATCCGGGCGCGGTAGTCCGCGGCGGTGAAGGGCGCGGGTGCCGTCGTTGTGTGCGTCATGAGCTTCTCCTCGTGGGCGCTCGGTCGGTCCGGTTCGGTCGGGGTCCGGCCGTCCGGTCGTCTCAGGGCGGACCGGTCAGCAGGCCGGCCGGGTCGGGTCGGCAGGGCGGTCCGGGCGGCCCGGGCGGCCCGGTCAGTCCTGGTCCTCGTCACCCTCGCCGTACCGCTCCCGCGTGACCAGCCGCTCCAGCAGCTCCTGGAAGTCCTCGCCGACGACGATCCGCAGCCCCTCGCCGTCCTCGTCGCGGTCGCTGAGCTGGGTGAGTGTCCCGGCCCGCCACCAGTAGACGTACGGCGTGATCGCCCCCGGCGTGTCCGCGTACCCGGAGGCGGCGAACGCGGCCATGCCGTTCAGGGTGGGGATGACGGTGGCGTCACGGATGACGTGGAAGGCGACCTGGTGCCGGAAGGGCAGCGCGACGAGGGCGCCGTCGGCGGTGATGTGCTGCCCGGTGACCTGGCGGACGAGCGCGTCCAGGACCAGGACCCGGCTCGCGGTGTAGAAGGAGTCGCCGACCACCACCTCGAAGCACATGCCCCCGGCGTCCTTGATGGTCTCGTGGCCCTCGATGGGCAGCCCGCGCAGGTTGTCCATCGCGCGCTCCCGCAGCCGTGGCACCTCCCCGAGCGGTTCCAGGGCCTCGTCCGTGAGCATCATGACGCTCTCGGGGAGATCGAGGGCGAGCACTTCGCACAGTCCCGGGGCGAGCGTGCGCGCGTAACCGAAGGTTTCCGGGTCGAGCCCTTCCGAGCCGATGACGCGGGGGTAGAGCTGGGAGCGGATCTGGTCGGGCGGGAGGGTGTCCAGTGCGGACGGGGCGTCCATGGTCCGCAGCACCATGGCGACGTGCCCGCGGATCACCTCGGGCCAGACGCGCGGGCCTCGCTCGTCGTTGTGGCAGACCGCGGCGAGGTTGCCGAGCCCGAACTGCCGGTCGGCGCTGTCGGTGACGACGTCGGCGTACACGGTGACCTCGAGGCCCTGCTCGGCGAACGCCTCCCGCACCTGGCCGCGGAAACGCGCGCCCTCGGCCGCCGAGAAGAAGGAGAACTCCTCGTCCCGGGGCGCATCGTCCCTGTCACGCTTCGGCCCTCGCCGGAACAACCCCACGTCGGCCCCCGCTCCTCATGTGTGTGTTCTGGTTTCGAGCGTACCGACCTCACCTTCCGCCGCGCTCTTCAGGCCCAGGAGCGCTTGGACGACCGTCCGGGCCGGGCCGCCCGGTGCAGGGGCCGGTCGCGCCGCTGCGGCCGGGGCATGGGCGTCCGATCCGTCGGGCATTCCGCCGTGCAGCAGCTCGATGCGGTGCACGAGGCGGGGCTCGGTCAGCGGGACGGGCGCCGTGCCGTCGGCGCTGCGGGCGACCGACAACGGCAGCAGCGTCAGTCCGTGGCCGGCGGCGACGAGGGCGAGCAGCGTCCGGACGTCGGTGCCCTCGTAGCGGAGGGCGGGCCGGAATCCACGGGCGGGCGGGGCGCCGTGCGCGGCGGCGCGCAGCTGGTCGAGCGGGATTCCGGCCGCGGGTGCGTCCAGCCAGCGGGCGTCGGCCAGGTCGCCGAGCCGCAGTCCACGGCGGCGGGCGAGGGGGTGCCGGACGGGGAGGAGGACGGCGAGCGGCTCCTCGGCGACTCCGGTGGCGGTGAGCGGGGCGACGTCGGGCAGCCGCAGCGGATCGCTGGGGGCGGCGAGCCCGTCGACAAGTCCCAGGTCCACGGCGCCTGTTGCCACGGCGGCGGGGATCGCTTCCCGCGGCAGTACGTGCAAGGTCACACCTGACGCGGGAAGTGCGGCGAGGCTGCGCGCCGGCAGCGCGAGCGGCGATGCGGCCAGGGTCAGCTCCTGCCCGGGATCCACCGCCATCCGGGCGAGGTCGGCGCGGGCGGCATCCAGACGCAGCAGCAGGGACCCGGCGTGCTCCAGGAGCCGGGCGCCCGCGCGGGTGGGCGCGACGGGCCTCCGTACCAGGAGCGGCATCCCGAGGTCGTTGGCAACGCTTTTCCAGCCCGAGCTGTACCGCGACGGCACCCGCCCGCACCCGATCGTGCGGGCCCTGGCGGAGGCGGCGGTGGCGCACGCGAAGGCCTGACGCGAGGATCCAGGGGCATAGGCCGCCGGTCACCACTACTCGCTCGACCGGATGAGCACGCGTACGGATGGTGGTGCGCCGCGGCGCCCGGGCACGATGTGCAGGTGACGGACCGCCTGCGGCCTCATCCCCCGGCGACGACCGAAAAATCACCGACCACGATCGCGTGGCGAGCTCTAGCGTACGGATCTGCAACAGCCGGGAGTTGAGACCCCTCCGAAACGCGGCCCCCAGAAGGAAGCCCGAATGGCCTTGTCTGTCGCCGAAGCCGTGGCGCCCCCGCCCTCACGTCTCTGGTCAAGGAATTTCAGCCTCTACTTCACCGCCCGCATCGTGGCGATGCTGGGCGACGCGATGATCCCGGTCGCGATGGCGGTCGTGATGCTCTCGCTCGGGTACGGGGTGAGCGGCGTCGGGTTCGCGCTCGCCGCCTGGATGGGGGCGTTCGCCCTCTTCGTCGTGTTCGGCGGGGTGTTCGCGGACCGGTTCCACCCCAGGCCGCAGATGATCGGCGCGGACGCCGTCCGGTGCGTGATCCAGGGCTCGCTCGCGGCATATCTGTGGCTCGGCCACCCGCCGTTGTGGTTCATCGTCGGCGGGGCGGTGCTGGGCGGGATCGCGACCGCGATGTTCCAGCCGGGGCTCTCCAGTCTGGTGCCGCAGATCGCCGCCGACCCGCAGAAGGCCAACGGTGTGCTGCGGGTGAGCCAGGGGATCTCCACGATGGCGGGGCCGGCGCTCGCCGGCATGCTGGTCGCCACGACCTCGGCGGCCTGGGTGTTCGCGGCGAACGCGGCCACCTTCGTGGTCAGCGGGATCTGCCTGGCGGCGCTGCGGCTGCCCCCGTTCGAGGTGGACCGGTCGGAGTCGACCCTCGCGAACCTCCGTACCGGCTGGGTCGAGTTCCGGTCCCGGTCCTGGCTGTGGTCGGTCATCCTGATCTGGTGGGTGCTGGGCGTGTTCGTCTGGGGCCCGATCACTCCGCTCGGCGCGGCATCCATCATCGCCGAGCACGGAAAGGCGGCGTTCGGCTACGCCGAGGGCGCGTTCGGGGCCGGCTGTGTCCTCGGCGGCCTGGTCGCGATACGGATACGCCCGGCCCGCCCGCTCTTCGGCGGCGGGCTCGCGATGTTCCTGTTCCCGCTGATGCCGCTGGCGGCGGCCCTGGTCCCGTCCCTGCCGCTGCTCATGCTCGGGTACGCGGTGAGCGGGCTCGGCTGGGCGTTCTGGGGCGTCCAGTGGGCCACCACCGTGCAGACCCAGGTCCCCGAGGACCGGCTCAACCGGGTGGCCGCCTACGAGGTCGCCGGCTCGATCCTCGCCGTGCCGTTCGGCCAGGCGATAGCCGGGCCCGCCAGCAGCCTCTTCGGCATCCATCAACTCCTGCTGGTCGCCGCGGTGATCAGCCTCTGCTGCGCCGCCGCGCTCATCGTCGTTCACCCCGTCCGGCGCCTCACGCGCGCCGCCCCGGCGTGAGCGTGGCCGGCCGCCCTACCCGGTGAGGGGGTCCTCGGGCGTGGGGATGCACGGTGAGAGCAGGGACTCCGCGTGCTCCGTGACCGTCCCGCGGACCCGTCCGAACACGCGCACGTCGTTCTCGTGGCCCGGGTCCTCGTCGTCGCGTACGTGGAGGAGTCCAAAGGAGCCGGGGGCCATCGCCCCGACCCGCGCGAACAGGTCGAGGATCTCGGGCGACGAGCGTGATGATGGCGAAGCCTCCCCGACCAGGTCGGCGGTCCGGCCGCACCAGCCCTCAGCCCAACTCCAGCTCCCCCACGCGCTGGTCCCCGCTCGTCTCGCCCGTCGGCCGGAACCCGAGCCCGAGGTAGAAGCCCTCGGGACCGTCCTCGCCCGGGTGCCAGGTGGTCGTCAGGCGGGTGCCGCCGCGGCGGCGGATCTCGGCGGCAACGGACTCGACCGCGAAGCGGCCGTATCCGCGGCCCTGCTCCCCGGCGGCGATGTTGAGGCGCCAGAGGCCGGAGCGGACGTCGGCGCCCTTGCCGTCACCGGCGAAGTCGATGTCGAAGAAGGCCATGAGGAAGCCGACGGTCCGGTCGCCGTCGAGGATGAGGCGGGGCCAGGCGGTGTCGGGGTGCACGTACGCCTCGGCAAGGGACTTCACGACGGGCGCGACCAGGTGTTCCTGGTCCGGGCGGACCTTCAGGCCGATCGCGGCGTCGACATTGTCGGGGGTGATCTTCTCGAGGCGCGGCGTCGTCGTGCGGGAATCCATGCGGGAACCATAGAACGGTGGATCAAGCGGTTTTCCGCCGCCGCGGTGTGACGGCTGGCTCTGGGGCCGGTCCATCGGAACAGGCGCGCGAACGCCCTGGCGGCTGTGGCCCGGCCCACGGCACAATCCTCGGCGTGAAGATCACCGCACGGGAGCTCAACCGGGCCACTCTCAGCCGACAAATGCTGCTGGAGCGGGAGCCGCTGAACGTTGCCGACGCGGTCCGTCGCGTCGTCGCGCTGCAGGCGCAGCACGCCGCTTCGCCGTACCTCGCCTTGTGGAACCGGCTCACGGGCCTCGTCCCGGCCGATGTGGACGCCGCCTTCACCGGCCGCGCGGTCGTCAAGGCGACCCTGATGCGGATCACGCTGCACGCGGTCCATGCCGACGACTACCAGGTGTTCCGCGAGGCGATGCAGCCGACGCTGTACGGCTCGCGCCTGGGCTCTCGCTTCGCCGCCACGGGGCTCGCTCCCTCGGACGGTGACGAGCTGGTGCCGCAGCTGCTGGCGTTCGCCGACCGGCCGCGGACGGCCGCCGAGATGCAGGCATGGGTCGAAGAGCGACTCGGCGCGGGAAGGAAGGCCGGGGCCTGGTGGGGGCTGCGGGCGTATGCCCCGCTGCATCACGTCCCGACGGGCGGGCCATGGTCGTTCGGCACCCGGTCGTCCTTCGTCGCGGCGCGGACAGGTCCCGTGCCCACGGGGAAGAAGACGGCGCCGGAGGCGCTGCAGGCCCTCGTCCTGCGCTATCTGGAAGGGTTCGGACCGGCCTCGGTGGCGGACGTGGCTCAGTTCTCCATGGTGCAGCGCGCGCCGATCCGCCAGGCGCTCCTCGCACTCGACGGCGCCGTTGAACAGCTCGAAGGACCCGACGGCACCACGCTGTTCGACATCCCCGGTGCCCCGCGCCCACCGTCGGACACCCCGGCCCCGGCGCGGCTCATGGCCATGTGGGACAGCACCCTGCTGGCGTACGCCGACCGCAGCCGTGTGATCCCTCCGGCCTGGCGCCGGCTGGTGACCCGAAACAACGGCGACGTGCTGCCCACCCTGCTGGTCGACGGCTATGTCGCCGGCGTGTGGCGGCCGGTCGACGGCGGCATCGAGGCCACGGCCTTCCACGACCTTCCGTCCGCGGCGTGGGAGGAACTCGCCGCCGAGGCGCAGGCCCTGACCACGGTGCTGGCCGACCGCGACCCTCGGGTGTACAGCCGGTACGACCATTGGTGGGCCAAGCTTCCCGACGCCCAGGTACGACTGCTCCCGGCCTAGACCCGTACTTCGCGGGTCGTTGATTCGTATGGTGTGACCGGTCCAGGGGTGTCCCTGGGCCGGGGTGTGGCGTTGGGTGGGGTGTGTCGAA
>NZ_JBHWKX010000063.1:0-43846 GCF_042730885.1 Streptomyces sp. NPDC059909
CGGTGTGCTGGGAAACTAGCCCGCACCGTTCGGGAAGGGGCCGTCGGAAAAGGACCCGGGCCACGGGCACCTCGTCGGCGGCCTACTTCACTCCGGCGCTGGCAGCGGGATGGCACCTGGCACCGTATCTTCGAGCAACTGCAGGCCCAGGCCGACGCCGAAGGGCTGATCACCTGGGACGTCTCGGTGGACTCGACCATCGCCCGCGCCCACCAGCATGCGGCTGGTGCGCGCAAAAAGGGGATCTGCAGATCGAGCCGCCGGGTGGTGTCTTCACCGAGCCCGAGGACCACGGGCTCGGGCGCTCCCGGGGCGGGCTGACCACCAAGCTCCACCTGGCGGTCGAGCAGGCCCAGAAACCGATGTCACTGGTCATCACGGCCGGACATCGCGGCGACTCCCCGCAGTTCGAGGTGGTCCTGGGCGTATCCGGGTGCCCAGGCCTGGGCCAGGCCGCCCGCGCACCCGGCCGGACAAGGTCCGTGCTGACGAGGCGTACGGCTCCCGCGCGAACCGCGCCTACCTGCGCAAGCGCGGTATCCGCTGCCCCATCCCGGAGAAGCGCGACCAGAGCGCCAACTGCAAGAAACGCGGCTCCCAGGGTGGCCGGCCACCCACGTTCGACAGGGCCGACTACAAGGAGCGCCACGCGGTGGAGTGCGGAATCAATCGCCTCAAACGCCACCGCGCGGTCGCCACGAGATACGACAAGCTCGCCGTCCGCTACGAAGCGACCGTGCTGGTCGCAGCCATCAACGAGTGGCTGTGACCGGCACTTTCAAAACGCACCCTAGCACCGTCTGGGTCATGACATCGCTCACGATGTGCGGAGTCTCAGGCACTTCGGACCTCCTCCTTCGGGCAGCGCGCTGAAGAGACCACGCCCTCTGATCACGGTGACCTTTCCCAATGGATCGCGCCGTGCCCGGCGTCGTCGGGAGCGGATGGCGCCTTCTTCTGGGCGGGTCGCATGCCGGAGTCGTCATAGCGGTAGGTCAGCTTGTCGATGACGGAGACCACGCCGTCCACCTCCTGGGTCAGCCGGACCGCGACCTGGATGTCGCTGAACCGCTCCAGTTGTCCTTCAAGAGTGACCACACCGTCGATCACATGCACCTGTACCGCGTCCGGGGACAGCCACAGCGTCTGGTCCAGGACCTCGTCGACGATCTCCCGGCGGATGTCAGGGTCCGGCCGGAGGAAGACCTGCAGCAGGTCGCGGCGTGTCACGATACCCACCAGGCGGTCCTCCTCGTCGACCACCGGCAGCCGCTCGACGCGATGCTCCGCCATGGTGCGGGCGGCCACGGCGATGGTGTCCTCGGCCTTGACAGTGATCGCGGGGCGAGACATCAGCTCCCGGGCGCTCAGCGCGTGCGCCTTGGTGTCTGCCGTGCGTCCGCTGCCGGTGCCGCCGGACGGCGGTGTTCGCCACGCCAGCCGTGCGCTGCGGATGGATCCCGGCTCGGTCGGCACGCCCGCCTGGCGGACTATGAGGTCGCTCTCGGAGATCACACCGAGCACCCTGTCGTCGGTGTCGAGCACCGGCAGACCGCTGATCCGGTGCACCGCGAGCAGCTTGGCGACCTCCTTGAACGGCGTCTGCGGAATCACCGAGACGACGTCGTTCACCATCAGGCTGCCGATCTTGCTGTGCTTCATCGCTGGCTCCCTCTCGCAGGTGCGGCCCACTCGTGCCACTCGTCCTGCTCTCGGCTTCAGCCTCTGGCGAGAAAGCGCCCGGCTCCAGGGCCGTAAGGGGCATGGAGGTGGGCCGACCGGCCGTATGACTCCACCATCGCTGCAAACCGGACCGGTGCAACCGGGCCGAAGACCCCGGTCCGGGAGGCGGTGCTGCGTGTCGCGGTGGCCCCTGGGCGGTGCGACGGTATTCACAGGGGACGCTCGCAGAGGCCGGAAAGGAAGGCGGTGGGACGAATGGAACTCCCGCTGGTCGTGGGTGTCGACGGATCGGATTCCAGCCTGCAGGCGGTGGACTGGGCGGTGGACGAAGCGGCACGCCACGGGCTGCCCTTGCGTCTCGTCTATGCGTCGTTGTGGGAGCGGTACGAGGGCAGCCGCCCCTCCCTCAGTACCGATCGTCCTGCCGAAGAGATCATGGCGGAACACATCGTCGCCTCCAGCGCGGAGCGCGCCCGACTTCGTAATGCAGAAGTCAAGGTGTCGGGCGAGGTGCTGCCCGACGATGCCGTGTCCGTGCTGCTACGGGAAGGGCATGAGGCATCTGCCCTGGTCACGGGCGCCCGTGGGCGCAGCGAGCTTGCCGGGCTGCTGCTGGGGTCGGTCAGCCTCACGGTGGCGGCCCGCGCCGCGTGCCCGGTCATCGTGGTCCGTGGCTCGGAGCAGAACCGGCAGGGAACCTTCGGACGGGTGGTGGTCGGGGTAGGCGACACGACCGAGGGCTCGGCCGCCGTACGGTTCGCCTTCCGCGAGGCCGAAGCGCGCGGCTGCGCCCTGGAGGCCGTGCGGGCCTGGCGCCGCCCGGCCCGCGAGGACGCGGACCACCCCGTTCTCGCGGACGATGCCGCGCACACCCACAACGAACGCGCTTCGGCCACCCTCGACGACGCGCTGCGCGAGGCCGTACGGGACCACCCCCGGGTCGACGTGGAACGCCGACCGGTCGAAGGCCCCACCCACAAGGTCCTCCTGGATGCGTCGACCCACGCCGACCTGCTGGTCGTAGGCGCCCAGCGGCGGAACGGCCACTTCGGTCTGCAGCTCGGCAGGGTGGCCCACGCACTGCTCCATCACTCCGAGTGCCCGGTCGCTGTCATCGCTCAGCGAGTCTGAACCCGGCGCGTCGACTGTGCTCCCGCATACCTCGTGAAGGGAGAGGGGGTTGGGAGGGCGGATGTCGGAGTGGATCTGGGAGTACGAGGGCTACGATCCCGCAGCCGAGCGGCTGCGGGAATCCCTGTGCACGCTCGGCAACGGCTACTTCGCCACCCGTGGGGCCGTACCTGAGAGCCGGGCGAGCTTGATTCACTACCCGGCGACCTACGTGGCCGGATGCTACAACCGCCTGGAGTCCACCGTGGCCGGGCGCCCGGTGGTGAACGAGGATCTGGTCAATCTCCCGAACTGGCTGCCCCTGAGGTTCCGTCTCGGCTCCGCCGACGGCTCGGCGGCTCCGTGGTTCACCCCGGACACCCACACCGTCCTCGATCACCGGCACACCCTGGATCTGCGCCGCGCCATGCTCACTCGCACGTTCCGCTATCGGGACGACGCGGCCGGCGTGGTGAGTGCGGAGCAGATCCGTCTGGTGCACATGGCGGATCCTCATCTGGCCGTGCTGCGAACCGTCTTCACGGCCGAGGACTGGTCGGGAGAGATCGAAGTCGAGTCGGCGATCGATGGAGACGTCGTCAACGGCAACGTGCACCGCTACCGGTCCCTCAACCGGAGCCACCTGGCCCACGTACAGACGGGGGTGGAGGAGTCCGGCACAGTGTGGCTGCGCTGCCGCACCAACAGTTCCGACATCGGCATCGCCATGGCCGCCCGTACGGTCGTCACCGGGCAGCCGCCGACATCGTCGCGGCTGCATCCCGCTCGGCACCGGGCCGTCCGCCGCCTGGTGGTCCCCATCGCACCGGGCCGGCCCGTCGTTGTGGACAAGACCATGGCGCTGCACACCTCACGCGATGCGGCAATCAGCGATCCGCTCGGGGCAGCGGTCGACCGGGTGTCGGCAGCCGCCGACTTCCCCGCACTGATGGACTCCCATGTCACCGCGTGGGCCCAGTTGTGGCGGCACGCAGCGGTCCAGGTGCCCGGCCAGGCAGGCCGTGTCCTGCGCCTGCACCTGTTCCATGTGCTGCAGACCCTGTCGCCGCACACCGCGGACCTCGACGTGGGCGTGCCGGCGCGAGGGCTGCACGGTGAGGCATATCGCGGCCATGTCTTCTGGGACGAGCTGTTCGTGCTGCCGTATCTGAACCTGCACTTCCCGGAGGTCTCCCGCGCCCTGTTGAACTACCGCCACCGACGGCTTCCGCAGGCCTGCCGGGCGGCTGTTGAGGCGGGTCGGGCCGGGGCGATGTACCCGTGGCAGAGCGGCAGTGACGGCCGCGAGGAGACCCAGGAGCTGCATCTCAACCCCCGCTCCGGCCGCTGGCTGCCGGACCACTCCCGGCTCCAGCACCATGTCGGCTCGGCCGTCGCCTACAACGTGTGGCAGTACTGCGAGGCCACCGGCGACACCGAGTTCCTGCACACCAAGGGCGCGGAGATGCTGCTGCAGATCGCCCGCTTCTGGGCGGACGCCGCGGTCTTCGACCCCACGATGAGCCGTTACCGCATCCGTGGTGTGGTCGGCCCCGACGAGTACCACGACAGCTACCCGGGCGCCGATCTGCCCGGTCTGGACGACAACTCGTACACCAACGTCACCGCTGCCTGGGTCCTCAGCCGCGCCCTGGAACTTCTGCAGCGCCTTCCGGCATGGCGCCGGCAGGAACTGCTCGAGCGCGTGAACCTGGGCAGCGACGAACTCCCGATGTGGGAGGAGGTGTCCCGGCGGCTGCGGGTGCCCTACCACCAGGGCGTCATAAGTCAGTTCGAGGGCTACGGCGATCTCGCGGAGCTGGACTGGGACGCCTACCGGGAGCGGTACGACAGCATCCGGAGGCTGGACCGGATACTCGAGGCCGAGGGCGACACGGTCAACCGCTACAAGGCCTCCAAGCAGGCCGACGTCCTCATGCTCGGCTACCTCTTCTCGCCCGCCGAACTGCAGGATCTGTTTCACCGTCTCGGATACGACCTCGACGACGAGGTCTGGCGCAAGACCGTCGACTACTACCTGAAGCGCACCAGCCACGGCTCCACCCTCAGCGGACTCGTCCACGGCTGGGTCCTCACCCGGGTCCGACGGGCCGAGGCATGGAAGTACTGCCAGGAAGCTCTTGAGGCGGACATCGCCGATATCCAAGGCGGCACGACCGGCGAAGGCATCCACCTCGGCGCCATGGCCGGAACCCTCGACCTGGTCCAGCGCGGCCTGACCGGACTGGAGACCCGCGAGGACGCCCTGTGGCTGGACCCGGTGCCGCTGTCGGCGCTGTCCGAGTACGGGTTCTCGCTGCGTTACCGCGGCCACTGGGGCGTCAGCGTGCAGCTGCAGAGCGGACAGCTCCGGATCGGTGTGCCCGACTCGGAGGAAACACCGATCCGGGTGGTACTGACCGACCGGGCCGTCACCATCGCACCAGGGGAGACCTGCAGGCTCGTGCTGCCGGCAAGGTGATCCTTCCCGAGGACGGCAGCGAACAGATCAGCGGTCCAGTGCCCCGGTCACCGTGCCACTCCACGAGCCCGAAGTGCGCTCCCCTGCAGGGGCTGGTTACGTGGAAGTGTCGCGGTCCCATGGCCGGTCGGACGGCCATTGTCGGCACACTCACCAGGTCCGTCCCCCAAGGAGGGTTCACGATGAGGTTCATGGGAGCTTGCCGGGCGCAGACCGCCATGGCGGCAGCAGTCGCGGTTCCGCTCGCGCTCGGCGCCTTCGCCCCCAGACCTACGCACGGGAGCCGACTCCCGCTCCGACGGGAACATTCGGCCCCGACTGCTCGGAACTGCCCAAGAGCGGAGAAGGCAGTGTCGCCACCATGGCGAAGCAGAGGGTGGCGGATGCGGCGGCCGAAAGCCCCCAGCCGGCACAGCTGTCATCGGCGTTGACGAAGGCGAGGCTGGACAACACCCTCAACCAATCGGACAACATCCCCCTCTTCGCGCCCACCAACCACGCCTTCAACAGCTTGTCTCAGGCAGAGCGCGACTCGCTGCTGAAGGACCCGGAGCAGTTGAAGAAGGTACTGACCTACCACGTGGTGGACGACAACATCACACCGAGCCAGCTGCCGAACGGCTCGTTCCAGACGCTGGAAGGCTCCGAGCTCACCACCTCCGGCTCGGGTACCTCGTACAAGGTCAATGACACGGCCGACATCGTCTGCGGCAACATCACCACCGCCAACGCCACCGTCTGCCTCATCGACGCGCTCCTCACCCCGCCTGCCTGACCCGGAGCTGCTTCCATCGGCTGGTCAGGGGCATGAACCGGCGCAGGGGCGCCCGAAGGCCTGATGAGGACGTGGACGAACTCCGGAGCACGACACCCGAAGCAGCGGGTCTATCGTCGGTCGAGGCCGCGCGGCGGCTTGAGCGCCACGGGCCCAATGAGGTCCCGGAGGAGCCGCGAACCCCCGTGTGGCGGCGGGTGCTGCAGCAGTTGCGCGACCCGCTGATCCTGGTGCTGCTCGTGGCCGCCGCTCTGACGATCGCCACCGGCGATCTCACCGACGCCGCCGTGATTCTGCTCGTGATCACTGTGAACACCGTGGTCGGTGTCGTGCAGGAAGTACGGGCAGAGCAGGCGGTTCTCGCTCTGTCTGCCATGAGTGCCCCCGCCGCCAGGGTGGTACGGGACCACGAGGAACGATCCATCCCGGCTGTCGAGGTTGTACCCGGTGACCTGGTCCTGGTGGCCGAGGGCGACATCGTTCCCGCGGACGGAGACGTGCTGAGCGCGGCGTTGCTGCTGGCGGATGAGTCCTCGTTGACGGGCGAGTCCGTTCCGGTGGAGAAGGCTCCTGACAGTGACGCATCGCGCGGCAGGGTGTCGGCGGGCACGGTCATTGTCCGTGGCCGCGGCCGCGTCGTGGTCACCGCCACGGGAGCCGACAGCGCGCTCGGCCGGATCGCTTCCCTCATGGGAGCCGCGCCCGGTCTGACTCCGCTGCAGCATCGTCTGGCGAGGTTCGGCCGGGTTCTGGCAGCTGTCACCGTGGCTCTGTGTGCCGTGGTCCTTGCTCTCGGGCTGGTGCGCGGACAGCCCGTGGAGCTCATGATCGTGGCGGCGATCAGCCTTGCCGTCGCTGCTGTTCCGGAGTCCCTTCCCGCCGTCGTGACGCTCGCTCTCGCGCTGGGAGCACGGCGGATGGCGGACCGCAACGCCATCGTCCGCAGACTGCCCGCGGTGGAGACCTTGGGCTCCGTGACCGTGATCGCCACGGACAAGACCGGCACCCTGACCGAGGGACGAATGGCCGCCGAACGGCTGTGGACGCCACACGGAGAGGCCACTGTCATGGGTACGGGCTACGAGCCCGAGGGCCGGGTCGTCCGCGACGGCGAGACGGTCACGCCGGGCGACGCCCCTGACCTGGCGGCGTTGCTGCGCGTCGCGATGCTGTGCAATGACGCGGCGCTGGAGCCTCCGTCGGACCGCTTCACGGAGTGGCACGGGCTGGGCGATCCCACGGAAGCTGCCCTGCTTGCGGCCGGAGCCCGCCTCGGGCTCGGCCGGGCGGAGCTGGACCAGGAGCTTCCGCGTGTGGAGGAGCTTCCCTTCGACAGCGGCCGCAAGCGTATGTCGACCGTGCACCGTCCGCCTGAGGGCGGATTGCGGGTCGCGTGTAAAGGAGCGCCGGAGTCGCTGCTCCGGCCGGACGTCCTGGCCGACGGCCCTGACGTACTCGCTCGCGCCGCGGTTCAGGCCGAGGTGCTGGCACGCAACGGGTACCGAGTGCTCGCAGTCGCCTCCGCAGACCATGAAGAATCGGCGGAACAGCCCCGGACTTGGGAGTCCGGCCTGTCGCTACTGGGCCTCGTCGGCATCTTGGACCCGCCCCGGAGCGCGTCCGCAACGACCATCGGCGCCTGCAAACGGGCCGGTATCGTCCCCGTACTCATCACGGGCGATCACCCGCTGACGGCACGCGCCGTAGCCGAGCGATTGGGTATCGCCTCCCGGGACGAGGAGGTTACGACAGGCGAGCGGATCCGGGAAGGCACGGCGGGCGACCTGACGGGCGTATGTGTCTACGCGCGGACCACCCCGGAGCAGAAGCTGGACATCGTTCAGGCGTGGCGTGGGGCGGGGCACGTGGTGGCGATGACGGGGGACGGCGTCAACGACGGCCCGGCTCTGCGCCGGGCCGACATCGGCGTGGCCATGGGGCGGCGCGGCACCGAGGTGGCGCGCCAGGCGGCCGATCTCGTGCTGGCCGACGACAATCCGGCCACGATCGTGTCGGCCGTGGAGGAGGGGCGCCGTGTCTACGCGAACGTGCGCCGGTTCCTGCTCTACGCGCTCACCGGCGGCACCGCGGAGATCCTGGTCATGCTCCTCGGCCCCTTCCTGGGCATGCCGCTGCCGCTGCTGCCCGCGCAGATCCTGTGGATCAACCTGCTCACTCACGGCCTGCCCGGTGTCGCCCTCGGCGCGGAGCCCGTCGCCCCGGACGCGATGCGTCACCCGCCCCGGCCTCCCGAGGAGAGCGTGCTGGGCGCCGGCCTGTGGCCGCGGATCCTTTTCATGGGGGCATTCGTCGCCACGGTGACCCTTATTGCCGGGGTCTGGGCGCGGGAGACCGGCCGCCCCTGGCAGTCCATGATGTTCTTGATCCTCGGCGCGACGCAGCTTGGCGTGGCACTCGGTTCCCGGGCCCGTCCGGGCACCTTGGCCAACCCGTTCCTGCTGGTCGCCGTCGGCGCGGCCCTGATCCTCCAGGCGGCCGGTGTCTATCTGCCTCCCTTGCGGGCCGTGCTGGGTACCGAGCCGCTTCCACTCTCCGACCTGGCGATCGCCGCCGCGCTGTCCGGCCTCGGCCATGTCGTCATGCGTCTCCAGGCGCGGCTGTGGCCGGAGCGTCCACCGCGTGTGACGGTCCGGTCAAAAACCTGGGATCGCTGAGCCACCTGCTCCGGGGCATGGGCTCCGGCTCAGTCAGGGCGCCGAAGCCTTCGGCGGCGAATGCCACCCGGGCGTCGTGACTGTCTCGGCGAATCTTGCTTCAAGGCACGCACGCCGCGGTCACACCTCGCGGATGGGGCTCCTTCCGGGTGGCCGGGCGCCCCGGCCCACTGTGGGGATCGGTCGGTGCAGTGAGCGCACCGAGCTTCTCTCCCGAAATACCCCCGGGGGTAATTCTGCTACGGTGGATGCATACCCCCCGGGGTAAACCATCTGCGAGAGGAGTGGAGCCGTGTTCTTCATCGACACCGTTGAGGTCCCTGGGCTCGGCAACCGGAGCTATCTCGCGGGCGGCGCGGACGCCGCCGTGGCCGTCGATCCGCCCCGGGACATCGACCGGGTGCTGGAGGCCGCAGCCCGCCGCGGCGTGCGGATCACGCACGTCGCCGAGACGCACGTGCACAACGACTACGTGACCGGCGGCCTGGAGCTGGCCCGACTCACCGGGGCCGCCTACCTGGTACCCGCCGGGGCGCGGGTGTCGTACCCGCGGGTCCCGGTCGCCGACGGGGACCGGATCGAGATCGACACGGCCCTGGTGCTGCGCGCGCTGGCCACGCCCGGTCACACCCCGCACCACACCGCGTACGTCCTGGAGGAGTCAGGCGAGGCGGTCGCCGCCTTCACCGGCGGCTCGCTGCTCATCGGCACGGTCGGCCGTCCCGATCTGGTCGAGCCGGGCCTCACCGAGCGGCTGGCGCGCGCCCAGCACGCCTCCGCGCACCGGCTGGCGGACGCGCTGCCGGACGAGACGGCCGTTCTGCCTACCCACGGTTTCGGCAGCTTCTGCTCGTCGGCGCAGGCCTCGGGGGACGCCACGACCATCGGCAAGGAGCGGTTCACCAACGGCGCACTGGTCAAGGACGCCGACACCTTCGTCGCGGACCTGCTCGCCGGCCTGGACGACATACCCGCCTACTACGCGCACATGGGCCCGCTGAACGCGCGGGGGCCGGCGCCGGTCGACCTGACGCCGCCCGCCGTCGCAGACTCCGGGGAGATCGCCGAGCGGCTGGCCGCCGGTGAATGGGTGGTCGACCTGCGCAGCCGTGTCGCCTTCGCCGAGGGCCATGTCGCCGGATCGTTCAACTTCGAGGCGGCGGGCCAGCTGGCCACCTATCTGGCCTGGCTGATTCCCTGGGGCAAGCCGGTCACCCTGCTCGCCGAGTCGGCCGAGCAACTGGCCGGCGCCCAGCGGGAGCTCGTACGGGTCGGCATCGACCGGCCCGCCGCGGCCGCCACCGGCTCACCGGCCGACTGGGTGCGCTCGGGCGAGCGGTCCCGCTCCTTCCCGCGCTCCACCTTCGCCGGGCTCGCCGCCCGGGACGCGGCCGAGGCGTGGGTCATCCTCGACGTCCGGCGAGACGCCGAGCGGGCCAGGGCCCACATCGAGGGCTCGTTGCACATACCGCTGCACGAGCTGCGCGGACGGATCAGGGAGATACCGGACGGAGCCGTGTGGGTGCACTGCGCCGGCGGGATGAGGGCCGCGATCGCCGCCTCCCTGCTGGACGCGGTCGGCCGTGACGTCGTCGCAATCGACGACGGCTTCGACTCGGCCCGCGCGGCGGGCCTGCCCGTCGTGGAGAGCCGACCGGGGCACGATCGCCCCTCCACCACCGACTCGTGACGACTCGTCAACAGGAGCGAGGCATGTCTCTCTTCCGCCGAGGCCCCGGCCGGGTCGATCCCGCCGAAGCCCTCGATCGCACCCTCGGCCCTGGCGGTTCCGTACTGCTGGATGTGCGCGAGGCACACGAATGGTCCGCGGGCCACGCCCCGGCGGCCGTCCATCTGCCGCTCAGCGCACTCGATGCCGGGGCCGAGCTTCCCGCACCCGCCCGCGGCCGGCCGCTGGTGGTGATCTGCCGTTCCGGCAGCCGGTCCCGACACGCCGCACGAATGCTGGCCGCACGTGGCCTGGTGGCCGTGGACGTGACTGGTGGCATGGCCGCCTGGGCCGAGGCAGGTCTGCCCGTGGTGGACGGGCACGGCGCGAGCGGATCGATCGCGTGAGTGCGTTGCTGCTCGCTCTGACCGCCGGAGCGTTCGTCGGGCTCGCGCTCGGCGCCCTCGGGGGCGGTGGCGCCGTGCTGGCCGTCCCCGCTCTGATCCACCTGCTCGGGTTCACTCCGGCCGAGGCCACCACCGCGAGCCTCGTCATCGTCGCCGCCACCGCGGCCACCGGGTTGTACGCGCACGCTCGCGACGGCAACGTCCGGTGGGGCACGGGACTGCTGTTCGCCGCCGCCGGCGTGGTGCCTGCGGCAATCGGCGGCGCGCTCGCAGGCCGGCTGCACCCGGCCCTGCTGACCGGGGCGTTCGCCGTCGTCGCGGCCCTCGCGGCACTGCGGATGCTGCGTACGCCGACCGAAGCGGTCGAGGCCGACCGCGTCGTGTACAAGGGCCGGGCGGCGGCAGCCGGCGCCGGACTTGGGGCCGTCACAGGCGTCCTGGGGGTGGGCGGCGGGTTCCTCGCCGTACCGGCCCTGGTCGCCACCCTGGGCCTGCGGATGCGGACCGCCGTCGGCACCAGCCTCCTGGTGATCACCGTCAACGCGCTCGCCGCCCTGGCCACCCGTACCGGCACGGCGAACGCTCTCGACTGGTCGGTCGTCGCACCTTTCACCGGGGCCGCGATTCTCGGCGCCTGGGACGGCAAGCGCTGGTCGGGGAAGGTGAAGGCCGACGCGCTCCGGCGGATCTTCGCCCGCGTCCTGCTCGCGGTCGCCGGCCTCATGGTGATCGGGAGCCTCGTATGACACCCCACGCGACGCGTACGAGGCGCGTCAGGCGCGCATCAGGCGAGCGACAGGAAGAGCTTCTCCAGCCGCGCACGCATCTGCTCCCGGTCCTCCCCGTTCGCGCCCCTGGCCTCCATGTCGGTCAGGCACTGCTGCAGGCCCGTCGCGATGATTGCGAAGCCCGCCCGGTCGAGGGCGCGCGAGGCGGCGGCGAGTTGCGTCACGACCTCCTCGCAGTCGCGCCCCTCCTCGATCATCCGGATCACGCCGGAGATCTGGCCCTGGGCCCGGCGCAGCCGATTCAGCACGGCCCTCAGTTCAGCACCCGCGAGATCCAGCTCCACAACCACTCCCTACGTATACCCCTGGGGGTAACTTACTCCCTATGGGGCTTCACCAGCCAATGTCAAGGATGACAGCCGACATGCACACGACCGCCGCACTCACCCCCGCCCAGGCCCGCCCCCGACTGGGCGACCTGACCGTCATCGACGTCCGCACCCCCGCCGAATACGCTTCGGGCCACCTGCCCGGCGCGCTCAACATCCCGCTCGATCTGCTCGACCGCGCGCTCCCCGCGATCAGGCAGGCCGCGGACCGTGCCGATCTCCTCGTGGTCTGTGCCTCGGGAGCCCGCTCCGAGAGCGCCTGCGCGCTCCTCGCCGGACACGGCGTCCCCGCGGCGACCCTGACCGGAGGCACGAACGCCTGGGCGGACGAAGGCCATGAACTCCACCGCCCCGACGGCCCCGCCCGCAGGACATGGTCCATGGAGCGCCAGGTCCGTTTCACCGCGGGCGCCCTCGTGCTGACGGGCCTCGCCCTCGGCCTCCTCCACCCGGCCTGGCAGCTGCTTTCGGCGGGTGTGGCCGGCGGGCTCGTGTTCTCCGCCCTCACCAACACGTGCGGTATGGCCGCCCTCCTGGCCGTGCTGCCGCACAACCGGCCCCGGCGGGCCGACCTTGAGCGCACCCTGGCCGCCCTGCGCCGCCGCTGAATCCACAAGATCGGCGCGCGTTGAGGGTGTCCGAGTCCGCGCCGGTCCTGCGCGCCCGACGGACTGCCCCGGCCCTTGTCCAGCCGCAACATTCGACGTGACACACAGGTCGTTGAGGACGAGCAGGACGCGGCGGCTCATGATGCCGTCCTGCCGCTGGTGAGGGAGCGCGCTACCGGGGCTCCGGATGCTCTTGCATCTGGATGAAGCGTCCATGCCAGGTGTGGTACCAGACCGCGCCGGTGCGGGCGTTGACCGAGAGCATGCCGACGGTGTTGTCGCCACGTAGGGCGTGCAGCGTGTAGTAGCCGGGGAACGATTCGGGGTCGGCTGTGTGCAGTCCGGGTCGGTGTTCCCGCAGCCATGTGTCGGCGATCCGTACGGCCTGGCCGGGCTCGATTGTCGTGGCACCGGTCCGGTTGCGGGCGTGCATCCCGTAGGCGGTGTTCCACATCATGGCGGGGCCGAATTCCGGTTGGACGGTGCCGCTGTCCGGGTCGATGAGGACCTCGGTGGCGCCCTGGCCTTGGGGGTCGAGGAGTTCGGCGTAGTAGCCGTTGCTGAACTCCATGACTTCCCCGACGTGCAGGTCCCACTTGTCGGCGAAGTGCCCGGCCGCGCGCTCGGCTTCGTCCAGAGTGCGTACGGGGCCGTCCCTGGAGACCGCGCCCATCACTGCCGCGGGGCCGGGCCGGCCGAAGTCACTGCCGGCGACCCACACGAGCGAGGCGATCAGTGCGGCTACCGCGGCGACCAGCACGGTCAGTGGCAGCCAACGGCCGTGCGGCCTGGTCACCGGGGCCCCGGCCGGTGGGCGGCGAGGCGCTTACGTGCCTCTGAGTACGCGTCCGCGTCGATCTCGCCGGAGGCGAAGCGGCGGTCAAGGATCTCCTCTGGCGTTTCCCTCGGTGTCTTCCGAGGGTCCGTGGCGTTGTGGCGACCAGCCGAGTGCTGCGTCAGGCGCACGACCCCCCACACCACAAGGCCGATCAACGCGATCCACAGCAGGGGCATCAGGGTCATCCAGGCCCAGCCGCCATTCCAGTACATCACCGTGGCTCACCTCCTGTGACTCTTTCACTCTCCGCGCGCACCGGGAAGGACGCCAGAGCCCATCGGCCCCGCTGCCTGGGCCGCTCGGGCCCTCTGCGTCCACTTGGCGGCAGCTCGGCCCCTCGCGGGTCACGGTGGCCGGGGCCGGGGGATGCGGGTCTGGTCGGCTCCGGATCCCGGCTGGCCATGTCGGAGCAGCCGTGACCTGGCCGGCCTTCGCGGAGTGAGGGCACAGTGGTGGGTCGTGTCCTCTTCGCCGGCATGCGTACGGGATGCGCCGAACCCACACTGGCCTTATGGAGTTCCGGTCGGGGCGGGCCGGCTCTCTGGGCTTTCCCCGCGCCGATCTCGAGGCTCGAAGGAGATGGCCATGACCACTGCACGGGAGATCATGCATGCCGGTGCCACCTGCATCCAGGAGAGCGAGACGCTGGAGGACGCGGCGCGCCGGATGAGTGAACTGGACGTCGGAGCGCTCCCGATCTGCGGGCCGGACGACCGGCTCCACGGAATCATCACCGACCGCGACATCGTGGTGAAGTGTCTCGCCAAGGGCAAGGACCCGAAGACCATGACTGCGGGCATGCTCGAGCAGGGCAAGCCGATCACCATTGACGCCGAGGCTGACACCGACCAGGTCCTGCGGGCCATGGAGGAGCACAAGATCCGGCGGCTGCCGGTCATCGAGGATCATCGTCTGGTGGGCATGATCAGCGAGGCGGACCTCGCGCGTCGCCTGCCGGAGGAACAGGTGGGCCACTTCGTCGAGGTGGTCTGCGCGACCCACTGACCACTCGGCCGTGCCCTTGGTCGAGGCGGACGCCGTCACTGGAAGGCGGCGTGGATCTCCTGTTCGGTGGCGGCGTGGGAGACGACGAGGAGTTCGTCGCCGGGCTGGAGTCGCATCTCGGGGGTGGGGACCGTGGGTTGGCCTTTGCGGATGACGGTGGCGATGACTGTGCCTGCGGGGAGGGCGATCTCGGCGAGCGTGCGGCCTGCGGCGCGGGACTGCGGCGTGATGGCGGTTTCGATCACGTCGACGCCCGCTTTACTCAGACGCAGGAGTGCCACGGTGTCCGTGGCACCGGTGGCTTCCTCGATGAGGGAGATGAGGGGCGTGGCGGCGGGGACCGCGGTATCGACGCCCCAGCGCTGGTCGAAGAGCCAGATGTTCTCCGGGTCGTTGACGCGTGCCGCGACGCGGGAGACGGCGAACTGCCGCTTGGCGAGGAGGCTGATGACGAGGTTGTCCTCGTCGTTGCCGGTGGCGGCGATGACGAGGTCGGTGGTGTGCGCGCCTGCGTGTTCGAGTCGGGTGGGCTCGCAGGCGTCTCCGGCGATGAGGCGTACGGGAAGGCGGCCTTCGAGCTCGGCGATGCGGTCCTCGTCGATGTCGACGAGAGTGACGTCGTTGCGGGCAGCGGCGAGGACCTGGGCGATCTGGGTGCCCAGGCGCCCGGCGCCTGCGATGAGGGCCTTCATGTCCCCAGCTCCTTGTCCAGGAAGCCGCGCAGGCGGCCGAGGGCGGTGGCGGCGACGGCGAAGGTGACCAGGTCGCCGGGCTCGGCGGGAGTGTTGTGGGCGGGCACGAGCGAGCGACCTGCGCGGGTGACCTCCACGACGCGGATCTCGCCGTCCACGTCGAACTCGGTCAGCCGTCGTCCGGTGAGGTAGGCGGGGAGCTCGGAGCGGACCAGGAGCGTCTCGCCGTTGCCGAAGGTGAGTTCGGGCGTGAGGTGGCGGTGCAGCAGCATCTGGTGGATCTGGTGCACCGTCCAGCGGACGCTGGCGATGGTGGGGATGCCGAGTTCGCGGTAGATGTCGGCGCGGCGGGGGTCGTAGATGCGGGCGAGGACGATCGGGACCCTGTAGGTCTCCTTGGCTGTCCGGGCGCTGACGATGTTGCTGTTGTCCCCCGAGGTGACGGCGACGAAGGCGTCGGCGTGCTCGATTCCCGCCGCTTCCAGTACGGCGCGGCTGTACCCGTTGCCTTCGTGGAACTGGCCGGTGAAGCCGATCGGCAGCAGCCTGCGGGTCCTGGCGGCACGGTCGATGAGCCGTACGTCGTGGCCTTCGGCGACGAGTTGGACGGCAAGCGTGGATCCCACACGCCCGCAGCCCGCGATGATCACCCTCATCCCGCTTCTCCCTTCAGAGTCGCCGTCCGGTGGCGGCGCAGCCACGCCTTGCGGGCCTCCTCTGCGGCCAGCAGCAGTGCTCCGAGACCGGCGAGGACCGCCCAGTCGGCGGCGTCCAGCGGCGCGGTGTTGAAGACGGCCTGGAGTGGGGGCAGGTAGCTGATGGCCGCCATGAGGGCGATGCCGAAGCAGCCGGCGGCCAGCAGCCACGGGTTGGACAGCAGCCCGATCCGGAACACGCTCTGCCGGTCGGTGCGTACCGCGAGAGCGTTGAAGAACTGGCTGACCACGATCCCGGCCTGGACCATGGTGATCGCCTCGCGGTAGACGGTGTCGTCCTCGGTGAAGTCGGCGTACGGGATTCCGGAGGCGTGGATGTGCCAGAAGAACACGGCCGTCACGCCGAGGGCCTGGATGCCGCCCAGGAACAGGATGCGTCCCATCACCACGGTCGAGAAGAGCCGTTCGCGCCGGGAGCGCGGCGGCCGGTCCATGACATCGGGCTCGGGCGGTTCGGCGCCGAGCGCGAGGGCGGGCAGGACGTCGGAGCCGAGGTCGATCGCGAGGATCTGTACGGCGGTGATCGGGACCAGTGGGAAGCCGGCGAAGGTCGCGGCCAGGATCGGGACGAGCTCGGCGATGTTGTGGCTGAAGAGGTAGACCAGGAACTTGCGGATGTTCTGGTAGACCGATCGGCCGAGTCTCACCGCCGTGGTGATGGAGGCGAACGAGTCGTCCAGCAGCACCATCACCGCCGCCTCCCGGGCGACATCGGTGCCGGAGGCGCCCATCGCCACGCCGATGTCCGCGTGCTTGAGCGCCGGGGCGTCGTTCGCTCCGTCGCCGGTGACCGCGACGACCTGGCCGCGCCGCTGCAGGGCGGTGACCACCCGCATCTTGTGTTCGGGGCTGACCCGGCACAGCAGCAGCTCGCCGGATGCGGCGAGCAGGGCGTCAAGGCCGTCGTCGTCGAGTGCGTCCAGCCGCGTGCCGGTCACGATCGTGGGCGCGGACTGCCGCACGATCCCGACGCGGCGGCCGACCGCCTCCGCGGTCAGCGGGTGGTCGCCGGTGACCATGACGATGCGGATCCCGGCCCGTCGGCAGGCGCGCACGGCGTCGCTGACTTCGGGGCGTGGGGGGTCGAGCATCCCGACCAGGCCAAGGAACGTGAGCTCCGCTTCGATCTTGTCCTGGGCGGGGTGGGGGTCGCCCACGCGCCGCGACGCGGCCGCCAGTACGCGCAGCCCTTGGGAGGCCAGCTGGTCGTTGGCGGCGGTCACCGCCGCGCGGAGTTCGTCGGTCAGCGGCTGCCGCTCGCCTCGCCAGTCGATGGCGGTGCAGCGGGCCAGGAGTTCCTGCGGTGCGCCCTTGACATAGGCGTCGTTCCCGTCGGGTCTCTTGTGCACGGTGCTCATCAGCTTGCGGGCGGAGTCGAAGGGGTACTCCGCCACACGTGGCGCGGCGGCTTCCTCGGCGGCCAGATCAAGTCCGGCCTTCGCCGCGGCGACGAGCAGCGCCCCCTCGGTGGTGTCGCCGAGCACCCGCCAGCCCTCGCGGTCCGACTGGGGGCACCTCCCAGCGTTGGCTGGGGGAGGGACGAGCCGGGCGTTGCAGCACAGTGCCGCCGCACGCAGCAGCCCGCGCACCGGCTGCGGGTCGGTGACATCCCCGACAGGCGCGTACCCCACCCCGGACACGGCATGCGGTACGCCGCCGGCCCATACCCGGACCACGGTCATCTCGGCCTGGGTGAGCGTCCCTGTCTTGTCCGTGCACACCACGGTGGTGGATCCGAGCGCCTCCACCGCGAGCAACTGCTTGACCAGGGCGTGCTGACGGGCCATGCGCCGTACGCCGATCGCCAGCGACACCGACAGCGTCGCGGGCAGCCCTTCGGGGACGAGCGCGACCATCACCCCGAGCGCGAACACGAAGGTCTCCACGAACGGCTGCCCGGTGGGCACGCGTACGGCGAACAGGGCCGCTCCGATCGCCAGTGCCGTGCCCGCCACCCGGCGGGCCATCGAGGCGACCTGGCGCTGCAGCGGGGTCTTCTGCCGCGGCGCTGCTGCGGCGAGCCGGAAGATGCGTCCGAACTCCGTATCCTCGCCGGTGGCGAACACCACGGCCTTCGCGGAGCCGGCCACGACATCGGTGCCCATGAAGACGCAGTTGCGGGCCTGGAGTACCGGGCCGTCCGCCACCGGTTCGACCGTACGTGCGACGGCATCGCTCTCCCCGGTCAGGGCCGCGTTGTTCACCGAGACGTCGTGCGCCTCCACCAGGCGGCAGTCCGCCGGCACCGCGTCCCCGGCTTCCAGGACGACGACGTCCCCGGGCACCAGCTCCCACGCGGGCAGCTCCCGCCGCTCCCCGTCGCGAAGCACCCTGCAGGTGTGCGGCACCATCGCCTGCAGCGACTCCGCCGTCCGCTCAACCGAGTACTCCTGCGCGAAGCCGATGGCCGCGTTCAGCACCACCACGGCCAGAATCGCCACGGCCAACTGCAAGGTGCCCACATCACCCGGCTCCTGAAGTCCGTACGCCAGAAACGTGATCGCCGACGCGACCAGCAGCACCACGGCGAAGAGATCGGTGAACTGTCCGACGAGGTCTTGCCACAGCCCCCTCCGCCCTGCGGGCGGCAGCTCGTTGGGCCCGAACCGCTTGCGCCGCGCCGCCACTTCTGCCGAGGGCAGTCCCCGTGGTGAGGTGTCCAGCGCGACGAAGACGTTTCCGGTCGGCAGGGTCTGCACCGCCGGGCCGCAGGCGCCGTCACCAGGCGTCAGTACGGGGGTTCCGGTACGCATCGCTGTGCGCCTTTGCAGGACGCGGTCACGGCGCGGCGACCCGTACGGCCGTGACCTTGTACTCGGGGCAGGAGGTGACGGTGTCCGCGTGGTCGGAGGTGAGGCGGTTTACTCCGCTCGTGGGGAAGTGGAAGGAACAGAAGGCCTGGCCGGGGGGTGTCTGTTCGCTGACCCGGGCGATGAGGCTGGCCTGGCCGTGCCGGCTCTCCACGGTGAGCTGCGTGCCGTCCCGCACGTCGTACCGGGCGGCGTCGTCAGGGTGGAGGTCGAGGCGGTCGACCGGATCGAGTGCGAGGTTGCCGCCGCGTCGGGTCATGCTGCCGGAGTTGTAGTGGGCCCAGCGCCGCCCGGTGACCAGGACCAGCGGGTAGTCGTCGTCGGGCTGCTCGCCGGGCGGGAGATAGGGTGCTGCGGCCAGGTGGGCCCTCCCGTCCGGCGTGGCGAAGTGCTTTGTGTACAGCTTGGCTTCCCCCGGCCGGTCGGGGTCCGGGCACGGCCAGGGCACAGCATCCTCGCGGTCCAGGCGGTCGTGGGAGAGCCCGGCGAAGACGGGCGCGACCCGCCCGCACTCGGCCAGGGTCGCGGCCGGCGTCGGGCAACCGATGTCGATGCCCATGGCCGTCGCGACGGCGTGCACGACGTCAAAGTCCGCACGTGCCTCTCCTGGCGGGGGCACGGCGGGGCGGACCCGCTGGAACCGGCGGTCGAAGTTGACGAAGGTGCCGTCCTTCTCCAGCCAGGAGGCGACCGGCAGCACGACGTCGGCGTGGCGGGCAGTCTCGGACAGGAACAGTTCGTTGCACACCACGAGCGGGCACGCTTCCAGGGCTTCGGCCACCCGGTTCGCGTCGGGATCGGTGGCGCAGACGTCCTCGCCGATGACCCACAGCGCCCGTAGGTCCCCGGCCCGTGCGGCGGCGAACATGTCCGGGATCCGCAGGCCGGGGCGTTCGGGAACCGGTACGCCCCACACCGCTTCGGCCCGGGCTCGTACGGCAGGGTCGGTCACCTTCCCGTAGCCGGGCAGGAGGTCCGGCAGCGCACCCATGTCGGAGGCGCCCTGGACGTTGTTCTGGCCGCGCAGCGGGTTGACGCCGTGCCCGCGGTCGGTGCCCACGGCGCCGCGCAGGATCGCCAGGTTGGCCAGGGACCGCACTCCGTCCGTGCCGTGCAGGTGCTCGGTGACGCCGAGGCCGTAGACGATCGCGGGTCGTTCGGCCCGTCCGTAGAGCCGGGCGGCGGCGACCAGGTCCGCGGCGGGTACCCCCGTGATGTCCGCGACCCGATGGGGCGGGTAGTCGTCCAGCAACTCGGTGAGTTCCGGAAGCCCCGTTGCCCGCCGGCGCAGGAACTGCTCATCGGTCAGTCCTTCGGCGAGCAGGACGTGGGCGAGCCCGTGGAAGAGCGCCACGTTGGTGCCGGGGCGGGGGCGCAGGTGCACGTCGGCATGCAAGGCGAGGCCGACGGCGCGGGGGTCGGCGACGACCAGTTTCGCCCCGTGAAGCACGCGCCTCAGCAGCCGCGCTCCGACCACCGGATGGGCCTCGACGGGGTTGGCTCCGACCACCAGCAGGCAGTCGGCCCGCTCGACGTCGTCGAAACTGTCGGTGCCGCCGGAGAGTCCGAAGGAGGCCGTCAGGCCGGCGGCGGACGGGGAGTGGCAGAGCCGGGAGCAGTTGTCGACGTTGTTGGTGCCGATGGCGACGCGCATGAACTTCTGGATGAGGTAGTTCTCCTCGTTTGTGGCGCGGGCCGAGGAGATCGCCGCCACCGCGTCCGGGCCGCCGGCGTCAACGGCTGCGCGTAGCCCCCGGGCGACATGGCCGAGTGCCTCGTCCCAGCCGACCGGCTCCAGGTTGCCGTCGCGGCGAAGCAAGGGCTGAGTGAGCCGTTCGGGGGAGGTGAGGTATCCGTGGGCGAAGCGGCCCTTGACGCATGCGTGCCCCTGGTTGACCGGGCCGTCCCGGGCCGGCAGCACGGCGGTGACATCGCCGCCGCGGGAGACGACGTCCAGTGCACACCCGACGCCGCAGTAGCCGCAGGTGGTGCGCGTTACGGCCGCCGGGCGGCGGGCGGAGGTGAGCCCACGCCCGGGGCCGGGCTCGGTGATCGCCCCGGTCGGGCAGGTGTCGACGCATCCGCCGCAGGCCACGCAGTCCGACTCGGCCCAGGGCCCGCCGGTGCCGGGGGCGACGACGGTGTCGGCGCCCCGGCCGATCAGGGTGAGGGCGAAGGTGCCCTGCACCTCGGCGCACATGCGGACACACCGGCCGCAGGCGATGCACAGGTCGCGGTCGAGGTGGACGTACGGGTGCGAGTCGTCCGCTCCCCGGCCTCCGGTTCCCTGTGCCGCCTCGGGGCCGATGCCCATCGACCGGCAGAGCTGGGCCAGCTCGCTGGGGTTGTCGTCGGCGAGGGCACGGGGCGGCAGCGCGGAGGCGATGACCTCCACTGCCTCCCGACGTAGCTGCCGAAGATCGTCAGTGACCGTTTCGACCCGCACCCCGGATGCGGCCGGGGTCACGCACGCCGCTGCGATCCGCCCATCGGCCCGTACAAGACACGTACGGCAGGATCCGGCAGGGCTGAGCCGGTCGTCGGAACACAGCGCAGGCAACTCGCCTCCGGCCGCCCGCACCGCCGCGAGCAGTGAAGCTCCATCGGGCACGCTGACGCCCGTGCCGTCCACCTCGATTTCGATCCTGGTCATGGGGACCATCCCGCCAGTCGGTCTCCATAGGCGCGGGCGAGGCTGCGTACGGCGGGAGGGATCCGCCGCCCGAAGGCGCACAGGCTCGCCTCGGCCAGGACATGCGACAGCCGTTCCCACTCATGTCCGGGCGGAGTGCCGGCGGACGCCAGCTCCAGGCCGCGGCGCGAGCCCACGCGGCAGGGTGAGCAGGCGCCGCAGCTTTCTGCGGCGCCGAACTGCCAGACATGACGCATGACATCCTCCGGAACCACGCGCTGGTCGAAGGCGACGAGGCCGGCATGGCCAAGGGATGCCCCCCGAGCGTCGAGGTCGGCAGCGGTCAGCGGCACATCCAGCGCGTCGGGGGCGAGGAAGCCGCCCAGTGGCCCGCCGACCTGGAGAACGGTCAGTTCGGAGCCGTCTTTCAGGCCGCCGCCCAGCTCGGTGACGATCCGCTCCACCGGGGTGCCGAGCTCGACCTCGTAGGCGCCGGGCCGGGCGAACCGCTCCGACAGGCAGACCAGCTTCGTCCCGGTCTCGTCGGGCGTTCCGCGTCGGGCGTACGCCTCACCGCCCCGGGACACGATCCACGGGACGGCTGCCAGGGTCTCGACGTTGTTCACCACGGTCGGCGCGTCCCACAGCCCGCGCTGGGTCGGGTAGGGCGGGCGCGGCCGGGCACAGCCCCGGTCCCCCTCCAGGCTCGCGATCAGCGCGGTCTCCTCACCGGCGACGTACGACCCGGCGCCCTGCACCACCTCGACGTCCAGGGCCGTGTCCGTGCCGTGCACGGACAGGCCGAAGTGCCCCTCGGCGTACGCCTGCTCGACCGCGTCCCGTATCCGTGCCAGCGCACGCGGATACTCCGAGCGCACCAGCACCACACCCCGGCGGGCCCCGCACGCGAAGCACGCCAGAGCCAGGCCCTCCAGCACACGTTCCGGATCCGTCTCCATCAGCAGCCTGTCGGCGTACGAGCCGGGATCCCCCTCGTCCCCGTTGACCACCACCACGGTGCCGGGCGCCCGGCCGGCCGCCTCCCACTTCGCGGCCACCCGGAAGCCCGCACCACCACGCCCCCGCAGTCCGGAGGCCGCCACTTCCAGCTGTACCTCGTCAGGAGTGCCTGCCGTCACCATTCGCGGCCAGACCTGCCACGCGGGCTCACCTGCCACCACGCCCTGCAGCAGAACGGGGTCGCCGGTGTCGTCGGCCGCCGGGATCTCCGGCGCCTGCGAGGGCTCGCGCCCCGCGAGCTGATCGGCCAGCGTCGGGCCGCTACAGGGCGTGTCACCGTCGAGCGCCGCAGGCCCCGTGTAGCAGTACCCCAGACAGCGCACGGCCTGCAACGACGTTTCCCCGTCCGGTGAGGCCGTGCCTGCGGTGATGCCCAGCTCGCGTTCCACATCGTCGAGATGCCGTCCGGCCTGCGATGCGAAGCACGCCGTCGCCGTGCAGAGCCGGACGTGACGGCGGCCGTGCGGGGCGGCGAGGTCCGCGTAATACCCGGCCGGTCCGAGCGCGGCGGCGGCGGGCAGGCCGAAACCGGCGGCGACAGCCGGAGCCCAGACCGCGGCACTGACCGCCGTTCCCGCCCTGGCCTCGGAAAGCGACGCGATCAACCGGTCTCCCGGCCGCCCACGCCGGTCGGCCAGGGCCCGAAACGCGTCGAAACGGTCCGCAGGATCCACGGGAACCATGCCCTCATCGTGGAGGCAGCCACACGAGCCCGCATCCCCGACACCGCCGTGCGGTAGGACTGCGTCAGCGTGGCCACCCGCGTGGGGACGGCGTCCCACCGGGCCGCCGTCGCTCGAGAAACGGCCGCCAGGCCTCTGCATCACGCCGCTCCGTGCGAGAGACGTTCGATGTCCCGCTCGCGCGAGGCATCGTCGACAGAGTGTCACACATCGGCAGAGATGGCAGGAAAGCTGGGCCTGTCGGCCCTGGTCCTTCGGCCCTGAATCCCGCAGGATCTGCCATGACGGGGCCGCCGATGCGCCACCGCAGGCAGCATGTCACCGCACGGCGCAGGCGGCGCGCGACAGGAGCACCCTGATGGTGGACAGCAAGCAGTACGGCACCGACAGCCCGATCCGCGTTTTCCTGCTGGACGACCACGAAGTGGTGCGTCGCGGGGTCCACGACCTGCTGGACGACGAGCCGGACATCGTCGTGGTCGGCGAAGGCGCCACCGCCGAGCAGGCCCTGGCACGCATCCCCGCCCTGCGACCGCGCGTGGCCGTGCTCGACGTGCGCCTGCCGGACGGCGACGGCGTGACCGTGTGCCGGGAACTCCGCTCCCGCATGCCCGACCTGGCCTGCCTGATGTTGACCTCCTTCGACGATGAGGAAGCACTACTCGATTCGATCATGGCGGGGGCCTCGGGCTATGTGCTGAAGCAGATCCAGGGCTCGGACCTGGTCTCGGCGGTACGCACGGTGGCCGCCGGCCAGTCCCTGCTCGATCCCAGCGCCACCACCCGGCTGATGGCCCGGCTGCGGGCGGACCAGAAGGAAGATCCGGAAGCGGTCGCGTTGCCGGATCTGACTTCTCGTGAGCGAGAGATCCTGGCACTGATCGGCGAGGGCCTGACCAACCGGCTGATCGGCCAGAGGCTTTACCTCGCCGAGAAGACGGTCAAGAACCACATCTCCCGCCTGCTGGCCAAGCTCGGTGTGGAGCGGCAGCATCCAGGCCGCCGTCATCGCCGCTCAGGCCCAGGACCGATGGGAACGCCAGGCGCACCACGGTTCCCCTCCTGCATGACCTGTGTGCCCGCGGCAAGCCCCTCAACGCGGACGCCCTGGCGCGCTGACAGTGGACGTGGCCATCGGCCGGGAGGCGGCGGAGTACCGCGGGCTCGTGCTGCCCGTGGAGGGCAGCCTGATGGGCGGGGCATTCTCCACCGGCACCCTGGTGACCAGCCCGCACATCTCCGGGCACGAGTCCGGCGAGACGCGGTTAGGACCAGTGTCTCTACCTGTCTCAGCTCGTTGACGGAGCGAACTGGGCGGGGAAGCTCGGCTGTTAGGTTCCGCGGTCGTTACGCCCAGCCGCTGGAGTCTTGTGTCCTACTTCTTCACACCGACGGCTACGGCATCCCGCTCGGCCGTGTCCTGGCCGGGCCAACTGCCACGACTCGCCGCTGCTGGCCCCAACCCTCGATCTCCTGACGGACCTTGGGCCGCTGCCCGACGAAATCACCGTGCACCTCGACGCCGGCTACTACTCCGCCAAGTCCCGCACTGCCTGGTCTCGGTGAGGCTGTACGACGGAGTGGCGGCGCGTCTGGTGCTGAGTGATGTGCACGGCGAGCGGATGCAGTTGGATCCGAGGGTGCTGGCTTCCAATCCGCTGATCTGGCACATGTTGGAGCAAGGGGCCCGTTGCTCCTGCGGCAACGGGACCCTGCTGTGCGGGGCGACGGCCATCGAGTCGCTGGGTCATCGGATCGACGGTGAGGCGAGCTGGGTCATCGGATCGAGGGTGAGGTGTGCCGCGCCATCCTCCGGACGTCCGGGCTGAGTTAGTCCGCGCGAGCCGTCGCCGGCAGTTAGGGCCGTTTCGTACGGCCGTCGTCGCCCACGGCGCCGAGGAGTTCGTGCAGCAGGTGGGCGGCGGTGATCACGCCGAGCAGGTGGGTGCCGTGCCTGCCCACCACCACCACCACCACCCCGCCACCGATCGCCGCACCCGACGACACAGCCTCACAGGCTCCAATCCAGCCGACCCCATGCACCGCTACACCCTGCAGACCGCGGTCATCGGAGCCCGACTGCTCGACTGGCCGGCCATGGACCTGGGACCGCGAGCGTTATGAGGCGCGGGCACCTGGGGGCCACCTTTCTCGCACTGCCACGCTATACGCGACCCCATCCCAGTTCGATGACCGCACTCCCAGTTCTTGACGCGGCGGGAGATCTACCATGACCAGTACAAGCCACCCCGCGGCGTCGAAGGGGGATGATCATGGATCCTGTCCTGCTGGCGGTGTCCGACTGCCCAAACGTCGCCTTGATGCTTGAGCGCCTGGAGCAGGTGCTGTCCCATGACGCCACCCCGCCGGACTGCGGCTGGTCAGCGAGGAGGTGGAGGCGGCCCGGTACGGCATCCACGGTTCCCCGACCCCGCTGATCAACGGCACCGACCCCTTCGCCACGCCCAACACGACCGTCAGCGCTCGTGCCGGATCTACCGCGACACCGACGGACACACCGCCGGCGCCCCCAGCGTGAAACAACTGGCCGAAGTCCTCCAGCTCGCACGCCAAGCCGAGGACTGAGGCGCCCGCCTTCCCACTTCTTGAACGACACGAGATCGGCCGCCGCTGACCAACCCGCTGCGAACACACCGCGACGGGCCTATACGAACGGGTGACGCAACGTCTGAGACAACTGGCGCTGTGAGAGCAAACTCTGCCTAACGCCGGATCCCCCGGCAGAGGGCCGGGAGCGAGTCTCCGCCGGCAGGCCCACCGATTCGCCGGTCTGGGCCCGGCGGTCGCTGTGCCCATCGGCGCAGGACATGGGGTAGGCGGTGTCGTTGTGCTGGTCCGCGAGGCGGGTGAAACGATTGCGAGTCAGGGGCATTCTGCGGCGCCAGGCGAGCAGCGGCAGGGCGAAGACGAGATCGGTGGCTGCCAGTGGCTGGACCAGGACGAGTGGACCGAAGGTCAGTGCGAGGCCCAGTAACGCGTAGGAGGAGATGACCAGGCCCATACCCAACAGCCACTTCGGTCGGCGGGCCAGGTCGAGTAGAAGCCGAAGACGCAGCGATTCCTGCGCGCGCGCCTCGCGCGCCGCCTGTTGCTGAACCACCGAGGCGACGCCGAAGCAGAGTGCAGACAGCAGGGCGGCCGGCACCGCGACGGCGACGTTCACAGGCCAAGCGTCCCCACATGAGGGACGAGCGACCGCCTCCGACACGCGAGAGCCCGGGAGCGGGAGCGCGGCGGCGACATCGAAGGCCGGCTGGAGCACTGTGTCCGCCCGGCCGGGGCGGTCAGTCATGGGCGACGACGGCGACGGGCGCGGCGCAGTGGTGTATCACGGCGTGGGCGACGGACCCGATGTGCGCGCCCAGGGGGGATCTGCGGATGCGTCGGCCGACCACCGCCAGTTCCGCGTCGGCGGCCGCGTGAACCAGCAGCTGAGAGGGCGCGCCGATGGGGGACCGCTCGACGACTTCCACCGAGGGGAACTTCTGCCGCCAGGGCGCCAGGATGTGCGTGAGGCGCCGCGCGATATCGGGGCTCATCTCCCGTTCGGCTGCTGCGAGTGCGGAGGCGTCGCGGGCGAACGGCGGAAGCGACCAGCCGTACACCGCCCGCAGCCGGACGCCGCGCCGCGCTGCCTCGTCGAACGCGAAGTCCAGGAGCGGGTCGCAGGAGTGGTGGATGTCCACGCCGACGACCACACCGCCGAAGCGACCCTCCGGAGCGGCCTCGGTCCGCCCGCCCGGTTGTCCCGGCGCCCGTACGAGCACGACCGGCCGCTCGGTGGCACCGATCGTCTCCATGCCGACGGATCCGAGGAGGAAGCCCATGACGCCGCTCAGGCCGCGGGAACCGAGCACCAGCAGATCGGCCTCGGCCGCCTCGATCGACAGAGCGGCGGCAGGCCGCCCGGACAGTCGCCGGGTGCTGATCTCCAGGGAGGGATACTCCTGCCGCAGCTCTTCCGCGGCAGCGGCCAGGAGTTCGTCGGCCCACCGGCGCCGCACATCGGGGCCGGCGACAGGAATGGCTGCCGAGACCGGCCACTCGTCCGCGTGCACGAGGCGCAGCGGCACCTCGCGCAGCAGCGCCTCTCGTGCCGCCCATTCGGCGGCGGCGCTGCTCTCGGGGGACCCGTCCAGGCCGACGGTGACATGGTGGGGCATCGGGCGGACCTCCTTCGCGTCGTGTGCGTGACACCGTTCCCAGCCTCCTGGCGCAGCGGCAGCATCGGCCCATCGCCATCGACCGTGATTGGGCGTCTTGTCGGATTTGCGCTACTCATCCTGTATTGCTCAGATTCAACCTGTCCAACCGGTATTGCTCGGCTTCACGGCTCCGAAACAAGCCCATCCCCGCAACCGGGTTCAAGCGCAGGACACTGAGGCGGTGCGCGGTCGTCGCTCAGGGCGACGGCGTGTCCGAAGGCGCGCGGAGAGAGGTCGCGTCGCGTCACGCCGGATGACGCGGTCCAGTACCACCACCGGGCCTCTGGCACCAGGCCCGGTAGGCGTCGACGGCTGTCGGGAGGGTCGGGAAGATACGGTCTGCACCGACCGAGGAGGTCAGGCCGTACGCATCCAGTTCCGTCTGCAGGTCCTGCTTGACGCATGCCAGGGCGGAAGACGATGCTGCGCCCTTCCAGGTCCCGGCGAAGGGCGTCCAGCGCGTCGAGCGCGGTGATGTCGACCTCGGCGTTCGCCTCGGCGTTGAGGACGAACCACCTGACCTCGTCGTCCTGTTCGTCGATCGCGGCCAGTGCCCGTCGGCGGGGCAGTGGTGATCCACGTAAGAGGGGAGTCACCTGCGCGGCGACCGGGCCCACACCACCCGCCGGAGCCTTCGTTGCCTGTGCCGTCGGCACATCAAGCACACCACTCCGGAGCCACCCCCAGCGGGCCAACCGCCTGCACCATGGGGAACTCGGGCGGTTGGCCCACGGGTTTCGACACGACGGCCTGCCGGCGCACGCCCGAGATCGTGGACGGCGCAGCTCGCGGCCAGTTCGTCGCCGATCTCCGGCACGTTTTGTCCGCGGGATTGCAGTGGGCGACCCCGTAGGAGGTGAGCACGGTCGATCCCGTGTCCAGCACGACGCTGGCCTTCGTCGTTCCGTCCTGTTGAAGATCCGTGTGCCTGCGGGGAACGAGACCTCGTGCGAGCAGGCCATCAGACGGTCCTGGCCCTCCGACGGCAGTCCGTGGAGGAAGGTGCTGTTCATCGGTGTCCTCCCAGGTTCCGGCCCCCGCGGTTGCTCAGGACGGGTGCCGACCGTGTACACACCCAGGCGGCGTCAGCGGCAGGGCGGCGCACTTGGGCCGACAGGGCCCGGCTGTGTGCCCCATGCGGCCTTGTTCCGTAGCGGAGGTCGGCCATGTGGGACATCGGCCGTACGTTGACATGGCTCTTACGCCGGGCTTGGACGGTGCGGTCGCGCGCTCTCGTAAAGGAAGCGGCCCTCATGCACGGCGATCAGTCATGGGCGACGACGGCGACGGGTGCCGGGGAGTGGTGGATCACCGCATGGGTGATGGGGCCGATGTGGGCTCCCAGGGGGACTGGCGGATACGTCGGCCGACGACCACGAGATCCGCCTCGGCGGCGCAGTGGACCAGCTGCTCCCCGGGGAGCGCCCATGAGCGCCCGCTCAACGACGTCCACTGAGGGAAACTTCTGCCGCCAGGGCATCAGCAGGTCGGCGAGTGCGCGGTCGACGGCCGCGGCGGCCCCCTGGCGGACTCCCTGATCGAGCGTGGGTCCGGGCTGAGCACCGGGGGCAGCGACCAGCCGTACACGGCGCGCAGCCGCGCCGTGCCGCCTCGTCGAAGGCGAAGGCCAGGAGAGCGTCGCAGGGTTCGTGAACGTCCACACCCACGACCACGTCGCGGTAAGGGCCGGTACGGGGCGGCGGCCCGTCGGCCGGCCGCTCGGCCGCCCGCACGAGGACGACCGGCCGCTCGGTGGCGCTGATCGTGGCCATGCCGACCGAGCCGATGAGGAATCCAGTGATACGGCTGAGCCCACGCGAGCCGAGGACCAGCAGATCCGCCTCGCCCGCCTCGGCGGACAGGGCCGCCGGCGGCCGCGCAGAGAGCCGCCGAGTGGTGATCTCCAGCCCGGGACGGCGCCCCAGCAGGTCGTTCGCGATCTCGGTCAGCATCTCGTCGGACCAACTGCTGCTGCGTCTCGAGGCCGCTCACCGGCATGGTCACGGATACGGGCCAGTCCTCGGCGTAGACGAGGCGCAGCGGCAGGCTGCGCAACGCGGCCTCGTCGGCGGCCCACGCCGCCGCCCAGCGGCTTTCGGGTGAGCCGTCCACGCCAGCGGTCAGATGACGGGTCATGGTGCGAATCTCCTTCGGTGGCCATGAGTACGGCCGCCCTTCCACCGTCATCAGCTTGGCGGGCCGTGACGCAGGGCGGTGGCCGAACGGCCAGCTCACGGGTGCGAAGAGTGGCATCCCGCCCATGGCCACGACCGCGGGAGCGCCCCCTGCGCGAAACGCCTGGGCGGACTGTCTGGAAGTCCGCCAAGGCGTCAAGGGGCCGCGACTCACGTGGCGTGCTTGATCTCGATGTGCTTCGGTTCCGGCTTCTCTTCGCCGAGGCCCACGCTGACGGTCAGCATGCCGTCGGCGTACTCGGCTCGGACGTCGTTCTCGTCCGCACTCTTGGGCAGAGTGAGACTGCGGGTGAGGGATCCGTAGCGGATCTCGCTGCGGTGCTTGTCCACCTCGCGCTCGGTGCGCTCGGCCTTGATGGTGAGGACGCCGTCGTCGACGGTGACGTCGAGATCCTTGACGTCGATGCCCGGGAGTTCGGCCCGGACCACGTACCGGCCCTCCTCGGTGTACTCCTCGATCTTCATCGGGTACAGATCCGCCATGGCCGGCATGGTGAATCGGGCGGGGAATGCCTCGAACCAATCGGGCAGGTCAGGGAACGGGAACTTCTGCTTGCGTGCGAGTACAGCCATGACCAGGCTCCTCGGTATCGCGGTTACGACATAGGTCCAGTCCACCGCACCAGGTGCAAGATCGCAGGGGCGCTGAAGAGGCATCATCGAGGTCCGAAAGTCCCCAGGGGTGCCGTTGCACGGACGATCGGCTTCCATGAAGGGGGGTCACTCGGTCCTGCCGAGTCGACCGCCCCTGCCTACCGTGCAGGTATGAGTCGGCCGTAGCCGATGGCTGCTGCCCCGTGCGATGCAGGTGCGCGGCGTGGAGGAGACCGCACATCACAAGGCGTTGCGTCAGCTGGGGGGACCGATGAAGCCGCCCGCCGCGGGGTGCCCCTGCAGTTGGTCCACGCGGTGCTGCCGGTCACCCGTCGCGGTTCATCACGGACGCCAATCCGGCGCAGGCGCTGGTACGGCAGTCCGCGCACGGCGGGACTGGTGGTCCTCGGCTCGCGTCGGCTGGGGCGGCTGGCGGAAGTGGTCAGCGCTCTCTCGACGACCGTCCCGGTGAGCGCGAACGCCGCCTGTCCGGTGGTCGTGGTGCCGGAAGCCGAGCGTACGGTGGAGGAGCCGCCCTATCTCGTGGTCGGGGTCGACGGCAGCCCGTCGGCCGACGCCGCCCTGGACCATGCCTTGGCAACCGCCGCCTCGCGAGGTGCCTCGGTGCGTGCGGTGGGGGTGTGGCAGCGCCCACTGCTCGGATTCCTCGACGAGCAGGCTGCGCTCGAGTCGTGCCACCGGCAGCTGCACGAAGCGACCACTGCGCGGTCCGCCGCGTACCAGGACGTGCCGCTGAGCCATGCAGTGCTGCGGGGGCACCCGGTGGAGGCATTGGCTGAGGCCGCTGAGCATGCCCTCGCCGTCGTCGTGGGGCGCCGTGGCCGGGAGGGCTTCACCGGCATGCGACTCGGTTCCGTTCCGCACGGTCTGTTGCACAGGGCCGTCTGCCCTGTGGTCACCGTGCCCCCATCGGCTCACGAGGACCGCTGAGCCCTGGCAGCGGGAGACTGGGAGGGCAGGGCCGACTCGGCCCGGAGTGAGGAGCCGACCATGACTGAACGCGAGAAGTCGTCGGCAGGAGCCGAAGCTCGCCGCGAGGTACCGGACGGGACGCCGAGGCCCGACGAGCCCCGGCGCGAGGATCTGCTGCTGCGATACCTCGGCGCGGTGGCTTCGGTGTCCGCGAAACAGGCTGCCGCACGCCGGCCCACGGCCACCGGGTCGGCCCCCGCCGAGCGAGTGAGCGAGGCCGCTGCGGCGGGCGGTGAACCCGAGCCTTTGCTGGTTCGTGAGGTGATGGACGTACCGGCCGCATCGTTGCGCGGAGACGCGCCGTTCCTGGACATCGCACGGAGTCTGACCCGTGAACACGTCGGTGCACTGCCGGTCGTCGACGCTGAGGACCATGTGCTGGGTGTGGTGTCGGAGTCCGATCTACTGGCCAAGGCCGCCGTGGAGGCGTCGGGGCACCGTCCGGGCGCGCTCGGCCGGTTGAGGGAACGGCGGCTGCACGACAAGGCACGTGGCGAGACCGCGGAGGAGTTGATGACCACCCCGGCGGTCTCCGTGTACCCCGGCCAAACGGTTGCCGAAGCGGCCTGGCTGGTGTCGCTGTCCCGTCTCAAGCGCCTACCGGTGACGGATCACGACGGGCGTCTCGTCGGTGTAGTGCACAGGAACGCCCTGCTCAACGCACTGATACGTGATGACGCCGCAATCCGCGAGGAGATCGAGTCCAGGATCCTCGCCAAACGATTCCCGGCCGCCCAGAGCACCGTGGAGGTCGCCGTACGCAACGGCGTGGTCGACCTCAGCGGCCGGATGGCGGAGGCCGATGTCCCGCGACTCCTCGCGCAGATCGAGGACCTCGACGACGTGACCGAAGTGAAAGACCACCTCAGCGGCGCGTGAGAGCGTCAAAGGGCGGGGCGGCCCCCGCCTCACGCCCGGCGGCGGAACCGGGATCCTGGTTCCTGTTCTTCAGCGTGATGGCGATCTCGGATGGGAACTCGAGTGTGTTCTTGACGGTGCAGTGCGAGATCACCGCCTGCATGGCAGTGGTACGGGCCGGGGGCAGGTCGGGGACGTCGACGGAAATGCTCAACGAGGCCACACGCGCCGGGCGTTCTGAAGCCATCGTGTAGTCGGCAGCGACACGGAGCCCCTTCCGGGCGATGCCGTGGCGGTCGAGGAACCTCCCGGCGTAGTGCGCGACGCACGACGCCATGGCAGCACACGAACAGTTCCACCGGCGTCGGCGCCGTGTCACGGCCACCGTCCGTAACGGGCTGGTCAACCGTCAGTACGTGTCCTCGCACCGTGACTTCATAGGCATCGCCTGCGAGCGGAACGGCCTCGGCGTGTTGTGCCAGGCCGGGCTGCGAGGGCTCGACCGCTTCGGCCTGGAACAGCAGAAGCCCGGCGATGCGCCTGGCCTCCTCAGGCGTCAAGGAGGCCCAGACCTCAGTGCGGTCATACGGCTCGTACACGGTGTCGAGCACCACTCGTCCCATCTCGGCGGGCAGCCCATCGGGCACGAACCTGGAGATGCTGATCGTGCGGCCACATCCTGTACGCACACGTTCTGCCTGGGTAACCGACCGCTTCTCGAACACGATGTCACCATCCGCGAGTCGCTGGTGCTTGGCCCGTACTGGCGGCGTCAGCGCACCGAACCGGGCGCCGGACGGTCAGCCGGGCCTCGCGTCCCACGGCGATCACGGTGTGCATCACCACGCCACCAACGGCCTGGTACGACTGTTCGTTGCCGCTGTAAATACCTCGTAGCTCCGAGCGTGGCTGTCGAGGGCCACCGCGGGCAGGGCCGACCAAAGGACCGTTGGGCCCTGGTGACAGAGTGCGCCGGGTGCTTCCCTGGAATTGACGGAAAGGACCTCTGAAGGGACGCGGAGAAGCGGCTGGCGGCCGTGCACCGCGCGATCAGGATCTGCGAGAAGCGGATAGGTCCTTTCCGCCTTGTCGTGCCGATCCGGGCAGGAACGTCAGACGCCGAGCTGCCCGCCGGAGGCCAGGTACCCCCGTGGCGGCTCGACATCCAACCCGAAGTTGTCGTACTCGTAGCCGATCGTCTGGTGCACGGCGACCACGCCGTCGACGGAGCGGCACAGGCGTTCGATCACCGGGACGTCGGCACGCTCCGCGACCCGGCCAGTCAGTGTCACCACACCATCCCGTACGGTCGCATGCACGGTGCCGGGAGGGAGCCCCAAGGTCTGTTCCAGCACGTCCCGGTGGATTTCGTCGCTGATGGCGCCGTCTCCCCGCAGAAACGGCCGCAGCAGGTCGCAGCGGCTGACGATGCCGACGAGTTTCCCCGACTCGTCGATCACAGGCAGCCGCTTGACGCTGTTGCGGTCCATCGTTCTGGCCGTCTCTACGATGCTCCAGGCCGGCCGGGCCGTGATGGCGGGAGAGGTCATCATGGCCCGAGCGGTCTCATCCTCGGCCCGTGCCGGGTCCACCGGCATGAGCCCGAGCCGGGCACGGCGCCCGTCCGGGTGGGGCAGGCTCGCCGCCTTGCGCAGCAGGTCCGCCTCCGAGACGACGCCGAGGAGATGGCCTTCGTCGTCGACGACCGGAACAGCTGTGATGTCGTTGTCGTGGAACAGCTGGGCGATCTCCTTGAACGACGAGCCAGGGTTGGCCGTAACGACGCTCCGTGTCATCACGTCGAAGATGGTGCGGTGCTGCATGTGCTCACTCCTTTTGGGAGCCTTTAGGTCGCGGACTCCGGGCTCGGCCTCCTCACCACTCTCCGCCGCTGTCTCACGAAGGCAGAGCTGTCTCACGAAGGCAGAACCGAATGGTCCCTGAAGGAACCCCACCGGCCGCCTGCCGGCATTCTCACGGCACCGGGGCGCACCAGCCCTACCGGTCGCGCTTGCGCGTCGTGCGGACAACGGGAGTGCCGCTCAACCCGTACTTTCGGCCAGGAATCGGGCGATCTTGAGCTTCAGCGGAGCCGACGCAGGTAGGGATCGACGGAGCGCCGGGGCAGCAGCCGGAGGCGGGCATCGACCACGGAGATCCCGGCTGCGCGGGCGAGGACGGGATTGAAGTCGGCCTCGGCGAGCTGCGGCAGCTCACCGGCCATCCGGGAGAGCCGCAGCAGGAGCTGTTCGAGCCCTGCGAGATCGACGGGCGGGTCGCCGCGATGTCCGAAGAGCAATGGGGCGCAGCGCGGCGCGCCGATCAGGTCGTGGGCGTCCTGGTCGGTGAGAGGCGCCAGCCGGGCGGCATGGTCGGCGAGCACCTCGGTCGCCGTACCGCCGAGTCCGAACAGGACCAGCGGGCCGAAGACTTCGTCCTGGACGACACCCGCGAACAGTTCAACGCCGCGCTCGGCGAGCGGCTGGACGAGGACACCGGCCAGCTGCCCATCGAACCGGCTGACGAAGTCGTGGTGTGCAGCCCGTACGTCGGCGTCACCGCGTAGATCGAGACGGACGGCATGCTCGTCGCTCTTGTGGATCAGCCCTGGCCAGTACGCCTTGAGGACCGCGGGGCCGTCCGGTCCGGAGACGCGTTCCGCCCCACGTACGGCCTCGTCCTCGGTCCGGGCCCAGGCCCAGGGCAGCTGGGGGATGCCGTAGCAGTCCAGCATCGCCGCGCACGTCGGCGGGTCGGGCCAGCCGCCTTCCGGATGCGTGGCCAGGTACGCGGCGACGATCCCGACAGCTTGCTCCGTGTCGATGCCTTCGAGGTGCGGGATGCTGCCGGTGGGCCGGGCGAGCCACTCGCCGCGGAATGCTGCGTGTGCCAGGGCCCGAGCCGCTGTCTGCGGGTCGGCGTAGGCGGGGATCGAACCGCTGACGGCCGGGAGCATTCGTACGGACGCCTCCTGGTCGGGGAGAACCGCGGCGACCGTGTGGCCGGGGCGCTCCGGTCGCTGGGTGACGGCCCTGGTGAGATCGTCGCCTGTCGCCGCGGCGACAGCGGTCGGAACGAGCGCCACCAGCACCGCGTCGACCTCGGCGTTCGCCGCCAGCGTGTCGAGGCAGTGGCGCAGTTGGTTTTCGGACACGGCGGCGGTGGTGTCGACCGGGTTGGTGGCCGATGCGCCGTGGGGGAGTGTGGCGAGCAGGTCCGCGCTCAGCGTGCGCCCGAAAGGCCGTACGTCGAGCCCGGCCTCGGCACAGGCGTCGGCCGCGAGCACGCCCGTGCCACCGGCGTTGCTGACCACCGCCACCCGACGGCCCCTCGGCAGCGGCTGGGAGTGCATCAGCGGGGCCGTTTCCAGGAGCTCGGCGACGCTGCGCGTGGCGGTGACGCCCGCCTGGCGGAACAGAGCCCCGCGGGTCATGGTCGCGGTGGCCGCGGCAGCGGTGTGCGAGGCCGCCGCCCGCCGGCCCGCGTCCGTGCGTCCCGCGTCGACGGTGAGCACGGGCATCCGGCGGGTCACCCGGCGGGCTGTGCGGGAGAACGCCCTCGGGTTGCCGAAGGATTCGAGGTGCAGGAGGGCCAGATCGGTCCGGCCGTCGCACTCCCACCACTGCAGCATGTCGTTGCCGCTCACGTCGTACTTGTCGCCGAGCGAGACGAATGTGGACACGCCGATGCCGAGCCGGGCCAGCCCGCTGAGGAGCGCGATGCCGACGCCCCCGGACTGCACCGCGACTCCGGCGGTCCCTGGGCGGGGACGGTCGGCGGCGAATGTCGCATCCAGGCCGACTGCCTCCTCCATGTTGGCGAGGCCGAGGCAGTTTGGGCCGACGAGCCGCATCCCGTGCCAGCGGCACGCCGATCGCAGCGCCCGCCCCTGGTCGGCGTCGAGTCCCGAGGACACGACCAGCAGGCCGCGGATCCCGCGCTTGCCGCACTCCTCGGCGACGAGTGGCACAACCGAGGGCCGCACGGCCAGGACCGCGAGATCCGGTGCCTGGGGCAGTGCGTGGACGTTGGGGTAGGTGGGCACGCCCAGGCCGCCCGGCGTCGCGGGATGCACAGCGAACAGGCGGCCGGTGAATCCGCCTGCCTGCAGATGGCGCAGGATTGCTCGTCCCACCGATCCGGGCCGACGTCCAGGGCCGACCACCACCACGGACCGGGGCCGCAGCAGCGGGCGGAGGCTCGCCACATCGGCAGTCCTGCCCCGGGTCTCCACCGCGGACAGATAGCTCTCGTCCTCGTCGAGCCGGACCGTACAGTGCACCTCGGGCCCGTCGAAATGCCGGGTGACGCTCAGCCCGAGGTCGGCGAAGACCTTCAGCACCTCGTGGTTCTCCGAGAGCGCGTCGGCGCTGAATGCGGTGATTCCGTCTGCCCGTGCGAGGGACACCAGGTGTTCCAGCAGCAGGGTGCCCACGCCTCGGTGGTGCCAGCGGTCGGAGACGGCCAGCGCCACGTCCGCCTCGGTGCCCGCCTCCAGCCGCTCGTACTCGGCCATCCCCACGACTTCGTCGCCGGCCTCGGCCAGCAGTGACCGGCGACCGGGACGGTCCAGGGAGCACATCCGGTCGGCATCCTGCACGGCAGAGTTCCGGTTCGTGGTGAAGAACCGCAACCGGATGTTCTCCGGGGACATCTCCTCGTACAGCCGTAGCACCCGTGCATGGTCACTGGGCTGCACCGGGCGGATCCGCACAGTCGTGCCATCCGCGAGGAGAGCGTGTTCGGCATCGGGTGTCAGCGCGGTCCCATTCATGACGGGCCTCTCAACGACCGGATAGGGCTCTCGGTGCTGGTGTACGGCAGCCGCGACCACACCGGGTCGGCGTCGTGCCACAGGTCGACGAGGGGGACTCGCCCCTGCGGATTCATCGCGCCTCCTCACTGCCGTGCGGCACCACGTTCGCCCGTGCCCCGAGGGCTCGGCATGGGCCGAACGGCCCTTCTGCTGGGGCCGCCCCGCCTTTCCCCTCCCACAGGCCTGGTGAGAGAGCCAAGGCAGACACGCACGTCATGCGGCCGCAAGGCGTACGAGCCATGTAGCGCCCAGGCGCGCTCCGAGGACACCGCATGCCCGGAGGACAGATCGTGCTCGCCTGTCCCCGCACTGCTTCGCTGGTCCCAGCCAGCGCGGTCATCCGGGCTCTGACGGAACGCCTCTGCGTTCGATATTCGGCCCGTGCTATGAGCCTCGGCCTTCCCAGCCGCGGCGGCCCCCGCGCCGGGACGCCGGCAGACCGTGACCGGTAAACGACGTACGGCCGGAACAGATAGCCGACAGGTGCGGTGAGGGCGTGGACGAGGCGGGTGAACGGCCAGTTGGCGAAGAGCAGCATGCCGATGACCTTGCTCCCCCCGGTGCACGTGGCGTAACGCGCAGCACTGTGGGCCTGCTGGAGATGGACTACGTCGTGACACCCCGCTCCGTGCACATCGCAAGAACCATCCTCGGAGCGCACATGCGGCTGTGGGGGCTTGATGACCTCCGTGACAGCGCACGGCTCGCGGTGTCCGAGCTGCTGACCAACGTGTTGCTTCACACCGAGCCGGACGACGACGGTCACCGGAGCGCGCAGATCACCGTCACGCGGACACCTGACGGGGTGGCTCTCTGCGTCCACGACGGGGACCCGAAGCTCCCACGTGAGATGACTGCGGCCGGCGACGAGGAGAGTGGCCGCGGCCTCCACCTGATCAAGGCTGTAGCAGACCGGTTCGGGTTGTCCCCTTCCCCCGCGGTGGCAAGGACGTCTGGCTCAGCCTCCTCAAAACCGAGCTTGACGGGGCTTCGTGATGGCCGTGGTGACGAACGACGATTCAGCTCAGATGTTAAGTCGACGGTATTCCACCGATGTCACGACGCTGGGCTCGCTCCGCTCGTCCCTGCGCCGCTCTCTTGCGCATGAGGCCGTCACCGACGAGCTGTACGACGACCTGGAGGCTGTCCTCGGCGCGTATTCGCGCCCCGCCTCGATCGAGGTAAGCGCCATCGCGTGGGGAGGCTTGGCCAGCGTCCCGACCCCCCGCCTGTGAGAAATTGTGAGATGTGGGAGCGTGAGCGGGTGAGTGAGACGCAGACGCAGATGCCCCCGAAGACCCTGCAGTACCGGATCGACGGTCCTGACGACGCACCCGTTCTCGTCCTCGGGCCCTCGCTCGGTACTACATGGCACATGTCGTAGAAGCCGTCCAGGGCCGTCCATCCAGTCCTATGCGGACATATATGTCCAGTTTCGGGGTCCTGTGCCGGGAGCGTGTCCACTAGGTCTGTGATTCGCGCGTGACACCTGACAGCACGACGAAGCCCCGCCGGTCTGGCCGGCGGGGCTGCTGGCTCGCCGCTCCCGAGGACGCGGAGGAGTGAGGCGGCGACGACACGGGCTGTGCTGCCGATCGGCAGCACACTGCAGGGGAATTCCCTGCGACGCACAAGGTCGTAGCCCTTTGATCTCGACATGCCGAACGCCTGGGCGACGTCCTGGACGCTCGCGGTACCGCTCCAGGTGGCACGGATGCGCTCGGGGCTGAACGCCTCGTGCGGCAATTCGCTGTTTCGGCTCGGCATTCCTGTCGGCAGTGTCGGGGCCTTCAGCCACTTAGCTTCGCGCGCAAGCGTTCGTTCTCCTTCTCCAGGGTCTTAACGCGTCGTTCGAGGTCGGCTCGTGTCGGCTTCTTCGGGGGCGGAGGAGGAGGTTCTGTTGCTTCCGGTGGCTCGCAACGCAGTCCGATGGGTTCGAAGGCCACGATTGTTTGCCGGTCTTCCCCGCACTCAGAGCATCGCCTGCTATATGACCCGGCGGAGAAGGGGTCGGTGTACGTGTAGTGCGCCTCGGTCTCGATGATGTGGCCGCAGTACAGCCGGACACGCCATCGCATGATCTCGTGGTCTGCCTTCTTGAAGGACTGCATCAGCTTCGCGACATCCTCGAACGCCTGGCGGCGACGCTCCGCCCTCGCCGGGTCCGCCCGGCATTTGGCGTTGTCCTCCTCGACCTGACGCCGAACCGACTCGCTGGTCTCCTCGCTCTGCTTCTGACGGCGATGGTCCCTGCGGGTGAGTTCATACTCCTCCAACGGAACGCCGCTGCTCCGGTATTCGACTTCGCGCATGACGGCCAGCGTAGAAGCGGCGTCCACGCGTCCGTGGAGAAGAACGGTCTTGTTAACCAACTTGCGGATTCTGCCCATGAGTGACCGCAGGGGGCGTACTGGCCTCTGTGGGGGCTCCGTAAAGCCGTGCCTGGTTGATTGGATTCGCGGTCACAGGAGTCGCTGCAGGCTGTGTCGCGTACGCTCCGAGGCCGGCCGCATATGCCCGTATGGTGACGCACGAACGGCGCAGATTCTGATGGGTTGTCATGTGCGATTGGGGGGACCGGCTGTCGAGCCGTTGGCTGAGCCCCTTCGCTTCTCGGTGCTGACGTTCCGTGATGCTGCGTGGGGCGGCAGGCGGGTGTCGTGTCAGGGGCCGTAGGGGCTCCATTGCCCGAGGAAGGGCTTCAGGTCGTCGGCTCGTGGTTCTGGGATGTCGGGCAGCCGGGGTGGCGTGTTCAGTGGGTCGAGGCGCTCCACGGCGGCGGCTTCGCCGCGGAGCGTGACCTCTTGGGCGATTTCGGCGAGCTGATCTTCGAGAAGGCGTGTGGGGGTGTCGGCCCATTCGCCGGCCCGGTGTGGCTGACCGCCGCTGAGGATGATGCGGAGGCGTTCGGACGGGTTGTAGTCGAAGCGGGGGATCCTGATCCAGGCTTGGGCCTCGGCAGCGGTGATCAGTGCCTGGATGAGTCTGAGAGCGCGTCCTTGGACGGGCTTGGTGAGGCCCAGCGGCCGGGGGTTCGTTCTGCATGGCCCGGACCACGGTGTGGGCGCGGGTGAGCCGGGAGGGTACGGGGACGGGTTCGAGGACGGCAAGGCGCCAGGCGGGAATGTCGACGAGCCTGATCTCGTAGCCGTCGCGGCACCAACCGCCGCACAGCTCCTTCGTCTTCGGGATTCTTCCGGACCTGCGTGCAGCAACGATGCGGGACGGCCAGTTAACGGAGTCCGGACCGCTGCTGGGCTTGACGATCCGGCCGCCGGCGTTCGCGAGCTCTTGCAGCAGCTGCTCCGTGAGGCGGGCCTCAAGTTAGATCGGTGCGGCCCGTGAGGCCCCGGATCCCAACCCTGAGGAACCAGCCCGAGATCATCCACGCTCCGCAGGGCGGCACCTGGTAGCCGTCGGTGCCATCCACGCCATCAGGCCGCCTCCGCACAAGACCACACCTTTACCGACCAATGGAGCTCATCATGGCGACCCTTCTGCACATCGACTCGTCCTACCAGCCCGCCTCCGACTCCGCGTCCCGCGCGGTCGCGGACACGTTCCTCAAGTCCTGGCGGGAGCAGCACCCCGAGGGCTCGGTCGTCCACCGTGACCTCGCCATCCAGCACGTGTCCCACATCACCGCCGACGCGTACTTCGCCGGCACGATCGACCCGCCGGGCACACCCCGGAGCAGGCCGCGGCCTTCGCCGAGCGCAAGGAGCTGATCGAGGAGATCGAAGCCGCGGACGCCCTGCTGGTCGGCGCTCCGATGTACAACCTGTCGGTGCCCTCCAACCTCAAGGCGTGGATCGACAACGTGGTGGTGATCGGGCACACGGTCATGGGCGCGGCCACGGTCAAGGGCAAGCACGTCATCGTTTTCATCGTCCCCGAGCTGACCCTCGCGCCCGTGGACCCGGCCATGCACCACCTCATTCCCCTCTTCGAGGCGTCCCGCGACCGCGTCCACGAAGAGGCCGCCCTCGCGAGGAGGGAGCCGCACTCTCGCGTCGCCCCGACGGCGGTCCGCCGGCCCGGGCCTCAGATCCAGGTGGGCACGTGACCTTCCGCGCGGCGGGCACCGAACCCGCCGTGGGGCAGGACCTCATCGATGGCGGAGAGGTCGGCGTCGGTCAGGGTGAGGTCGGTGGCGCGGGCGTTCTCCTCAACGCGCTTCGGGCTGCAGGTGCCGGGGATGGGCCGCTTCCTCGGCGCCCGAGCCCAACTTGCCCTTCTATCGAGTCCTGGAGCGGCTGACGCCGAAGGCGCCGCTGTGCGTGTCCGCGATGGGCAGGACGTTCTCCGAACCGGCGTCTACGGGTACCGCGGCATCCGAGGAACTGGACAGGCGCGTGGCGCCACTGTCCGCAGAGAGGGGCAGCGTGCGGTAGAAGTCCAGGTGGCGCTGGGCTGCGGCGTCCCAGGTGTGGCCGGCGGCGAGCTGCCGGCCCCTTTCGCGGCGTACGGGGTCGCCGTTCGCGAGCGCCGCGCCGAGTTCGTCGGCCAGGTACTGGGGCGTGGCGGCGAAGCGGGCCGCAGGGCCGAAGACCTCGCGCAGGACGGGCAGGTCACGGACGACCAGGGGGACCCCGGCGGCGAGGGCCTCCATCGCGGCCAGGCCGAAGCCTTCCTTGACGGAGGGGAACGCGAAGGCGTCCGCGGCGGCGACGAGCGGCGGGAGATCCTCCTCGGGGACCTGGCCCAGGACGACCGGTTCGACGCCGAGTTCGGCCGCGCGGTCCTCCCAGCGGGCGCGGTAGTCGCGGTAGTCGAAGAGGGTCTCGCCACCCGCGATCACCAGCCGCACGTCCGGGTGGTCGGCACGCAGGAGCGCGTACGCCTCCAGGAGGTCCAGGGAACCCTTGCGGGGTTCGATGCCGCCGACGGTGAGGACGTAGCGGCCGAGGCGGGTCCGCCAGGCAACGCGGGCCGCCGGGTCGGTGACGGCGAAGCGGTCGTACGCCACGCCGTTGGGTATGACCTCCGCCTTCAGGCCCCAGCCCTGCGCGAGTTCGTCGGCGACCGAGCGTGAGACGCAGATGTGGGCGTACGGCTCGACGATGGCCCGCTCGTGGCAGGCGGCCAGCTCGGGCGTGGTGAAGTGGTCGAGGTGGTGGACGGTGCGGACGCAGCGGCCGGCCGCGTTGGCGCTGATGCAGTCCTGGGCGTGGACGACGTCGTACGGGGTGGGGTCGAAGGCGTCGCGGAGGGTGGCGATGGAGCGCAGGATGCGTTCCCCGACGGTCTCCGCCGCGGGTCCGTCGGGGAAAGGCACGATCCGTACGCGCACATCCGGGTCGACCGCGCGGAAGAAGCCGTCGTCGCCGCCCCGCCCCAGCGACCAGACCGTGACGTCCTGCCCGGCGGCGGCGAGCGCCTCGGCGAGGGCGAGGGTGTGGACGACGCCACCACGGGGCTTGGTGGAGTAGCTCAGCAGGGCGATCTTCACGATGGGTTCTCCCGGTACGTCACGATGGGTTCTCCCGGTAGGCCGCCGGGCGGCGCTCGTCGAGGTGGCGCAGGACGCGGCGCGCGCGGTCGATCTCCTCGGACACGTCCACTTCCGCGACGGCGAGGCCGGCCTTGGCCCAGGTGCGGGCGAGGATGTCGCCGCCGGGGCCGACGACCTTGGACTGGCCGAGGAAGCGCATGCCGCCCATGGCGCCGGTCTGGTTGGAGGAGGCGAGGACGACCTGGTTCTCGGCGGCGCGCGCCTGGTCGTACAGGTCGAACAGCTTGGCCTGGCGGTCTTGGGCCATGCGCGGGGCGCGGTTGGTGATGCTGGTGGGCCAGGCCGAGAGGCAGGCGAGGATCTCGGCGCCGTCCAGGGCGAGGGAGCGGGCGGACTCGGGGAAGGTCTTGTCGTAGTCGATGAGCATGCCGAGGCGGCCGACGGGGGTGTCGAAGGCGTCGAAGCGGTCGCCGGGTGTGTAGGCGGCGGTTTCCCCGGCGGGGAGGTGGACCTTGCGGTGGCGGCCGAGGATTCCGTCGCCGCTGACGCAGACGGCCGCGTTGTAGTGTTCGTCGCCGCCGTCCTCGCAGTAGCCGACGCAGATCACCATCTCGGCGGCCAGGCGGGCGACTTGGAGGATCAGCGGGTCGTCGGGCTTGAGGGCCGGGGGAAGCGCTTCCGGGTCGGGGTGGCGCAGATCGGCGAGATAGCCGCCGAGCGCGGCGTCGGGGAGCACGAGCAGCCCGGCGCCCGACCTGCGGGCGTCATCGATGAGTTTGGCGATGCGGGCCAGGTCGAACTCCAGGTCGCGGCCGAAGTGGGCGGCGGCGGCCGCGATCCGGATCGTGCTCATGCGCTGACTGCTCCTGCGTATGTGTAGGTTTCCGGGCGCCGGTCGCGCAGGTGGCCCATGGCGCGGCGGGCGGTCTCCAGGGCCTGGGCGACGTCGAGTTCGGCAACCGCCAGGCCCGCGCCGACACCGGTGTCCGCCAGTATTTCACCGCCGGGGTCGACGACCTTGGCGCTGCCGACGAAGCGTAGCGACCCGAACGTGCCCGCCTGGTTGGCGGAGACCCACACGATCTGGTTCTCCAGCGCGCGGGCCCGGTCGAACAGGTCGAAGCGCCGCTTCCAGCGGTCGCCCGCGAGATCGGTGGTGGCGTTGGTCCGCGCGCCCGGCCAGGCCGAGACAACCACGGCGATCTCGGCACCGTCCAGCGCGAGGGCGCGCGCCGACTCCGGGAACGCCTTGTCGTAGCAGATCATCATGCCGATCCGGCCGACCGGCGTGTCGAAGGCGTGGAAGCGGTCGCCGGAGGCATAGCTGGCGTCCTCGCTGAGCGGCTGGTGAACCTTTCGGTGGTTGTCGAGAACGCCGTCACCGTTGACGCACACGACGCTGTTGTAGCGCCGTCCGTCCGTGCCGGCCTCGCAGTAACCGGCGACGACGGTCATCTCGCCCGCCAGCGCGGCCAGCCGGCGGATCTCGGGGCCGTCGAGAGCGAGCGCGGGCGGGCCCTCGTCCAGCGCGGTGTCGTTGTCGAGGCTGAGCAGATAGCCGCCGAGACAGGCTTCGGGCAGGGCGAGCAGGCGTACGCCGTCGGCCCGGGCCTCCTCGATCAGCCGCTCGGCGATGGCGAAGTCCTCTTCGAGGTCGCGGCCGAACTCGGCGGCGGCGGCCGCCATGCGAAGGGTGCTCATTAGAGGACCATCCCTTCTGCAGCCCTCACGAGTAGGGTTGTGACCTCTCGGTCCCGGTGGGTGCACGGCCATCGGTGCGAGCCGCT
>NZ_JBHWKX010000064.1:0-42862 GCF_042730885.1 Streptomyces sp. NPDC059909
GACAGCTGCATCGATCGGCGGAACCACCCGAGCATGCCCGTTGATCATGCTGTCGCACCGGGAAACTCCAAGATCCCCGACAGAGTCAAGCTCAGGCCAGGACGGCGCGCTTGCAGAGGAGAGCGGCTTCATCGATGAGGGGCGCCGCTGACCTCCTCTGGCCTCGGCCGCCAGACCGGCCCTGGCACCTCCCCTCGAAACCTGGCCTCGGATCCCGGGCAACCGAATCCGCAGAAACGGTGGTCTGGAGGGCGAGGAGGGTGCTTGATGCAAGCCGAGCAAGACGCTCAGTTCCAGGAATTCGTCAGAGCGCGGTGGTCCCATCTCGTGCGGACCGCGTATCTGCTCACTGGCGACGTGCACCACGCCGAGGACCTGACACAGACGGCGCTGGCGAAGGCGTACCGCTCATGGCGGCGCGTCTCGCGCAGCGACAGTCCGGAGGCGTACATCCGCCGGATGCTGGTCAGCTGCAACAGCGACCGGTTCCGCAAGCGGCGCGTGACGGAGGCGCTGACCGCCGCGCCGCCTGAGGTGGCCGGGCGCGACGAAGCCGTCTCGTGGGCCGGTGAGCGGAGCGCCCTGCTCGCGGCGCTGGCCCAACTTCCGTCCAAGCAGCGGGCGGTGGTCGTCATGCGCTACTGGGAGGACCTGTCCGAGGCGGAGGTTGCCGAGGTGCTCGGCTGCTCCACCGGCACGGTCAAGAGCCAGGCGTCCAAGGGACTGGCGAAGTTGCGTACACATCCGGGGCTCGCGCAGGTCATGGACGGACCTGACCGCCGCCAGGTCCCGTCCGGGCAGGGAGGCATCAGGTGAACGAGGAGCAGAAGCAGCAGGAGATGGGAACCGGCGGGGACTTCGAGGCGCAGCTGCGCGGGCTGCTCGCTGAGGACGCGTACACGATCCGGCCCTCGTCGGCACCGTATCCGGCGATCCGCCGCCAGGGCACGGTGGAGCGGCGGCGCCGGGTGGCGGCGGCCGGGGCGGTCCTGATGACGCTGGCGGCGGTGCCCGTGGGGGCGTACGCGCTGGTGGGCGGGGACACGGGTGGCGACACGGCGGCGCCGACGCCGTCGTTCAGCGCCACGCAGCCGACGGCGGCGCCGACACCGGCGCCGTCCGCGTCCCCGTCGGGGCCCGCGCGGCCGGCCACGGACGGCCAGCTCCTCGACGGAATCACCTTCGAGCAGGCCACCGAAGGGCTGGAGAAGTGCCTCGCCTACGACCGTGGGCACCAAGGCATCAAGGGCAAGACGGACCTGGGCTCGGCCGACGGCTACCGGATCATCCTGGCGATGAAGAGCACCGGCGACTCCAACGCGCCCGGCGACGGCATGTTCGTCGTCGCGGTGAAGGAGAAGCCACAGCAGACCCGGCTGATCTGCAGAATCAAGGACGGCGAGGCCCAGGGCATCAACACCAGCGTCGGCGCCGACGGTCCGCCGGACGCCGGCCCCGTGATGGCCGACATCAACGGCGGCAAGCTCTACCAGCAGTCGTTCCTCGACCGCGGCAACTGGAAACTTCCGTTCCGCTGGGGCGCCATCGGCCGGGCCGAGCCGTCGGTCGCCCGGGTGACCGTCTCCTACGGCGACGCCACCAGCCAGGCCGTCCTGGACCACGGCTGGTTCGTCGCCTCCGGCGTCCTGAACCAGCAGGTCTCCGCGGCCCCGCACATCAAGGGGTACGACGCCGACGGCGAGCTGGTCTACGACTCCGACCAGGACAAGGGCTACCAGAAGACGCTGCCGTAGCGCCGCCTCCGGGCCGGGGGGCGCGGCACAGGGGACTGCGCCCCCCGGCCGGATCCAGTGGGAGTACCTGCCCCAGGAGCTGGGCTTCGGGTCGGGGATGACCTGCCGGCGGCGACTGGCCGCGTGGAACGAGGCCGGCGTGTGGGACCGGCTTCACACTGTCCTGCTGACGAAGCTGCGGGCGGCTGTCCTGTGACAGCGAACCTTGACCGATGCCATCGAAGTCTGACGACCGGGCAGTTCGTGTCGCCGAAGCTTGACCGGACGGAATTCCGCAGCCCACACCGGACAGAGCGGCTAGCGTGGCGTGGTGTCGTCGGCCCTGAACGGGCCGCCGTGGCCGGGCACGATCAGGTCCGCGGCGGTCAGCACCCGGAGCCGGGAGGCGCGCAACACCTCACGGTCGGGGGCTACTGGGTCGTCCGCCGGGCCGTCCGCGTGCCACCACAGGTCACCGGCGAAGGCGACCACGCCCGAGTCCGTGCCCGCCAGCAGTGTGATGTCCTCGGCGCTGTGGCCCGGGGTGCGGATCAGCCGGAGTGACGGGGTGAGTTCGTAACCCTCCGCATCCCGGTTCCTCCAGAGATCGCCGAGGTACTCCACCTTGTGGTCGTGCACCCGGGCCCGTCCGAACAGGCCCACGTTCATGGTGTTGTCCGGGTGGTGGTGGCTGAGCACCACGTCGGTGATGTCGTCGGGGCCGAGCCCCAGCTCGTCGAGCGGGGCGAGGATACGGTCGCGACTCGCCACCATGCCCGGGTCGAAGATCACATGCCGGCCGGCGTCGGATACGTAGGAGACGGTGGCGGCGACTCCGGGGCCGGTGGAGCCGACGTATCCGGTGGTCAGGATCGTGTACACGGCGCTGCGGCCGAGCGGTGCGTCTGTCATGTCCTCAATCCTTCCGGGCAGGCCGATCGTTCACGAGTGGCACAGCTGCCGCTGATCGCAGGATTAGTGCCACACTGCACGTGTGCCTCCCTTCGTGACCGTCGCCGCGTACACCCCGCCCGGAGTCGGCATGCTCGCCGTCGGCATCGTCACCGAGGTCTTCGGCCCGCACGGCGAGACACTGCCCGGCTTCGACTTCGCCCTGTGCACCGACCGGCCCGGACCGGTCCCCACTGACCTCGGCTTGGCCCTCACCATCACCCACGGCCTGGACCGGCTCGCCTCGGCCGATCTGGTGATCGCCCTGCCGTGGGCCGGCTTCCGCACGCCACCCACTCCCGCCGTGCTCGATGCACTGTCGGCCGCACACGAGCGCGGCGCACTGGTCGCGGCCCACTGCGTCGGCGCTTTCGCGCTCGCCGCCGCCGGACTGCTCGACGGTCGGCGGGCCACCACCCACTGGCGGTTCGCCGAACTGCTCGCCCGCCGCCACACCAACGTCACCGTCGAACCCGACGCCCTCTACATCGACGAAGGACGCATCATCACGGGCGCGGGAGCCGCCGCGGGCTTCGATCTCTGCCTGCACCTGCTGAGGCGGGAGTACGGAGCCGCGATGGCCAACGCCGTTGCCCGGGACGTGGTGCTGCCCTCCCACCGCGACGGCGGGCAGGCGCAGTACCTGGCCGCCCCCGTCCCCGAAGACTGCCGCGACGAGCGTCTCGCCGAGGTACTCGCGTGGGCCCGCGAGAACCTCCACGAGCCGCTTCCCGTCGCGGAACTGGCCCGGCGTGCCTTGATGAGCAAACGCTCCTTCGCCCGCCGCTTCACCGCCGCGACCGGCACCACCCCCCACGCCTGGCTGCGGAGCCTGCGTCTGAGCAGCGCCGAGGAGCTCCTGGAGACCACGGACCTGCCGGTCCAGGAGATCGCCCACCGCGTCGGATACGGAAGCGCGGCCGTCCTGCGCGAACAGTTCGTGCGCCGCCGGGGAGTGCCGCCCCACTCCTACCGCCGCTCCTTCACGAACGCGCCGTAACGAACAAGGCGAGCCAGGCGGGCCAACGCCGCTCCGAGCAGGGCCGCCTCCCACTCCCGCAGGCACCTGGCTACGGCATGAGCTGCGGAACTCCTTCCGGTCAAGCTTCGATGGCACGGACGCCCGGTCGTCAGACTTCGATGGCAATCGGTCAAGGTTCGCTGTCACAGGACAGCGGCCAAGCAACTGGACTGGTCCCGGGCGGTGATCGACTCCAGCCACGTGAGGGCCGCTCGGCGAGGCCCAAAACCGTTGCGGCCCGAGAGTTCGACCTGGTGATCAGCCTCTTCGCCCGTGCAGGGCACGGACCGGACCCGCAGGTCGAGCACGTGGTCTCCGAGATCCCAGACGCCCCCCTCACAGCCGGGCAGATCCTCACGGTCCAGCAGCTCGCAGTCAGGGCCGCGCAGGCCGTGCGGGAAGGGCGCACTACGTTGCTCTGCTGCCACTCCGGCTACAACCGCTCCGGCCTCGTAGCCGCGCAGGCGCTGATTGAGCTGGGACACGACACCACCGCAGCGATTTCCCTCCTTCGGCAGAAGAGATCCCCGCGAGCCTTGAACAGTCAGACCTTCGAGCAGTACCTCACCACGGGGCTTGACGTCGCCTACCTCTTGGCGGGACTTGAAACGCCCTCCTGACACAGCCTGGTCGGGGCCGAAGAACAAGCCAGGTGGCTTTGGCCTGAAGGCACGAGCGGGTCAGCCCGCATCGCAGCCTGTCCGCCACTGCAGGCCGGACTGGCGAGACGGGACGAGGACCTCGTCGGCGGTCTTCGTCCAGACGAACGGGCGGGGTTGTTGTTCCAGTCGGTGCGTCGGGCTCGGAGGATCGTCAGCTCTTACGAAGCAGTGGTCTTCTGGCCTCGTTCCTGCTCTGGGCCAGATCGATTTGAAGACGAACCAACGCTGGTTCCGCGGCGGCTGCGACAGGTCCGACAACTTTGAGGTGCGACGCAGACTGTCACCGGTAGCCATGTCGCTTTCAGTCGGGCTCGCCGACGATGCCGAGTACCAGTGCCAGGCGTCGCTTGGGTACCGAGCCGAACTTCCGGCGGACGTTCATCACGTAGTTGCGCGCGGTGCCGACCGTGATGCCCAGATGGTCGGCGATCTCCACCGCGGTGAACCCCTGGGCCGCCAGTAGTGCGACGTCGCGCTCGCGGGGGGTCAGTCCGGCGTTCACCTGATGGCGCTGGTTCTCCGGTACGTGGAGCAGGCCGTGGTGCAGGGAGCGGTCGCGGGCGAGCGTGGCGAGGGATCTGTCGGCTCCGGTCGAGGTGAGGAGTTGGGCGGCGCGGTCGCGGGCGTGGGCCTGTTCGAGCCGGGAGGGGGCCACCTTCGCGGCGGCGTGGTAGGCGCGGCCGGCGGTGATGGGCTCGCCCATGTCGGCGAGGGCGTCCGCGCCCTTGATCAGAGAGGTCCAGCCGCGCTTGCCGGCGAGATGCCCCTCGACGACCGAACGGATCGCGGCGGCGCGTGGATAGGGCGACCAGAGCCGGGACATGGCGGCGGCCTCGTCCCTTGCCGCGGCGGGTGCGATCTCGGCCAGCGCGAGCAGGGCGTCCTCCCAGCCGAAGTGGTGTTCCGCCTCGCGCGCCTTCCGCAGGATCCGGGGCAGCCCGCGCGCCGGGCGCGGCTCGCGGCGCGCATGCCGTATGTAGGCAAGCGTTGCCGCTGCGCTCGCGCCGCACGGAGGCGAGGTCGCGTACGCCACCTCGACGACCTCCTCGAGGTTGTCGTGCTGGAGGCGTCGGGCCGTCTCGAACGTCACCGCGGCGGCGACAGCACTGCCGAGTTCGCGGATGCCCGGCGCGACGCCGGCCATGGCGACCCCAGCCTGCTCCCTCGCGGCGTCAAGGTGCCCCGTACGGTGACGCACGAGCGCCTCGACCGCGGCGAACTTGTTGACCCAGGGCCCGCGGCCCACCACTCGGCCGCGGGCGACGGCCTCCAGGGCAGTGTGGTAGTCCCCGAAGTACGCGCAGGTCAGCGCCCAGTTCAGGTAGTTCAGCGAGGCGATCTCCCCGGTGACCGCATCGAGGTCGGCCGACAGCAGCGAGACGGCCTGCCGCCAGCGCTTGGGTGCGCGCTTGCGTCCCTGGTAGGTCTCGACGGCGGCGAACATGCCGGCGACGAGGGCGATGATCCATGGCTCGCCGGACTGCTGGGCCAGGGCCAGGCCCCGGCGGGCGAGTTTTCGCCGGTAGGCGGGGCTGAGGCCGGCGTCGGCGGGGAAGGACATGCGGCTCAGGGCGAGGGCCTGTCCCCCGATGTCTCCTGCCGAGGTGAACTCGAAGAGGGCGCGGGTGCCGTACTCTGCCATCGCCTTGCCCCGGGCGGCCCGTGCCTGGGCGAGAAACACCGCGCCGCGTGCGCGGGGGGTGTGGCATGAGGCGGCCAACTCGTCGAGGAACGCCCAGGGGCCGGGGCCGGGCGCTCCCCACCGGGTGAGCAGGGAGACCATTTCGGCGAGGGCGACTCGGTCGTCGTCGGCGAGCCGCGGCAACTCCGCCAGGGCGTACAGCAGCGTGCCCAAGCCGAGGTCGGCCCGGCCGGCCAGCCCGGCCGACTCCGCGTGCCGAAGCTGTTCCTGGACGACGGGCGAAACATTCTTGGCGAAGTACGCATGGGACGGGACCGGCAGGAGCGGGCGTGCTCCGGACGCGTTGGCGTTCATGGTGACAGCAAGAATAGGTGCAGTTTCTGGATTGTCCAGGGGGCTGAGCGCGGGCTTTCATGGCCGATTACGGGGGGCATCCCTTCCAGCTGAGGAGTGCCCATGAACGGATCCCGCAAGTTGGTCGCATCGGCGCTGACCGCAGCGCTGATCGCGACGCCGACGGTCGCCTACTCGGCGACCGATGACCAGTTGTCCGTACCGGCGTTGACCATCGCCGGTGACGTACCGCAGGATTCGATGGACGTGCGGCGTGACCTGCCTCCCCTGTCGCCCACGGAGGCGCAGCGCGCCGCGGTGTCGGCGCTGCTGAGATCCGCACCGGACGGCATATCGCCGCGAATAACCTGGAACACCACCTACGGCACGCCTCGGGCCGTGCGGGCGCCCGGCGGCTATCTCACCGGTCCTCAGGCCGGCGAGCCGCTCGCCATCGCGAAGGGCTGGCTGCAGGCGAACCGCGCGGCGTTCGGCCTGTCGGCCGCGGACGTCGAGGCGCTCGCGGTGCGGCGCAACCACGAACTCCCGGGCATCGGCGCCCGGGTGGTGAGTTTCACGCAGACCTTCGGCGGCGTCGAGGCCGTGCACGGTGGCGTGCTGACGGTGACCGTGGCCAAGGACGGCCGGGTGCTGTCCTACGCCGGTGATCCGGTACGGAGCGGCGGCCTGCTCGCCGGATTCGACAGGTCTCCGGCCGACGCGCTCACCGCCGTAGTGTCGTCACTGGCCCCTTCTTCCGGCTTTGTCCCGCTGCCGACGGGTGAGACCCAGGCCGGCTACCAGGTGTTCGCGGCCGGGCCGTTCGCACAGGTTCAGCGGGTCCGCAAGGCCGCCTTCCCGACGGCCGGCGGCGCCCGCCCGGCGTACAGTGTGCTGTTCGTCAACAGCCTCGACGAGGCGTGGGGCGTGGTCGTCGACGCGGCGACCGGGAAGACGCTGGCCCGGCACTCCCTGGTGCAGCACGAAGGCCCCCTGGAGCCCGAGGGCACGGTCTACGAGAACTTCCCGGGCGCTGCGCAGGGCGGCGGGCCGGTCATCAAGAGCTTCGGCCCGAACGCGTCGTCGCCCGGCGGCTGGGTCGACCCGACCGGGGCCCTGGGACTGCCGGGCCCCACCACGCTCGGCAACAACGCCAACACCTTCGCGCAGTACACGGCACCCCTGGCGCCGACCGACGAGCACAACCGGCCTGTCAGCCCGACGGCCCAGTTCAACTACGCGTACGGCGCCAACTGGGCCCGTACCAAAGGCCAGACGCTGCCGCCGTCGTACGTCCTTGACCGCGACCCCGCGGTGACCAATCTCTTCTACCACCACAACCGGATCCACGACGAGTACTACCGGTTCGGCTTCACCGAGACGGCAGGAAACTTCCAGGTCAACAACTTCGGCAAGGGCGGCCAGGGCGGCGACCCGATCAGCGGTCTCGCGCACTCCGGCGCCGCGACCGGTGGCGCGCCGACCTACCTCGGCCGGGACAACGCCAACATGCTGACCCTGCCCGACGGCATCCCGTCGTTCTCGAGCATGTATCTGTGGGAACCGATCAACGATGCGTTCGAGGGCCCGTACGCCGACGGCAACTTCGACCAGACGGTGATCCAGCACGAGTACAGCCACGGTCTGTCCAACCGGTACGTCGGCGGCGGCGGGCTCGGCTCGCTCGGCGGTGAGCAGTCCGGTGCGATGGGCGAGGGCTGGGGTGACTGGTACGCCATCAACCACCTGGGCCGCGAGGGGCTCTACGACAAGGCCGTGGTCGGCGAGTATGCCGTGGGGAACGCCGAGCGGGGCATCCGCAACTGGGCGTACGACAAGAGCCCGCTGACGTACGGCGACTACGGCTACGACATCACGGGTCCCGAGGTTCACGCGGACGGCGAGATCTGGACCGCCATGCTGTGGGACCTGCGTCGCGCCCTGGTCGACCGGTACGGCACCAAGGCGGGCAGCGACATCGCCGAGCACCTGGTGACCGACGCCATGCCGCTCTCCCCGCCGTCGCCGTCGTTCCTCGACATGCGCGACGCCATCCTCGACGCGGACACCCTCCGGTTCCACGGCGACAACACCGACACCATCTGGACCGCGTTCGCCCGCCGCGGCGCGGGCCGTTCGGCCGCGACCGCAGGTCCCGACGACTCCGACCCGAAGCCGGGCTTCGACCATGCGGCCCCGTCGCGCAACGGGATGCTCGCCGTCAAGCTGGTGAACGCCTCCACCGGCGAGCCCGTCGAGGACGCCCGGGTGATGATCGGTGAGTTCGAGGCCCGGGTGACACCGCTCGGCACGTCGGGCTCCGGCGGTGTCGTCTCGGCGCCGATGGTCGACGGCGCGTACACGGTGACCGTGCAGGCGCGCGGCTTCGGCATCCAGAAGTTCCGGGGCTTGTCGGTGCAGTCGGGCAGGACGACCGCTCGGACCCTCAAGCTGGCGCCGAACCTCGCCTCGAAGCACAACGGCGCGACCGTCGTGAAGACGTCCAGCCAGGACGACGGCCTTCCCGCGAGCTTCCTGATCGACGACACCGAGGCGACCGCGTGGAAGACCAAGGACCTGGGCGAGCCGTACAACGCCGGCGCGCACCAGGTCGCCGAGGTGAAGCTGGCCAAGGAGGCGCAGGTCTCCAGCGTCGCGGTCAGCACGCTCAAGCCGACGACGGCCGGACGGTTCAACGTGACCAAGGACTTCACGGTCCAGACCTCGACCGACGGTGTGCTGTGGAAGACGGTCAAGGCGGGCACGTTCGGTGCGCAGGCTCCGCGGCCGACGGCCCCGGACATGCTGATCCAGACCCTGAAGCTGGACACGCCGGTCAGGGCGAGCCACGTCCGGGTCTTTATCGACTCCATCCAGGGCGAGACGAAGACGTACGCCGTGCTGTCCGAACTGCAGGTGTTCGGCAACGCCTCCGGTGTCGAGCCGCTGCCGTTCACGCCGGACGCACCGGTCAGCGAGTCGGGAACGATCCAGGCCGGTGAGCCGCAGGGACTGTGGTACCTCCCCGGCACCGAGCCCTACCGCCCCGGCGTGACCGTGGCCTCCTGGCAGGCAGCCTGCGGCACACCGCCGGCCGCTCAGGGCACCGATGCGTGGATCACGAAGCTGCCGGCCGGCTGGGGCGACGGACTGCACGTGGCGTCCTACACCGAGCCGGAGAGCCAACTCGGCGAGATGCAGATGTTCTTCTACGACTCGGCGTGCAAGCCGATCACCGGCGACTTCGCGATCCCGGGCCAGAAGGCCGTGATCGCCCCCGGCGCGGCCTACGTCGGGCTGCTCTACCTGTACGGCACGGACTACCAGTTCACACTCACCGCGCGGCAGGCCGGCTGACCATCGGTGCTCCCGTCCGTCACCCAGGAGAGGAACACATGTCCTACACCAGCAGATTCACTGTGGTCGCGTCGCTTCTCGGCGCCGCCCTGTTGAGCACATCGGCTGGCCTCGCGCATGCCGGCACCAACGACCCGCTGCGAGGCGACCAGTGGAGCCTGGACCAGGTCCGCGCCGAACAGGCGTGGGCCACCAGCACCGGCACGGGTGCCGTCGTTGCCGTCGTCGACACCGGGGTGGACCTGAGCCACCCCGATCTCAAGGGCAACCTGGTGGCCGGCGCCACGTTCACCGGCTGCGGCAAGGCGGGTGGGCCCTGCGGGAACGGCGACTTCCGCGGCCCCGACGGGCAGAACAACGCCGACGAGCACGGCACCCACGTCGCCGGCATCGTGGCCGCCGTCGCCAACAACGGCACCGGTGTCGCCGGTGTCGCGCCGAACGCCAAGATCATGCCGGTCAAGGTCCTGGAGGACGGCAGCGGCACCTTCGAGGACATCGCCGCCGGCATACGGTGGTCGGTCGACCACGGCGCCGACGTGATCAACATGAGCCTTGGCGGGCTCGCGGGAACGCAGGTCCTCACCCTCACCGGCCTGGAGTCGTCGGTGACCGAAGCGATCGCGTACGCCAACGCGCACGGCACCTCGGTCATCGTGGCCGCCGGGAACTCCGCCACCGCGATCTGCAACACCCCGGCGTGGGAGCCCGGCGCGATCTGCGTGGCCTCGACCGACCGCAACGAGCTGAAGAGCTGGTTCTCCGAACTCCCGAACAAGCCCGACCTGAAGGCCGTCGCCGCACCCGGCGGCGCGGGACTCGTCTCCTGCAAGGACGACATCGTGTCCACCGTGCCGGTCGGCACCGGATCCGCGTCCTGCGGCCAGAAGGACTACGACTACTACGCCGGCACATCCATGGCCACGCCCCACGTGGCGGGTGTCGCCGCCCTGCTCTTCGCCCAGGGCCGGACTCTGGCCAACGTCGAGGACGCGCTGCTCGACACGGCCCGCCAGCCGGGCACCGGCCTGACGGGGGTCTACTCACCGGCCTACGGCTGGGGCATCGCGGACGCCGCCGCCGCCGTGAAGTATGCCGGCGCGGCCGCCGGCAAGGGCCGTAAGGGCGGTACGGAGAAGCGCTGAACCGATCGGTCTCCATCGCTCGACGTTGGACGTTGGGGCGGCCACCCGTGTGTCCTGGGTGGACGCCCACGTACGGGGAAGTTGCGCACGTCGATCGAGGTGGTGGTACCCGAGCAGGGCTATCCCCTCACCTGGGCCGAGCGGCTGATCCGCCAGCTTGCGGCAGCTCCAGCAGATCTGCACATCGAGACACTTGTCGAAGGCCAGGACGCGGACCGGTTACCGTGGCGACCATTGCTGGCTTGACCTGCGAAAACAGCCCTTGCTGACCATGTCCTGTGGTGGTCGGAAGGCGCCTCGGTCGACCGCTGCCCACCGATGTGAATGGCACGTGGTGGCACGGCCGGGTGGCACGTCGATCCAGGACTGAGGAAAGCCGGTTGGGCGGCACGGCGGGGAGGTGCGAGGCCCGGGTGGTGAGGGCGGGGGAGCGATTTCCTTGCGACCGTGCTCCCGCAGCCAGCTCGGTGCGGGAGCGCGGTCGGGTCCGTGTCTGTCAGATCAGACGTTCTCCTTCCGTGCCGCCAGCAGTGGTCTCAGGGCGATCAGTGCTCCGATGACGAAGACAGCCGTCGCCAGGTAGATGAGGCCGAGATGGCCGAGGGTGTCGAGGTTGTAGGGGTAGTGGGCGGGCAGGGCGACGGCCAGGCCGAGCACGGGGACGGCGACTGCGCTGACGTAGGCCCACAGGAGGCCGCGGCGTACGCCGAACCAGGCGAGTGCCGCGGTGGCCAGTCCGGCGGCCGCGATGAAGCCGGACACGGCGATGTGCAGGTGTGAGATGTACTCGTACAGGTCAGGGCTGAACGCCTTGATCTCGGGCTCGCCGACATCGACCTCGCCTGGGCCGATGCCCAGCTCCAGGAACGATCCGGTGAGGTTGCGGATGAAGAAGATCACCGCGTATCCGATGAATGCCAGGCCGGCGAGCGCCATAAGGCCGGAGCCGAGACGGAGCGCGCCCGGGCTCGTCGTGGCCGGGGTCGTGGTCTGGTGGATGATGTTGGTCATGGCTGCCTCCTCGGCGGTCGATCGGCGGAAGAAGTGGTCCACGGCCCGGGTTTGGCCGCGAGCAGCGAGATGCTTCTGACCCCGTACCGAGCGCTCGCCCCGCGCGCCCGTGAGGAGAGGAAGGCGTACGGGTTCTGGCGGACCCTGAGGACCTTCAGTCCTGCGTCCTCGATCATGTGACGGTAGGCGTCCTGCTGAGCGGCTCCGCCGATGCACGAGGCCCGCAGGTCGGCGTCGTCCGTGGGGCCGCGGCGGGGTCCGGTGCCGAGGCCCAGCCCGACCGGCCGTCGCGCTTTGCGGAGTTGCTCGAGGGTGAAGTCGATGCTGATCACCCGGCCCATCGGCCCGGTCTGCAGTGAGGCGCAGAAAGCGTCCATTCCTGAACCGCTGCCCAGGTCGATCACGTCTTCCCCGGGCCGGAGAGCGGCAAGGTCGAAGAAATAGGCGACGCCGGCGAAGGATTCGACCGCTTCTACCGGGACCTGGTCGAGCAGGTCGGCGGGGTAGCCGAGGCGGTCGGCGAGTTGCCGGCCCATCTCGAAGTGATAGGGGCGCTGCGGCTCCTCGGCCACATGCCGGTAGAGGTCCTTGACCTTGACTTCAAGCACCGCGGAGTCCACTGCGGTCATGGCCTCCACGCCCTTCGGGGTTCTTCGGCCCGTGGCTTCCTTCTGGCTATGGAGACGCCTGAGTGCCGAGTGTCATTGCATCTGGATGAAACGCAATAAAATGGCCGCCGGGACCGTCTTGTGGATGTGGTGTCAGTGCAGGTCGTCGGGGCGGATCGAAGGGAAGGCTTTCGCGAACTGGTGCGAGAGCAGCTTCCCCGCCTCTACTGGGTCGCCCGGGCTCTGGTCGGCGACGATGCCGAGGACGCGGTCCAGGACTGCATGGTCAAGGCGTTCGAGAGATTTGATCAGTTGAACGATCCTGCGGCGGGCGCCGCATGGCTGCGCAGCATCCTGGTCAACTGTTGTCGCGACCGCCTTCGGGCCACTGCCCGGCAGCCGGACTCGGTGGACTTCGAGGAGGCCGAGAACTTCTCCCTCTTCCGCAAGATCGCGTACGAGGATCCATTCCCCTACTCGGACTCACTGCATCTGGACTTTCTTGAGGAGTTCGGGCGGGAGGACGTGCACGCTGTGCTGCGCCGGCTGCCCGAGCTCTACCGGGTCCCACTCGTCCTGGTCCACATGGACGGTTTCCTGGTCAAGGAGACTGCCGCGATCCTCCAGGTGCCCCGGGAACCGTGCTGGCGCGCCTGCATCGGGGGCGGAAGTTGTTCGAGAAGCAGATGTGGGACTACGCGCAGGAGAACGGACTGCTGAAGGAGGGTGTGCGTTGATCAGCTGCTCGGATGCGGTGAAGCGGCTCTGGGAGTACCTCGATGACACGGTCGGCCAGGCCGAGCACGAGGAGGTCGACGAACACCTGTCGCTGTGCCGTCGCTGCTGTGGTGAGCTGGAGTTCGCCGTCGAGCTGCGGCGGCTCCTGGCCGCATCGGGTCGCAGGGACATCCCGGACGACGTCATGCGGCGCCTGAACCAGACTCTGAACGAGCTGGACTGATGAGCCGGGACCTGATGCACAGCGCCGAAGTGAAGCAACTGGTCCAGGACGCCTACCGGAACATCCCCGCCACCACGGCCGCCGTGGCCCACAAGCTCTACAGCGCTGAGGAGTTGGCCCAGGTTCCCCAGCGCGCGATCGACTGTGCCCTCGGCGTGGCCGACCACCTCCGCTTCGCCGCTATCCACCTCGGTGAGACCGTCCTCGACCTCGGCTGTGGCGGTGGTATCGACACCATCCTCGCCGCTCGGCGCACCGGCCCCGCCGGCCGGGTGGTCGCTCTCGACTTCCTGCCCGAGATGCTCCGGCGCACCGCCCGTGCGGTGGCCGAGGCGGGCCTGGACAACGTGGAGATGCTGGAGGGAGAGATGGAGGCCATCCCGCTCCGGGACGATCAGGTGGATCGGATCATTTCCAACGGCGTCATCAACCTGTCGCCCAGGAAGGCGAGGGTGGTGGCCGAGTGCGCACGGGTTCTCCGCCCTGGAGGGAGGCTCTGCGTCTCGGACCTGACGGTCGGACAGGACGAGCTTCCGCCGGAGATCCTGACGCAGCCGACCGCATGGGCGGGGTGCGTGGCCGGCGCGCTGGCCGAGGAGGAGTTCGTACGAAAGCTTGAGCGGGCGGGCTTCCGGGACATCCACGTGCCGTACCGGCAGCCGATGAGCGTCGACGACTGCGCGCTGTATCCCCTCTTCAGCCCGGAGACGATCCAGCTGATGAGGGACCTCATCCCGGCGGAGAAGCAGCAGGCTGTGGCTGTCTCGATCGTCGTTCGGGCGGAGTTCGCGGGGAGCGGCCCTGCGCCTGCACGTCCATGAGTGACATCCGCGCGCAGTGGGCGGATGCACCTCGATGAACAGCGCAGTTGATCAGTCTTCAAACGGGTCTTCCAGTTCCTGGAGCCGTTCGGCAATGTCATCGGACCAAGTCTGAGCCCACCGGCGCAGTTCGGTGATCGTGTCGTCGTCGAGTCCGTAGGCAGCGAACTCGGTGTCGTCGATCCAGTCGGCTCCGGAGAGTCGGGCCTGGAGGTCTGTGAGGTCGAAGGTGTCGCGTGCGTGGCGGCGGCCGAGCTCTTCGAGTTCGATGTGACTCCAGCGGTCGGCCGCGGCTCGGACGTCGATGAGATCACGGGCCAGGCCCCGGTCGGCCAGTGCGCGTACCTTCGTGCCGACCACGTCCTCCAGCGAGAGCGCCAGCCCGTGCTCGGTTTCCACAGGAGGACGCCAGAGCGCTTCCTTGAGGATGTCGATCTCGCATTCCTCTCCGGTGGCGGGGTCAGTGACGATCAGCCTCGCGGAAAGCGGATCTGCCTCCAACGCCCGGACGCCCCAACCGCGTTCTTCCAGCCCGGCGCGCACGTTGGCGGCGATGTGCTCCATCGGCTCCGGATTCTCGGTGGCGACGTCGAGGTCCTGGCTGAGCCGGTTGACAAGACCGTGTGCCTGGACGGCGTAGCCACCGGTGAGTACGAGCGGGTAGGCATTGCCGACTGCGAGGACGTCCGCGAGCAGGCGGCGGCGCAGCTGCGTGAGGTTCACGCGGCGGTCCGGGCGCTGGACGCCAGCTCGGTGAAGGCGCTTTCCCAGACGTCGCGGATGTCCCGGCTGATCAGCGTGCGCAGGACGGGCCACATGCCGATGAGCAGTTCCCGATTCAGACAGCGGACCAGATCATCGTGCTGTCCCTCGGCCAGAACGATCCTGTAGCAGCTCATCCGCAGCCGCGGCTGGTCGATATCGAAGTGGGACAGGCCGGACCACGCGAGGTGCAGCGGGAGGTTGACCGTGCCGTGTGCGGGGCCGTCGAGCTCCGAGAGCTCGGCGGGAAGCCGCCGGGCGAATCTGGCGCGGCGTAGTTCTGAGACGCTGGGCGTGGCTGCCATGCCTTGATTATTCCGCAGGAGACCTGGCGGCCAGGTGTTCCTGCACAAGGAACGCCGGGCTCAGGGCTTCAGCCTGATAGAAGTGAGGGCACCGACGGCGTAGGCACAGGTCAGGGGTGCACGCGCGGACGAACCGGAGGGATCAACGCGCAGCTCGTGCCCTTCGCGTGCCCTATCTCGGAGGCGCAAAGGGGGCGATTCCGGCGTTCAAGTGGTGGGTCCACCTGAACAACAAACAAGCTCCAGGCCGCCGACCTGGAGCTTTGTCATGGAGCGGGTGACGGGAATCGAACCCGCGCTCTGAGCTTGGGAATCACTGACGCCCAGCTCGATCATCTCACGTCTGAACTGCGGAAACATGCTCTGGTGGCGCTCATTCCGCAGGCTGGTGGACACCCGTGCCGACCGCTGGTAACCGCTCTGAAGGGCACGGTTGGGGCATGAGTGAGGACGACCGTCCTTAACCCTCCGACGGCCCACCGGGCGGCCGCGACCACGCCCAGAAGGAGCGGCGGTGCCAGCCACCAAGGGCCCATGGCGCGACTGCTTGGAGCGGGTGAGGCCGGCTCTGAAGGGCACGCTTGTGGCACGACGCCGTGGCAGGCGGTCTCCTTCCAAGTGCGACGCGCGGGGCCGCGCCCGCATCGGCGGGGCCCCGCGTTGTCAGCGGCCCCGTTCCGGGCCGCGCCCGCTGCTCACAGTCCTCCGGTGTACTCGAAGATGTAGAGCCCGTGGTCGCGGTCGGACGCGGCGACGTACTCCTTGGCACCCGACTCGAAGACCTGGGCGCCCCAGAAGTTGTTGCCGCCCTCGTCGATGTAGTGGCCCACCTCGACGATCTCGTCGTCGACGATCTTCGCGACGCGCAGACCGGCCGCGTAGTACGAGAAGTAGAGCAGGTCGGCCCGCTTCTCGGAGACGGCCACTTCATGGATGGAGAGATCGCCGGATCCCGTCGCGTGGACGGGGTCGTGCGCCTCGGGAACGGCGTAGGTGTCCAGCTCGGTGAGCTTGCCGCTCTCGTTGCGGTAGAGGTGCGCGTAGCCCCAGCCGTCGAAGTACGACGAGAAGGCCAGCCGGTCGCCCTTGGTGCCGAGCGCCACCGGCAGCTGCGCGGGGCCCGTTCCGGCCAGGCAGGCCGCTTCGTCGTAGGGCTGCCTGAAGATGGCGAAGCCCTGGCCGCGCGGTGCGACGCCGAAGGTCGGGATGTCGCCCTCGACGCTCATTCCGAGTGTCTGGTCGCAGGCGTCCGTGCCGGTACGGTTGAAGATGAGTACGGCGTCGTAGCCGCCCGCGGCAATGACGCTCGAGACCTTCTCGGTGAAGGTGCACACGCCGCGCTCGACGACGGCGACGTCCACGGCGTTCGGGTCGCCGGCGGGGACCGCCGGGTCGCCGATGCAGGCGCGGCCCACGAAGACGGAGTCGCCGGTGATGGTCCGGCCCTCTTCCAGGCGCGTGGTGTTGCTGCCCTGGCTGGCCGTCAGCTCGGTGCCGTCGGTGAGGTTGCGGGCGGTGAGCGCATACGGCCCGAAGTCCTCGTCGGCGCCGATGACGTACTTGTTGTCGAGGGTGAACTCGGCCTGGTGGGCGTTGCCTTCGGGCGCCACCTGGAAGCCGCTCTCCAGCGCCTCGGGGTCGAGTGCGGCGAAGTCGGTGTCCCCGAGGTAGGCGACCTTCGTCGGGTCGGTCACGTCGAGGGTGACGTAGCCCGCGTCCCAGTAGGAGGCGAGCATGATCTGGCGGCCGCCGATCTGCTTGACGACCATGTCGTGCAGGAAGATCTCGGTGAGGTTGGGCGGGGCGTCCTGGACGATCTGCGGGAACGCCTCGTCGAGGTCGTACTCCGCGATGACCTTCGCCTTCTTCGGGTTGGTGATGTCGACGATGTCGACATCCGGGCCCTCTTCGTTGTCGACGATGACCGCGTACGCCTTGTCGCCCGCGTCCCAGGCGTAGACGCTGTGGATGTCGTTGGAGTCCTTCTTGCCCTGGCCCATGACCGTGTGGTCGCCGACGCCTTCGGCGAGCGGTGTCGGATGGGCCGGGTCGCTGACGTCGTAGATGTTCATGCCGCCGAAGCCAGCGGCCTCCTTGCACTTCTCGTTGTTGCTGACCAGCACGTCCCCGTTGAAGTACGGGGTGTCGATGTGCAGGGTCTGGATGCCCTCACCCGGTGCGCTGCCCTCCTTCGCCTGGATGAAGGCGACCTCCTTGGGCGCGGCGGGCTTGCGGATGTCCACCACGTGCACGCCGTTGTACTTGCACGTCGCGCCGCCCCAGGCGGCGAGGTAGGCGTACCCCTCGAAGACGCCGACGTCGGCGATCTTCTCGGGCTCGACGTTCCTCAGGCCGAGTTTGCTGACGAGCCGGACGTTCTCACTTCCGGCGGGGAGATGGCCCTCGTCACCGCCGTGCTGGTGGCTGTGGTGATCGTGTGTGGCCCCGGCGTTGTCGATACCGCCGTCGTCGGCGGAGACACCGTCATGTGCTCGGGCGGCACCGGCGAAGGCGCCGGCGACGAGGCCGGCCGCGGCGAGACAACTCACGGCGCGTACGCGGACCCTCGCTCTGCCCATGGCTCTTCCCATGGCTCTCCTTGGTCTGAGAGTGAAGAAGGCGCGGGGGGCGGCGAGGGGAACGTACTCTGTGCGTGGCCTGTGTGGAAAGGGTCGCGGAGCCGCGTTAACGTGATCGTATTCACCGTTCCATGGGCTGTCGGCGGCCGTGGCGGTCGTCGCCTCTGCGGCGCACGAAAACGGCATTCAACCTTGCCAAGGGAACAGCGGGCTGAGGGCTTCTCCTGCGGGAAGGCCGTGAGCGGATACGACGCCCAGGTCATCGACACGTTCCTATGACGGGGGTGGTGAGCGTATGCCGCTCACCCAGCACTCGCGCCCTCCGCGTGCCCAACCGGGCCCCGTCGCCTCGGTCGTGCAGGTCTTTCCCCTCGCCCACGTGATCGGATTGCGCCGGCGGCTGATGGTCCTGCTTGCCGCCTCTGCCAGTGATACGCGGGGTTTCTCTGCCGTCGCGACACCACCTGAGCCGACCACGGTCGCCAAGACGTACCAGCGAAGTCGCTTCCGGCGGCCCACACGATAGAGGCAATCAGCATGGCCAACGCCGCGACCAGCACGGTCAGCGGCAGCCAGCGGCCCCGGAGACTGGTCACCGGGGCCCCGGCCGGTGATCGGCGAGGCGTTTGCGCGCCTCGGAGTAGGTGTCCGCGTCGATCTCGCCGGACGCGGAGCGGCGGTCGAGGATCTCCTCCGGTGTTTCTTCGGGTGTCTTTCCGCGGTCCGCACCACCCTGGTGGCCTGCCGGACGCTGTGCGAGGCGTACGGCCGCAGCGTGGTGACGCCGCGGGCGGTGAGTCCGGCGACAAGCAGGGCCGAGCCGGTGCGGATGTCTGTGGCCTCCACGCCTGCGCCGGTCAGACGGCACTGGGTGGGCGAGATCGTCTCGATGTCGGCGCCGAGCAGATCGCCACCGTCGACCAGGTCGACGCGCTCGCCGACGCCCTCGGTCCTCGCTGGCGGCTGATGGCTACCTCGGCGCGTACGGTCCGATGCGGCCGGAGGAGCAAGCCGAGCTGCGGCGCAAGGACATCGACCTGGACGCGATGACCGTCCGCGTGCGCATGGCCGCGCCCGAGCTGACGACGGGCCGCCGCGCTCCTGGCGACACCAAGTCGGAGGCGGGGGCACACCCTCGCGACCCGTTCCGGGGCCACGCTCAAGGACACGATGGTCCGCGCCGGGCAGTCGTCGGAGAAGGCCGCGCTGATCTACCAACACTCGGATCTTGAGCGACAGCAGGAAGTCGCGGGCGGCCTCGACAAGCTCGTGCGAGCCGCTCGCCAGAAGGGTCGTGACCAGCCTTCTGGTGCGGATCTGGTGCGCGACGCCTAGCGCGGTCTAGACAACAACAAAGCCCCGGGCTCTTGGCCTGGGGCTTTTTCGTGGAGCGGGTGACGGGAATCGAACCCGCGCTCTGAGCTTGGGAATCACCGGCATGACTACAGATGGCCGAGTGCTGACCTGCGACGACGAAGCTCTGAGCGACTCCCAAAGGGAGGGTTGGTTGACCGCTGCTGACCGCTGTTTGCCCGGCGTTCTGGCACGGCTATGGCACGGCGACCTCTTCGTCCCGAAGCAACTCGTACTGGCACTTGACCAGAGGCCGTTGTGTCTCTGAGCTGCTGCGCTGGTCCGCAACCGTCTACGCTTGTCCGCCGCTGTTCGTCGGCGTTGTCACCCAGTTAGACACTCATCGCATGCCGTGCAATGCGTGTTGCCTTTTGCCGTCGGCGTCTTGGCCCCGACCAGGTGACTGGACTGCCGCGGCGCTTGGACAGCTACCTCTTGCAGTGCTTGCAGGCTGTGAGCCCCTGCTCCCTGGCCTCGTCCTCGGGCATCGACTCCTGACCCATGTAGGTGTCCTGCTTCCCGTTGAGCGACGGACAGTCAACATCGGTGTGGTACTTGGACCGGTGGTCCCCGATGCGTACGTAGACGGCGGTCATAAGGGTTCCTTGGTTGCTTGCCTCGACGACGTGTAATCCGCTCACGGTAAGAAACACCCCATCTTGCCTGACCGCCACCCCTGGAACGAAACCCATGGGATCGGGGGCCTCTGACCTGGCCCTTAGCTGATCACCCTCGTAGTTGATCTGTCACTGTTTGTCGTCGTCGGTCACTCTCGGGCGCCCCCGTACGGCCCACAGACGGCCCGGGACGAGACACGAATGCCGCAACGCCGTGGTTGCTGTACTCCGCTGCTGTACAGCAGCCGGTTTCGCGATGTACAACGACGCCGTGACGACTCAACCAACACGGGCGATGTGGTGGGCTGAAATGGTGATCGGCCTTGCCGTGGCAGCCGTGGCCCTCACGATGATCATGCTTCTGCTGCCGCTCGCAGCCGGGCACCGGGTGACCCTCGATGTTGGGGGCTCCGCCCTGTTGATTGTCGCGTCTCTCGGCGTGGGAGTCTTTGTGAGCGGCCGGTTCAGGGCTTGGGGGTTGCATCGCCAGTCTTCGGACCACACCCCACGATCTTGAAAACCGTCGTGGCGCGAGTCACCGTGGGTTCAAATCCCACACCCACCGCCAGGTGAAACGGCCCCTGACCAGGTCAATCGGTCAGGGGCCGTTCTCTTGCTTGCTGCCCGTCCATCACCGTGGTTCCCCGCCGGTTCCCCCTAGATCGGGCACGGGAGGGGCACGGCCACTTCTGATCCGTAGCTCTAGCCGAATCGGTCAGCGACGTCCATTCCGGCCGCTACCAGGCCCCGGAGGAGCGCTACCGGACGCGGGCGGTTGCTGGGTTGCGGTACCTGGCTGCTGTACCGCAGGATCCAGGCGGGGGTGACCATGGAACGGCATGTGCTGGAATCGCTGTTGGCCGGTGATGACGAGGCGTCCGTGATAGCTCTGGCCACCCTCCGCAACGGCGCCACCTACTGGGTGGGAGACCGGGCACAACCCGCAGGCCAGCATGCCGGAGTCTTCAAGCTCCGTCTTCAGCGCATGCGGATGCACGGACTCGAACCTCGTGGACTGGAACGAGCAGTGCAGCTCGTCCGCGAACATGGCCGGCCCGTGCGCACAGGGTTTATCGATTCTGCCGATCGGACATGGACCACCCTGCTCTTCCTCACCGAGGACGGCAGCGCACTAGTGGCCTGCGCCGGCTGGCAGCTGCCGCTGGTTGTCAGGATGCTGAAGTTCATTCACGCCCAGTACGAGGCGGACAACCACGCCTATGCCGAGGTGAGCTACCGCTTCGGCGGCGATGCCCTGCTCGACAGTCACCTGCCGATGCTCGACCTTGTCAACATGCTGGCGCGGGACTACGCGGCTATGGATCCCACGGACCCACGCTTCGCCGGCCTCACATACGCCCTTCGCGTACTCGCACAGTCCTATGCTGAGCACCCCGAATACCGTGAGCAGTGGCGTCCCTAGAGTTTGATCAAGGAGACCCTTGAAGACGGTGGAGTCTGCAGCTTGGCAAAGGGCCGGAGACAGGGCGCTTGAGCACCTGTTTGGAAGACCACGTATGCGGATGCGGCCTGACCTGTGGCATTGCCGACCTGCGGGGGAGCCGCTGAGCCGCCGCCATTCCCCGAGGGTCCCCGCTCGTCTCCGACTGAACGGGCACGCAGGGGGCACGCTGCGCGGGGGATCTGGACAGCCCGGCTCCGCTCCGACATGCTGCATCGGCGATCACGCAGCTGCGGCTGCACGGTGCAGTGGGGTGGGGATTGGTGATGCGAGCACAGGCCGAGGCCTCGCCGCCGGAGCGCATCCGCTACGGGCTGACCCCCTTCCAGCGCGCGCTGCCTTTTCTGCCCCTTGCTGTCCTCGGTGTCGTCATCGAGGTCATCGAGGTCATGGACTGGATGCGAGGCGAGCCGTACAGCGCTGGGGCTGCCAACCCGTTTTGGGTGTGGATCGCCATGCCTTGGTTGCCAATGATCGTGTTTCCGCGCCATGGGATCACCCTCACGCCGTCGGCAGCCGTCGTGCACAATCTGCGCCGGCGGACCATCCCGTGGTCCGACGTGCAAGGCGTCCAAGCCGAGTCTTCCCTGGGGCAGCGGACCGTCGTGATCTACGAGGCCACCGGTCGCCGCACCCGCCTACGGGCACCCGTTACCGGGATCCTCTGCTGGGATCGCAGGTTCGAGGAGAAATTCCACGCCATCGAACGGTGGTGGCTGGCCCACCGCGGACCGGATTGGGCCCCTGTCCCACCACCGTGGGCGCGGCGGGACGGTCACTCTACGTCCGACGGGAACCCTTTCGCGCCTCCCGCGTAGCTGATGGCTGCACGTCCACGCAGTCGGTGTAGCGGCTTTGGGCTGGAGCTGCCATGGGGCGAGAGATCATGGCCCCTTACGCTGGCCGCGAATCGGGCTGGCTCCTCGCCTGCCCGCAATAGCCCGATCGGGGCCATGATCTTCGAGGCTCGCCCCATGGTGGCTGCGTAAAGCCGCGGAGCCGACCGCCCCAGCCACAGCGGGTTACCGTCTCGCGCATCTGGCGTTGCTCGCTCAGCCGCGCGGCCGGCGGAGCCGGGCCCGGAGCGGGGCGAAGACAGGAGCGTCGGGCCCGGCGGCGAGCCGGTGCCGCGCGCGGCGAGCGGAGCGAGCCGCCTTGATGAAGTAGAGAAACTCTTACCGCGCTTGGATCAGCTGCTTGCCGTCATGGCTCCGGACGTGGGGCCCGTGCCCGTCCAGTGCGTCGAGCAGCCGGACCGCGTAGACCTCGGCCATCCGCTCGCGGATCTCTTCGGGCGTGAGCCAGTCAACTGCCGTCGACTCGACCGAGGTTCGCTCAACGCCCCCGGACGGCTTGCATCGGAACACTAGGGCGACGATGCCGCGCGTCGTGTTCTTGTAGACCCCGGTGAGCTCGTCCACCTCGACTCGGATGCCGGTCTCTTCCCAGACTTCTCGGGCCACTCCGTCTTCGGGGGCCTCGGTGAGCTCGAGCACGCCGCCCGGGAGCTCCCACGTTCCGTTGTCGGCTCGGCGGATCGCCAGGAGACGCCCGTCCTCGCGTACCACTGCTCCCGCCACGGACACGGAGTGCAGTGGCGTTGACTGGGTCTCTCGGGCGCTGTTACTCATGTACAGGAGCATAGGAGAGTGAGAAGGACTATGGGAACAGCCGTAGGAGGTGGGAGGGCCGTACCTCGGTACGTTCAGATCGCCGACGAGATCATCCAGCAGATCCGGGCTGGCGTCCTCAAGCCTGGTGACATGGTGCCGAGCGAATCCGAGCTGGTCGAGCGCTACGGCGTCTCCGGCGGCACCATCCGCAAGGCCATGGTGGAAGTCCGGGCCAGTGGGCTCGTGGACACCCGCCACGGCAAGGGCTCGATCGTGAAGGACCGACCGCCCGTGCGGCTGCGCTCTTCGGATCGGTTCCGGGCATCGCACCGGCGGGGAGGTAAGGCCGCGTACCTCGCCGAGTCGGCCCAATCCGGCGCCACGGCCAAGGTCAGCGTTCTGTACATCGGCCCGATGGAGGCCCCGGAGGACATTGCCGACCGGCTCGGCGTCTCCGCCGGCACCCAGGTCCTTGCACGGCGACGGCTCTATTTCCGCAACGGCGTCCCGGTCGAGACCGCGTCGTCGTACCTGCCGTGGGACGTCGTCAAGGACATCCCAGAACTGTTCGCGGAGAACCCCGGCCCTGGCGGCATCTACGCCCGCCTGGAGGACGACGGCCACACTTTCGCCGAGTTTGTCGAGACGCTGACAGCGCGCCCGGCCGCCAAGGCTGAGGCATCCGAACTGTCCCTGAGCCCCGGCGCGCCTGTCGTTCACCTCATCCGTAACGCGGTCACCGAAGCTGGCCGGGTGGTGGAGGTCTGCGACACCCTCATGGCCGCTGATCAGTTCGTCTTCGAGTACCGCATCCCCGCTGCCGACTGACGCTCACTCAACTCTGCACAACCCGCCGGGACTTCTTTGCCCTGGCGGGTTGACTCATGTACAGGAGTCATGCACTCTTCTTCATGTCACTCATATACATAAGTGACGGAGTTCAGCACTTCTAGAGGAGTGATCTCTGTGCGTCAGATCCCCGTCGACACCTCCGCCGCCTCCGTCATGGCGGCTCAGCCCCCGCAGCCCAAGGTCAAGGACCGCCGTACCGGTGAAATCGCCGTCGACGCCGAGACCGGGGCGACGTTGATGACCGTGAACGTGATGTTCGCGGCCAACGACACCGTGGAACTCCTGTCCGTGACGGTCCCGAAGACCGGCATCTCCGGTGACCTGACGATGGGCACTCCGGTCGCGCTGACCGGGCTGGTCGCTCGGCCCTGGGAGCGGGACGGCCGTCACGGCATCGCCTTCCGCGCGGTCGCCGTCACGTCGCTGGTCGAGGGCGCCACGAAGCCCCAGGTGGCCTGATCATGACCGGCTTCACGGTCGCGTTGCTGGTGGTCGTCGCCGTCGCGGGTCTCCTGCGGTGGCGGCGCCCCGCCTGGTACTGGATGACCTTCGGCGTCACCCTCGCCGTGCTGCGGGTCCTGGTCCGCTACGCCTCGGTCATGGAAGCGTGCGGGCTGACCGTCCCGCCCCCGCGCTGGCGGCTCGCCCTCGCCCGGATGGCCAACCGTCCAGCTCCCGAGTCGCGTGCACCGCGCATCCTGCGGCTCCGCCCGACTCGCACCGGCCTGGTGCTGCGGCTGGGGCTACGGCCCGGTCAGGACGCCTTCGACGTGGCCGCCTCGTGTGACCGGCTGCGGCACTCGTTCGCCATGTACGGCGTCACCTCGCGCGAGATCCGCTCCGGTGTGGTCGAACTCCGGATGACCGGCTACGACGTCCTGGCCCAGGTGCAGATGCCTACCAAGGTCGAGCGTGTGCCGATGCGGGTCCCGGTCGCCCTGCGCGAGGACGGCGCCGTCCACTACCGCGACTACCGCACCACCCCGCACGCCCTGACCGTCGGGGCCACGAAGTCCGGCAAGTCCGTCTACCAGCGCAACCTGGTCGCCGAACTCGCCGCACAAGACGTGGCCTTGGTCGGCATCGACTGCAAGCAAGGCGTGGAGCTGTTCCCGCTGGCCCGCCGGTTCTCCGCGCTGGCCGACAACCCCGACACCGCCGCCGACCTCCTCGACGCACTCGTCACACACATGGAGGGCGTCTACCAACTGATCCGCGACGACCAGCGCATCACCGCCGACATACCCGACGCGGAGATCGCCGCCGACATCTGGGACCTCCCGGCTCGCCTGCGCCCGACCCCGATCGTCCTGCTCGTCGACGAGGTCGCCGAACTCGCCCTGTTCGCAACCAAGGAAGAGGAGAAGCGCCGGGACCGCATCATCACCGCGCTCGCCCGGCTCGCCCAGCTCGGCCGCGCTGCCGGCATCTATCTGGAGATCTGCGGACAGCGCTTCGGCTCCGAACTCGGCAAGGGCATCACCATGCTCCGCGCCCAACTCACCGCCCGCACCGCCCACCGCGTCAACGACGAGACCTCCGCCAACATGGCCTTCGGCGACATCGCCCCCGACGCCGTCCTGGCTGCCATCTCCATCCCGACCGACACCCCCGGCCTCGCCGTCACCGGCGACTCGACCGGCGGCTGGGCCCGCATCCGCACCCCGCACACCTCGATGCGCCAGGCAGTCAACGCCTGCAACCGGCACGCCCACCGCACCCCCGAGCTGCCCGGCCTCGCCGCCTTCCGGCCCGAGCTGCCGCCCACGGTCTCACTCGTCAAGATCCCGGCCCAGACCGAGGCACCCGCCTCCGTCTGAGAGCCGCCCCCACCCCGGTCGGCGCGACCGCCTCGCGCCAACTCCCTACCCCTGCCATGCCCTGGCTTCAGAAAGGAGCACGCCCATGCGAGCCGCGAACGAGGTCGTGATCCGTGAAGTCCTACAGGCCCTCGACGCTTCGGATTTCACGACGGCGCTGCGCATCGCCCGTGATGCCTACCGCGCCGCGACCGATGGCGAAGCCCGGGCTGAACTCCTGCTCTTCCTCGGCCCTCGCGTTGCCAGCACACCCGACGACCACTGACACCTGAAGGAGGTGAGGACATGACCCGCAAGCTCCGCATCGATGCCGTCCTGGTGCAGGCCGTGATTGCCGGGGCCCTGTCCTTCGCCCACCTGCACGACCTCGCCGCCGCTGCCGGACAGTCCGGTTGGAAGGCATGGGCCTACCCGGTCTCCGTCGACCTGCTCCTGGTCGCCGCCTGGCGTCGGCTGCGCAACGACGGCCCGTCCCGGCTCGCCTGGTGCTGGTTCCTGATCGCCCTGGTCGCCTCGCTCGGCGCGAACGTCGCCACCGCTGGATTCCTCGACCTGGCGCATCCGCCCGCCTGGCTGCGCTTCGGCATCGCCGGATGGCCCGCGCTCGCCTTCCTCGGCGGCACCCTCCTCGCCCACTCACCGGCCGCGACTGACTCGGAGCCGGAGCCGGAGCCGGAGCCGGTCGAGGTTGTGCCGGCCGAACCGGAGTCCGACCCCGAGCCGGTCCCCGTCGCCGAGGCGGAGCCCGCCCCGGCGCTGCCCGCAGCTGCCGAACCTGCTCCCGTCCCGGCTCCACCGGTCCCGGCCGCCCTGGTCGACCACGCCCGCAAGGTCGCCGACGACCACCACGCCCGTACCGGCACACCGATCGACACCGACACCCTGCGCGCCCGCCTCGGCGTCCCGGCGCCGATGGCCGACGCCATCGCCGCCCAACTCGCCTGACCAGAAAGGACGACCGCGATGCCCGCCCGCGACCACTTCCACTCCGTCATGCGGATCGGCCCCGTACAGATCGGCACCCACCGCGATCGGCACGGCCGCACCAAGCACGCCGCGGTCTGCACGGCCGACCGCTGCGGCTGGTCCGCCGACTTCTCCAGCTCCTCGGCCGCCCAGCTCGCCGCCCGTACGCACCGCTGCCGCATCACCGACTGAACGGGAGATCACCGCCATGGACGTTCCGCTCTGGCTCGCCCTGGTCGTCGTCGGCGCCCTTGGTATCAAGCTCATCCGCCCGCCCTGGTGGCTCGTCGCTGTGCTCCTCCTCGGGGGCTTCCTCCTCGCCGACAGTCTCTTGGCCCCCGTCATCGACACCGCCATCAGCAAGTAGTCCACCGCAGGAAGGAGATGCACTCATGTTCCGACCCAAGATCCCGACCATGCCGACCCCGACCGGCATCGTCACCCCGCCCGCTGTCGAGCCGACCGCGATCGTCCAGCACACTCCCGCCCCGGCTCCGGCCCCGGCCCCGGTCTCCGACGCCCCGGCGGCCTGGGCCCGGCCCACGGTCCAGCTCACGCCCGGCACCGCGCTCGCCCTCGTCGGTGGCGGCACCGCCGTCGTGCTCGTCGTCGGCGCGGTCCTGGTCTCGATGCTCCTGGCGGCCGCCGTCACCGCGGCCTCGGTCGCCGTGTGCGCGCTCGTCGTCCGCTCGCTGATCGCCTCCGAGCACAAGCGCCGCTGACCGGCCCCCGGGGCGGTCTCAACCGCCAAGTCTTGCCCGCCCCGGGAGCCGTGCCCCTGCCCGAACCACACGATCCGGAAGGAACACCCATCATGGCCCAGCCCACCACCCCCGCCGTGCGGGTCTGCTCGAACTGCGACGGCTTCCCCACCGTCCGCGTCACCCTCGGCGGCCGGGACCGACGCGGAAACCTCCGCACCATCGCCGCCCACTGCCCGGCCTGCCACGGCACCGGCACCCGCCCGGCCCGCCACCCGCTCACCGCACCGGCGGGGAGGTAAGCGCATGAACGAGTCCCTGAACAACCCCCTGGGCATGCAAGCCGCACTACTCGCCGCGCTGGCCCGCTTCGCCGAGACACACCAGGCCCTGCCGGGTGCCTACATCACCACCAGTGACATCACCCCCGGCGAGACTCACGTCCTGCTCGACAGCCCCAGCGACCTCGAAGCGTGGCGCCAAGCCCTCCACACCGACCCCGCAGACGTGTTGATCACCGAGCGCGGTGACGAGACGAAGCTGTCGTTCACGGCACCCCTCGGCCGGATCTCGCTGCGGGTCTACACGGTCTTTACCCCTGCCGCCCTGGTGGTGAGCGCGTGACCGACACCGCGACCTTCGCGGGTCTGAACCCGGCCACCCTGAACGACCTGCTCAGGGTGGCCGGGTCCCCCGGCTTCGACCGCTGGAAAGACCAGGTGCACCGCACCGGCGGCTGCTCCGACCCCATCCACCTCACCGGCTGGACCCTCGCCAAAGACCGCGCGACGGGTGAGACGCTGCGCCGCTACTCCACCGACACCGAACCGGACGGACGGCTCCGCGTCGCCTGCGGCAACCGCCGCGCCTCCCGCTGCCCCACCTGCGCCTACACCTACGCCGGAGACACCTATCACCTCATCCGCGCAGGACTCGCCGGAGACGAGAGCAAGCACATCCCCGCCACCGTCCGCGACCACCCGCGCGTCTTCGCCACCCTCACCGCCCCCTCGTTCGGCCCCGTGCACAACCGGCCCGACCGCGGCGTCTGCCGCTGCGGCACCCGCCACTCCGAGGACGCCCCCGTCCTCGGCACGGCCCTCGACCCGGCCACCTATGACTACGCGGGCACGGTGCTGTTCAACAACCACGCCGGGCAGCTCTGGCAGCGCTTCACCACCCGCCTGCGCCGCGAGATCGCCGCCCGCGCCGGGCTCTCACAGCGGGAGCTCAAAGACGCGCTGCGCGTTTCGTACGGCAAGGTCGCCGAGTTCCAGAAACGCGGCGCGATCCACTTCCACGCCGTGATCCGACTCGACGGACCCGACGGCCCAGACACCGCCCCGCCGCCCTGGGCCACCGTGCAGCTGCTCGACGACTCCATCCGCGCTGCGGTCGCACACTCCTACACCTCGATCACCGTGCCCGCCGCCGGGAACGAGCCGTGCCGGCCTTTCCGCTGGGGCCGCCAGCTCGACATCCGACCGGTCAAGGCCTTCGGCGACGGCTCCGACATCACCGAGCAAGCTGTTGCCTCGTACGTCGCCAAGTACGCCACGAAAGCAGCCGAGTCGACCGGCAGCCTCGACCGCCGCATCGGGAACCGGGAGGTCCTCGAACTCCTGGACGTGCCCGACCACCCCCGCCGCCTCATCGAGGCCTGCCTCGACCTCGCCCCGCTCTACCCGGACCGCAAGCTGGGCGCCTGGGCGCACATGCTCGGCTTTCGCGGTCACTTCTCCACCAAATCCCGCCGCTACTCCACCACCCTCGGCGCCCTCCGCCAGATCCGCGCCGACTACCGCGCCGCCCAGGAGCAAGACGCGCTCGGCGACCCGGACACGGTGCTGGTCCTCGCCTCTTGGGAGTACGCCGGGCACGGCCATACCTCTGGTGAGTCCGCACTCGCTGCCTCGATCGCCTGCGACATCCAACTCAACCGCGAAACCGCCCGCGAAGCACTCGCCGCCCTGGAAGGAGACCGGTCGTGAGTGACCTCCTGCTGACCGTCGAGCAAGCCGCCGAACGCCTCGGCACCACCATCCGCTTCCCTCGGCGGCTCATCGCCGAACGGCGGATCGCCTTCGTCAAGGTCGGTCGCCATGTGCGGATCGCGGAAAGCGCGCTGGACGCCTACATCAACGGCAACACCGTCCAGCCGATCCGCCGTCGCCGTGCGCGGTATGAGCGGGCTGCCTGATGGCCAACAAGAAGGGCAAGCGGCGGGCGTTCGGGGCGGTGCGGAAGCTGCCCTCCGGGCGGTACCAAGCTCGGTATCCCGGTCCGGATGGTGTCATGCGGCCGGCGCCCGAGACCTTCGCGACCGTGCGTGACGCTGACGACTGGCTCGCCGAGAAGCGGACCGAGATCCGCCGTGGTGACTGGCAGGACCCGGACGCCGGAGCGGTCAAGTTCGAGGAGTACGCGACCCTGTGGGTCAAGGAACGGCGGCTTTCCCCGACGACCGACGAGTTGTACCGGCGACTCCTCCGGCTGCACATCCTGCCCGCCTTCGAGGACCTGGACCTCGACGAGATCACGGCTCCGCGCGTGCGCTCCTGGCGCTCGGAACGGCTCGACTCGACCGGGGCGGAGACCACCGTCGCCAAGAGCTATCGCCTTCTGAAGGCCATCCTGGAGACGGCCGTCGAGGACGAGCTGATACGCCGCAACCCTTGCCGTATTCGCGGTGCCGGAAAGGAAACCGCCGCCGAACGCCCTGTCGCCACCGTCGACCAGGTCGACGCGCTCGCCGACGCCCTCGGTCCGCGCTGGCGGCTGATGGTCTACCTCGGCGCGTACGGTCCGCTCCGCCCGGAGGAACAAGCCGAGCTGCGCCGCAAGGATGTGGACCTCGACAACCTGACGATCCGCGTTCGGCAGGCTGCACCGGAATTGACCACCGGCAAGCGGGCCGCAGGGCCGACCAAGTCGGAAGCGGGCAAGCGGCTCGTCGTCCTGCCGGCCTTTCTGCGGACCGACCTTCGACGGCACCTCGACTGGTACGCCGAGAAGGGCCCGGACGGGCTTCTGTTCGTGGGGGAGAAGGGCAAACCGTTCCGGCGGTCCAGCTTCGGGCGGAAGTGGCGCACCGCCCGTACGAAGGTGGGTCTCCCCGACGGCTTCCGCTTCTACGACCTTCGTCACACCGGACACACCCTGACGACCCGCTCCGGCGCGACGCTCAAGGACACGATGGTGCGGGCCGGACAGTCGACCGAGCGGGCCGCGCTGATCTATCAGCACTCGGACGTCGAGCGTCAGCGGGAGGTCGCGGCCGGTCTCGACAGGCTCGTCCGGCAGCGGCGTGATGCAGTGGATGACCAAGCATCTGGCACGGATGTGGCACGGGACGCTTAGGCAGGTCCAGACAACAAGAAAGGCCCGGGTCTATGACCTGGACCTTCGTCGTGGAGCGGGTGACGGGAATCGAACCCGCGCTCTGAGCTTGGGAAGCTCATGTTCTACCATTAAACTACACCCGCACAGCGGCCGTTTGATCAGCACTGCATCATCGCACACTGTACCCCATCGAAGGCCCCCGGTGAATTGAGCCGCGGGGCCTTCGGGCTGTCAGGGCCCCGCACCGGAGCCGCGCCGGGAGCAACCCCGGGCCCCCGCCGGCGCCGCGCCCGGCTCGCGCCCGGCCCGTGCCCGCGTCGTGGTGGAGTCGGGGATGTGCGGGTGGCGTGGAGGGGTGGAGGCGTACCTTGGGGGAGCGGAGTGCCGCGTGGAGTGGTGTCCTGTTGATCCCCTAATGTGGCTATCTCGTCCACGTGTTGGGGAAGGGACTTCATGGACCCGAAGGACTCGACGGAGCGCACCGTCGTCCGCTGTGCCGAAGGGCATGTCTTCACCACTTCGTCGTTCCCGATGCAGCAGCTCGGTGCCGACCGGATCGGGCCCGGGCGGCTCATCCGGTGTCCGCGGTGTGCGCGGCTGAGGCATGCCGTGCCCGTCCAGAAGGCCGGGCAGGGCGACCGAGTGGTGGAGCTGCAGAAGCGCTGAGGTGTGGCGGAGGTGGCGCGCGGGGATCCGCCCGATTGGGGCGGGCCCGCGCGCTCTGCGTATCCTCGGGGCGTGCTTCTCTCAGACAAGGACATCCGGGCCGAGATCGACGCGGGACGGGTCCGTATCGACCCGTACGACGATTCGATGGTGCAGCCCTCGAGCATCGACGTGCGGCTGGACCGCTATTTCCGGGTGTTCGAGAACCACCGCTATCCCCACATCGACCCCGCCGTCGAGCAGGCGGACCTGACGCGACTCGTCGAGCCGGAGGGCGACGAGGCGTTCATCCTCCACCCCGGCGAGTTCGTGCTGGCGTCGACGTACGAGGTCGTCTCGCTGCCGGAGGACATCGCGTCCAGGCTCGAGGGCAAGAGCTCCCTCGGGCGGCTCGGGCTGGTCACGCACTCGACCGCCGGCTTCATCGATCCCGGCTTCTCGGGGCATGTCACGCTGGAGCTGTCGAATCTCGCCACCCTGCCCATCAAGCTCTGGCCGGGGATGAAGATCGGGCAGCTGTGCATGTTCCGGCTCAGCTCGCCGGCGGAGCACCCGTACGGGTCCGAGAAGTACGGCTCCCGGTACCAGGGTCAGCGGGGGCCGACGGCCTCGCGGTCGTTCATGAATTTCCACCGGACGCAGGTGTGAGGGCGGGTACGCAATGAGTGGGGTACGCGAGAACCTGACGTACGAGAAGTTCGGCGGCGCGATCCGTGAGCTCGCGCAGTCCATCGCCGACGACGGGTACGAGCCCGACATCGTGCTGTCCATCGCGCGGGGCGGGGTCTTCGTCGCGGGCGGGCTGGCGTACGCCCTGGACTGCAAGAACATCCACCTGGTCAACGTGGAGTTCTACACGGGCGTCGGGACGACCCTCGAGATGCCGGTCATGCTCGCGCCGGTGCCCAACGCGATCGACTTCTCCGACAAGAAGGTCCTCATCGCCGACGACGTCGCCGACACGGGCAAGACCCTGAAGCTCGTCCACGACTTCTGCGTCGACCACGTCGCCGAGGTGCGGTCCGCCGTCGTCTACGAGAAGTCGCACTCCCTGGTGAAGTGCGAGTACGTCTGGAAGCGCACCGACGACTGGATCAACTTCCCGTGGAGCGTCTTGCCTCCCGTACGTAAGTCGGGCGAGCCCATCACGCCCTCCAAGGAGGCGCTGTAGCCGCCGAGGCGGTTGTGCCCTCCGGATGGCGATCCTTGCGGTAGCTACGGTCCGGCAAGGATCAGTCACGATGTATGAGGGGCGCGGAGGGGGCAGCGCGTGCCCTTTGTGTGCCGGATGGAGGCGTCGGCACCCCAGCCCTGCCGGAGCCGCCCGGTCGCCGGTCGCACGGCAAACGAAGCGTCCTAGCCGGGGGCCCCGTCGGCCGGGTGCGCGCCGCCGTCACCGTTCTCGTTCTCCCGGGACCAGGCGCGGTACGCGGCCACCGCCGTGGGCAGGGTGGGGAAGATCCGGTCCTCGCCCACGGACTGGGTGAGCCCGTACGCGTCCAACTCGTCGCGCAGGTCCTGTTTGACGCGCGCCATGGCGAACTCGATGCCGCGGCCGGTCAGCTCCCGTCGCAGTGCGTCCAGGGCGTCCAGCGCGGTGATGTCCACCTCCACATTGGCCTCGGCGTTGAGGACGAACCACCTGACGGGGCTCTCCTGCTCGGCCACCTCGGCCAGGGCGCGTCGTCTGAAATCCTCCGCGTTGGCGAAGAACAGCGGGGAGTCGTAGCGGTAGACCAGCAGCCCGGGGATGATCCGCGCCTGCGGGTAGTCGTCGACGTCGTGCATGCCGGCCAGGCCCGGCACCAGCCCCTGGACGGCGTCGTGTGGTCGCGCCACCCTGCTCAGCAGCTCGACGACCGACAGGCCCACGGCCACGAGCACGCCGTAGAGGATGTCCAGGACGAGGACCCCGATGAGGCAGCCAAGGGCCAGCAGGAGTTCCCTGCGCCGGAAGGAGGCCAGCCGCCGGAAGCCCGTCAGGTCGATCATCCGTACGGCGGCGTAGACGACCAGTGCGCCCAGTACGGCCGTGGGCGTGTTTGTGAGCAGTGGGCTGAGGAACAGGAGCACCGCCAGTACGGCCGCGCCCGCGACGAGCGCGTAGCCCTGTGTGTGTGCGCCGGCCGACTGCGCGAGCGCGGTCCGGCTGGCGCTGCTGCTCACAGGGAATCCCTGCATCGTGCCGGCACCGAGGTTCGCGGCGCCCAGGGCGAGGAGCTCCTGGTTCGGGTCCAGGCGCGGCCCGCCGTCGTCGGTGGCGAAGGCACGCGCGGTGAGGATGAAGTCGGTGTAGCCGACGAGCAGGACACCGACTGCGGGCAGCAGCAGCCGGGGTAGGTCGCCCAGCGCCGGGAGTTCCGGGCCCGGCAGCCCGGCCGGGATCTCCCCGATCACCGAGAGGCCGCGCTTCTCCAGGCCGAACGCCGCCACCACCGCCGTAGCGAGCACGACGGCCAGCAGCGGACCGGGGACGGCGCGGGGAAGGCGGGCCGCCAGGAAGAGAAAGAGCAGGGCCACGATGCTGAAGATCACCGTTGTCGCATGTGCCTCGCCCAGGTTCCCCACGAAGGACAGCAGTTGTGGGAAGAAGCCGGAGCCCTCCGTCGGGACACCGGTGAGCTTGGTCAGCTGGTCGACGATCATGATCAGTGCGACGCCGGCGAGGTAGCCGATCAGAATGGGCCGCGAGAGCAGATCGGCCACGAAGCCGAGCCGCGCGGCCCACGCCACCAGGCACATCAGGCCGACCGCGACGGCGAGCGCCGATGCCAGGACGGCGTACCGCGCGGGATCCCCCGCGGCGAGCGGCCCCACCACCGTGGCGGTCATCAGCGCGGTCGTCGATTCGGGACCGACCGACAGCAGCCGTGACGTGCCGAGGAACGCATAGAGGACGATGGCCGGCAGGATCGCCCACAGTCCCACGACCGGCGGCAGACCGGCGACGCTCGCATACGCCATGACCTGCGGCACGAGATAGGCCGCTACGGTGATCCCGGCCACGAGGTCCCCTCGCAGCCGGCCTCGCCGGTATCCCTTGAGAACGGCGATGCCCGGCGCGCGGGGCAGGGCGGAACGACGGCTCACCCTGTGCCCCTGGACCGGCGGGCGAGGAAACGTGCCGCGGGGAGACCGACCGCCGGATCCACACCGAACGCCGCTACGACCTGCTCGGAAGAACGCGCGTACCAGCCTTCCTCCGGAGGGTGGGACCACTCTCCCCCGGGTTCCGACTGCACCGTCATCGTCGTGCCTCCGATCCGGGCGGGTCTACGCCGGTCCGCCGGATCCTAGCCGCGCTTCTTCTTCGTCCGACGCCCGGCGCCGGACGCGCGTCTGCTTCCCGCGGGCGTGTCACTCCCGCCGGCGGCCCGGGCGGGCGCCGGATGACGGGAGGCGTACGGATCGGCCGGGGCCCCCGCGGGGCCTCCTGCTCCAGCTCCCGCTTGGTGGCGAGCAGATCCCTCCGCGCTTCCTCCCCCACCTCGGGGTACCGGGGATCGATGTCCATCAGGGTGTGCGCGAGCACCGCCGCCGCGCAGATCCGCGCGACCCACTTCCGGTCCGCCGGCACGACGCACCAGGGCGCCCACTCCGTGCTCGTGGCGGACAGCATCTCGGAGAACGCGTGCCGGTAGCCGTCCCACCGGCGCCGCTCCCGGACGTCGGCCGCGGAGAACTTCCAGTTCTTCTCCGGCAGGTCGATCCGCTTCATGAAGCGGGTGCGCTGCTCCTCCTTGGACAGGTTCAGGAAGATCTTCACCACCTTGAACCCGTTGTCCGTGAGGTAGCGCTCCCAGTCGTTGATCTCCCGGTAGCGGCGGTCCCATACCCCCGGTCCACGCGAGTGGTCCGGCAGCTTCTGCCGGACGAGGTTCTCGGGGTGCACCCCACGACGAGTACCTCCTCGTAGTGCGACCGGTTGAAGACGGCGATCTCTCCGCGCGCGGGCAGCCGACGGGCGTAACGCCACAGGTAGTCGTGGTCGAGTTCCTCGGTGGAGGGCACCTTGAAACTGCTGACCCGCACGCCTTGGGGATTGACGCCGCTCATGACGTGACGGATCGTCCCGTCCTTGCCCCCGGCGTCGAGCGCCTGGAGACAGAGCAGTACGCCGTACGTGTCCTGGGCGGCGAGCCGATCCTGGTACTCGGCCAGCAGGGACACCCCGGTCCGCAGCAGCTCGACCCCGTCGCGCTTCTTCAGGCCGGCCTTGTGGCGGGGATCGAAGTCCCGGCCCAGGTTCACCTTCGAGCCCGGTTTCACCCGCAGCGGCCTGATGATCTCCGCGATGCGTTCGGCTCTCTCGTCCGCCATCACCGATCAGCCCTTCTCTCCGGTCACGGTGAGCGCTGCGCGTCCCAAGCCCTCGCCACGGTCGCGGACTTCTCCCCGCCGCCGCATGGGCAGCCCCGCCGCCCTCCAGGATCGGGACATGGGCTCTGCCCCGGCGTTGCCGGATGCGCGTGGTCCACCGGGCCGGGACAGCGACTCCCTTCTTCGGCGGGAGGACACTCGCCGGCCTGAGGTGTCTGCTCGTCGTCCGTCATGGCCGCGCCGGCCCGGCATCCGGGGGCAGCAGCGCCCAGGTCACCTTGGTCACCGGGCCTGCGGCTTCTGCCGCGTGCCATACGTGCCGGGACGGCCTGCGGTTGCCGGACGGGCACGGCACGGGTTCGAGGAGCAGCCCGACGACGCCCCGCTCACCTGGCGCTTCGCGGACTCGCACGGCCCGGCCCCGTGCTCCGTTCCCGAATGTCACAGACTGCATGGGCCCACGACCTCCAGACCCCCGCACCTCGGAGCACGCCATCGCCCGTGAGCGAGTCCGCCACCCCATTCTCCGGCCGACGCCTCAAGATCGCTCCCGGGCGGCGTCCGGGAGCCAACGAGGCCGACGATGCCCTTTCGGCCTCGGTCCTGCGCTGCCGGCGCCGCTCACAGCAAGGCCCCACGCTCTTCCCGGGTGGGGGCCTTCTCGTATCCGTTTGTGTCCGCTCGGGTCAGATCGTTCCCAGCTTGATGATCGACAGCAGCGCGATCAGCTGGATCGCCGATGCCCCCAGCGCCTTCGGCCACGGCAGATCGTGCGACTTGCTCACCATCGACGTGAACAGCGCGCCCGCCGCCAGCCACGTCACCCAGCCGACCACCTGCACCAGTGAGTTCTCGCCGCCCAGGAAGAGGGCGAAGACCAGCCGCGGGGCGTCCGTCAGGGACATGATCAGCATGGAGAGGCCGACCGTCGGCTGCCAGGAGCCGTCGCCGCCGAGCTGGCGGGCCAGGGTGTGGGTGACGGCGCCGAGTATCAGGCCACCGATGACGAAGACCACGCCGGTGATGAGCACGGAGACGAGTGCGGTGGCGAACGGCGCGCTGATCGCCTCCTTGCGCGTCTCGTCGAAGCCGAAGATCGCGAGCAGGCCGTAGAGGAACGTGACGGTCAGGGCGGGGCCCCAGACCGGGTGGTCCCGCATCTGCAGGAACGTCGGTCCCGGGCGGAGCACGATGCCGCTCAGCAGCTCCTTCCAGTGCAGGCGCGGGCCCGCGGGGGCCGCGGGGGCGGCGCCTGCGCGGTAGGTGGCGCCGTCGCCGTACGGGTCGTCGCCGACGCTGAAGGCGCGGGTGTGACCGGGGTTGTCGGCGTACGGGTCACCCGCCGCGTACCCGCCCGGCTGCGGTTGCTGCGGGTGCGCCTGGGCGTACGGGTCGCCGAAGTACTCCGGCTCGCCGTGCGGCTGCTGGTGCTGCTGCCACTGCTGCTGCGGGGGGTACGAGGGCGCCGTCCGGTCGCCTGCGTACGGGCCTGCGTACTGACCGCCGTACTGGCCGTACTGCTGCCCGTGCGGCGGCGGAGGCGCCTGCTGCGGTTGTTGTTGCGGGGTGCGGTTGTTGCCCCGGCCGCGTCCGATCCTGAATCCAGCCACGCATTCGAACGTACCTGTTCCCGCTGTGTCCGGTGTCCCGGCCGGAGGAACCCGGGGGCCTTTGCTGCCGACCTGTGACATCCCCTAAGGGATCCCCAGGAAGATCGACGTGCTGAAAGTGATCAAGGGCCTTGCGCGGTCGCCGGAGGCCGGGTACAGCGCGATGACGTCGGCGTTCTCGCCCCGGTGCGTACGCGTCACGACGTCCGCCCGCTTGTCGCCGTCGAAGTCCGCGTGGCGCAGCAGCTCGGTGACGGCCGCGGCCTCGCCGGCCGGGAGCGCCGGCGCGGGCGGGAGGCGCACGGCCTTGAAGGTGTACGTGCCTCCGGGGCGGCCGGGGCCGTCGGGGCCGCCGAGCAGCAGCCTGGCCTCGGCCGCGGTGCCGGGGGTGCGGGGCCGCGTGGAGAAGGCCAGGTCGTCGTAGCCGTCTCCGTTCGGGTCGGCGTCGGGCTCGGGGGCCGCGAGGACCGGGCCCGCGCCCTGGAGCGGGGCCCCGGCGGCGCGCGGGCCGCCCGTACGGGTGAAGGGGCCGCGCAGGAAGCTGAGCCGGCCGCCGCTCGCGGTGACCGCGAGGTCCTGGGCGCCGTCGCCGTCGAAGTCGCCGCAGACGGGGTGGTCGGGCCATTCGTTGCCGTACCGCGCCTGCTCCGGGATGCGGAGGACGACCGCCTTGCCCGTGAGTCCGGTGGGGCCGCCGAAGAGCAGCTGGAGGGGGACGGGCGGGCGGCCGACGCCGTCGTACGGGGGGTCCGTGGCCACGATCAGGTCGCTGAAGCCGTCCTTGTCGAGGTCGCACGCGGCCGCGGCGTCGAACGCGGAGGGGAGCACGCCCGCGACGGGGGCGCCGTTCGCGCGCGGGGTGAGGAGCCGGCGTACGGATGGGGCCAGGGAGCCCTTCGAGGTCCCGTAGACGATGCCGATGCCGGCGTCGTCGTCGTGGGCCGCGCCCGGCGCCTTGACGAGGTCGTCGAGGACGAGATCGCGGTGCCCGTCGCCGTTGAAGTCCTCCGGGACGCGGCTGCCGTCGCCGCGCGGTACGGGGAGGGCGGGTGCGGCGGCGCTGCCGGCGAGGGTGGATGCGGAAGGGGCGGCGGAGGTGCCGGGGGCCGGGCGGTCGGACGCGGCGTCGGGGTGCGACGGTGAGAGCCCGCAGCCGGCCGGAAGCGGCGTCAGCAGCAGCAGGCCCAGGCCGGCGAGCGCGGTCCTGCGCAGTCGGCGTCGACGCAGCACGGCGCCACCCATTCCATCCCCATCCGTCTCTCCGGAACCCAGCCGCCTCATCATGCTCCTGCCAGGTGCGTGGGCCAATGGTTGAGCGGTGCGTAATGGCCCACTTGCTCAGGACGCCCGCGCGCACGCCCACACCGCGCTGCCCGACGGGCACATCGCCAAGCTCATCAAGGGTCAGCGCGCCGCGGCCCCGTGGTCGTGATCTCCGGGCCGGACGGCAGGTACGGCGGCGAGAGCCGGGTCTACTCCTTCGAGGGCAAGCTGCTGGAGACCTACAGGGTCGGGTGACGGGTGACTGTGACGCGAAAAGCGGCCGATCCTGCCCCCGAGGCAGGTCCGGCCGCTTCTCACTTCCCGTACCGATCCGTACTGGTCCCGTACCGGTCCCGTACGAGTACGAGGACGACTACTTCACGGGCTGCGGTTCCGGCTCGTCCGCCGGCTCCGACGCGCCCTCTCCCGGGTCCACCGGGGTCCTGACCGAGTCGAGCAGCAGCTGCGCCACGTCGACGACCTGGAGGCTCTCCTTGGCCTCGCCGTCGTTCTTCTTGCCGTTGACGGAGTCGGTCAGCATGACGAGGCAGAACGGGCAGGCGGTGGAGACGATGTCGGGGTTGAGCGAGAGGGCCTCGTCCACCCGCTCGTTGTTGATGCGCTTGCCGATCCGCTCCTCCATCCACATGCGCGCACCACCGGCGCCGCAGCAGAAGCCGCGCTCCTTGTGGCGGTGCATCTCCTGCTGGCGCAGACCCGGGACGGCCGACATGATCTCGCGCGGAGGCGTGTAGACCTTGTTGTGGCGGCCCAGGTAGCAGGGGTCGTGGTACGTGATCAGGCCCTCGACCGGCGTCACCGGGATCAGCTTGCCCTCGTCGATCAGGTGCTGGAGCAGCTGGGTGTGGTGGATGACCTCGTACTCGCCGCCGAGCTGCGGGTACTCGTTCGCGATGGTGTTGAAGCAGTGCGGGCAGGTCGCGACGATCTTCTTCGACGACTTCGGCTTCTTCGTCGACGGGTCCTCGTCGTCCTCGCCGAACGCCATGTTCAGCATCGCGACGTTCTCCGCGCCGAGCTGCTGGAACAGGAACTCGTTGCCGAGGCGGCGCGGCGAGTCACCGGTGCACTTCTCCTCGCCGCCCATGATCGCGAACTTGACGCCCGCGATGTGCAGCAGCTCCGCGAAGGCCTTGGTGGTCTTCTTGGCGCGGTCCTCCAGGGCGCCGGCGCAGCCGACCCAGTACAGGTAGTCGACCTCGCTGAGGTCCTCGACGTCCTTGCCGACGACCGGGACCTCGAAGTCGACCTCCTTGGTCCACTCGACGCGCTGCTTCTTGGCCAGGCCCCAGGGGTTGCCCTTCTTCTCCAGGTTCTTGAGCATCGTGCCCGCCTCGGACGGGAAGGCGCTCTCGATCATGACCTGGTAGCGGCGCATGTCGACGATGTGGTCGATGTGCTCGATGTCGACCGGGCACTGCTCCACGCAGGCACCGCAGGTGGTGCAGGACCACAGCACGTCCGGGTCGATGACGCCGCCCGCGGCGAAGCCGCTGTCAGATGCAGCCTCGACCGTGCCGATCAGCGGGCGCTCGGCCTCGGCCAGAGCGGAGGCGGGGACGTCCTTGAGCTGCTCCTCGGACGCCTTCTCCTCGCCCTCCATGGTCTTGCCGCCGCCGGCCAGCAGGTACGGGGCCTTGGCGTGCGCGTGGTCGCGCAGCGACATGATGAGGAGCTTCGGGGAGAGGGGCTTCCCGGTGTTCCAGGCGGGGCACTGCGACTGGCAGCGGCCGCACTCGGTGCAGGTTGAGAAGTCGAGGATGCCCTTCCAGGAGAACTGCTCGACCTGGCTGACGCCGAAGACGTCGTCCTCGCCCGGGTCCTCGAAGTCGATCGGCTTGCCGCCCGACGTCATCGGCTGGAGCGCGCCCAGGGCGGACTCGCCGGTGGCGTTGCGCTTGAACCAGATGTTCGGGAAGCCCAGGAAGCGGTGCCAGGCCACGCCCATGTTGGTGTTGAGCGAGACCGTGATCATCCAGATCAGCGACGTGCCGATCTTGATCATCGCGACGAAGTAGATCAGCGTCTGGAGGGTCGGGACGCTCAGGCCCTTGAAGGCCAGGACCAGCGGGTACGAGACGAAGTACGCGGCCTCGTAGTGGTCCACGTGGTGGATCGCGCCCTCCAGGCCGCGCAGGGCCATGATCGCGAGGCCGATGGTGAGGATGACGTACTCGACGAAGTACGCCTGCCAGGCCTTGGAGCCCGCGAAGCGCGACTTGCGGCCGGCCCGCGAGGGCAGGTTCAGCAGCCGGATCGCCATCAGGATCACGATGCCGACGACCGTCATGAGGCCGATGAACTCGATGTACATCTCGAACGGCAGGAAGCCGCCGAGGACCGGCAGGGTCCAGTCGGCCTGGAACAGCTGGCCGTACGCCTGTGCGAGCGTCGGAGGCAGCGTCAGGAAGCCGATCGCGACGAACCAGTGGGCGAAGCCCACGATCCCCCAGCGGTTCATCCGCGTGTGGCCGAGGAACTCCTTGACCAGGGTGATCGTGCGTGCCTTGGGATTGTCGGTGCGGCTGCCCGCAGGCACGGGCTGACCGAGCTTCACGAACCGGTAGATCTGCGCGACGGCTCGGGCGATGAGCGCAACGCCGACCACGGTCAGGACCATCGACACGATGATCGCGGCGAGTTGCATTTGAGGGCTCCCTCGGGCCTGCGAGGTGGGAAGATCAGCACTTACTAAGCGGTAACTTATTCAGTCCGTGCTGAGACTACCCACTTATTCGGCCGCACTGTAGTTGCGCAAGCGGTGATCTGCGTCGCTCAGGTCATCCTGAGTACGCGGCGCCCGCAGGGCCGGGAGCGTATGTACGAGGATGGCCAGGTCGAGGCCCATCCAATGGTGCTCCACATAGTGCTGATCCAGCAGCTCCGGCTCGTCCCAGGGCATCGCCGAATGCCGGCGGACCTGGGCGAGGCCGGTCAGCCCGGGCTTGACGCCCTGCCGCCAGGCTGCGGCGGCGCGCGGATCGCCGGGTGCCAGGGCCGCCGGCCCGACCAGGGACATCTCGCCCCGTACGACGTGGGGCAGCCGCGAGAGCAGATCCAGCCGGCAGCGGCGGGTGCGCAGCGAGCGCACGGTCAGCGGGCGGCCGTGCAGTCCGGTCCTCGTCTCGCGCGCGAACGCGCCGCCGGGTCTGCGGCGCAGCACTGCCGAGCAGGCGGCCGCCGCCAGCAGGGGCGCCACGAGGGCCAGCAGAAGCGAGCCGAGGACGAGATCGAGAAGACGCTTGGGCTGCATGGCTCTCACCCGACCGTTCCGTCGCTTCCGTCGTTCGTGTCATGTTTTCGCTCGCTTTATGCGAACAATGGCACGGTGGGTGGCGTGGAGAGTGCAGGCCGCGCCGGGCGGGTCGCCGGGAGCGCGCGCACCATAGTTGAGTCGGGTCGACTCAGGTCTGTTGACTCCGTGGGGCCCGTGATGCATCCTTGAGCCAGTTGCACTCAAGTACAGCCCACTGGAGGACTCGAAATGGCACGTGCGGTCGGCATCGACCTGGGCACGACTAACTCCGTCGTCAGCGTTCTGGAAGGCGGGGAGCCCACCGTCATCACCAACGCCGAGGGCGCCAGGACCACGCCGTCCGTCGTCGCCTTCGCGAAGAACGGTGAGGTGCTCGTCGGCGAGGTCGCGAAGCGTCAGGCGGTCACCAACGTGGACCGGACCATCCGGTCCGTGAAGCGTCACATGGGTACGGACTGGAAGATCGAGCTCGACGGGAAGACCTTCAACCCGCAGCAGATGTCCGCCTTCATCCTGCAGAAGCTGAAGCGGGATGCCGAGGCCTACCTCGGTGAGAAGGTCGCGGACGCGGTCATCACCGTCCCGGCGTACTTCAACGACTCCGAGCGCCAGGCCACCAAGGAGGCCGGTGAGATCGCGGGCCTCAACGTCCTGCGCATCGTCAACGAGCCGACGGCCGCCGCGCTCGCGTACGGCCTCGACAAGGACGACCAGACGATCCTCGTCTTCGACCTCGGTGGCGGCACCTTCGACGTCTCGCTGCTGGAGATCGGCGACGGCGTCGTCGAGGTGAAGGCCACCAACGGTGACAACCACCTCGGTGGTGACGACTGGGACCAGCGCGTCGTCGACTACCTGGTGAGGCAGTTCGCCAACGGTCACGGCGTGGACCTGTCGAAGGACAAGATGGCTCTCCAGCGTCTCCGCGAGGCCGCGGAGAAGGCGAAGATCGAGCTGTCGTCCTCGACCGAGACGACCATCAACCTGCCCTACATCACGGCGTCCGCCGAGGGCCCGCTGCACCTGGACGAGAAGCTCACGCGCGCCCAGTTCCAGCAGCTCACCGCCGACCTGCTGGAGCGCTGCAAGACGCCGTTCCACAACGTCAT
>NZ_JBHWKX010000065.1:0-18218 GCF_042730885.1 Streptomyces sp. NPDC059909
CAACGAGCTTCGCTACTCGGAGAGTTGCGCGATGGCCGCCCCATGACCAGGGCCTATGCAGTGATCGCTGCTACACCACTCGGCGGGACACCATCTCCGTGTGCCTTCCCATGTGAACGAGCGGTGCTGACGGAGTACAACCTCGCGCTCTGACGCGACCACCAAGGAGCCGAGCAGACCGGCGACGCCTGGACGCCTGCCGAAGGTACGAACCCATCGCCGGTCTGCTCATCAAGCGTACGGAGAACAACGGTGAAGCCCTTGATCTACGGCTACATGCGGGTAGCCAGTGATGCGCCGGACGACGAGCTTGACGACATCGAGCAGCAGATGCGGCGCTTCGCGGAAGTCGAGGGCTTCTGCTACGCCACCACCTTCTACGAATGCCAGAACGGATCACAGGCAGCGTTCAACGAGCTGGCCGAAGAACTCCAACGCACCGAGTCGCATCACGTCGTCGTGCCGTCCATGAGCCACATCTCAGCTCACCCGATCTTGCTGGCTCACATGGTGCAGCGGCTGGAGTTGGACGCTGCTGCTCAAGTGGTTGAGCTGTGCGACGTGCGATGAACATGCACGACCTGCCGGCTTCGTCAGGTACGAGGGCGTCTGGTACGAAGGCCGGCATCCGGCGCTCATCGACACTGTGACCTTCGAGCAGGTGCAAGCCGTTCGGACCGCTCGTGCTGCGGCGCGGGAGAAGGTCCAGAAGCACCCGCACTACCTCAAGGGTTCGATCTTCTGTGGCCGGTGCAGCGGTCGGTTCGGCGTCATGAACGCGCGCAACCGCTGGGGCACGGTCTATCCGTACTTCTACTGTCTCGGCCGAGCCAAGAAGGAGGACTGCACGCAGTCAACGGTCCTGATCGCTGACGTCGAGGTGGCCATCGCGGACTACTGGTCTCGCATCCAGTTGTCCGAGAGCCGCATCGTAGCGATCCGTGAGCAGGTCATGGCCGCGCTTGTCGGCCGACAGCACAGCAACCGAGCCGAACTCGACAGACAGGAGAAGCGCAGGAAGACGCTGCAAAACCAACAGCTCAAGTTGATCGAGATGCGTTACGCCGACGCCATCTCGCTCGAACACCTGAAGTCTGAGCAGGAACGCATCACCCGCGAGCTTGCCCAGGCACAGCAGATCATCGACCAGTGCTCGACCGAGATCGAGGCTGTCATGAAGGTGGTCGAGGAGGCACTACTGCTCTGCGCCAACGCGCATCGGCTGTACCTCAGCGCTCCGCCCGACGTACGCCGACAGCTCAACCAAGCCGTCTTCGCCCGCCTCTGGATCATGGACGACCAGGTGCAGGGCGCGGACCTCACCGAGGGCTTCGCTCACCTTCTCGCCCCTGATCTTGCACGGCTTACAGAGGCGAAGGACGGCGAAGATACGAAGATCGAAACCCCTTCCCGCCCCGGTAAGGGTCGGGCGCGGTCCACCGGCGCAACGCGCCAATCTGGAACTGGTGCGGCCCAGGGACGCCATACAGCGGCCCCACGGCCCACTTCCCGCCGATACGACGAACCCCAGACCCAACCGGGACCGGGGTTCAAACGTGACCGTTTTGGTTTTGGTGTCCGAGGGGGGACTTGAACCCCCACGCCCGATAAAGGGCACTAGCACCTCAAGCTAGCGCGTCTGCCATTCCGCCACCCGGACCAGGTGTTTTTGTCGCTTCGCGGCGCGTTCCCCGCGGCGACACGGATAACTCTACCAGGGGTTCGAGGCGCCTCTGAACCGCATTTCTCGTGGTCAGTGGGGTGCGGGACGCGCCCGGTCGCCCCATCGGGGCCGGTGTCGCGTGGGTGCCGCGTCCGGCACACGCAGCGCGGTCGTACACGTACGGACGGTGATCCTCGTCAAGCCTCGCGGGATGAAGGCGTGTCCCTTCGATCAGATGACTCGTTGTTCTGGTCATGCTCAGCGGGGGGATCTGACCGACGGCGAGTGGGCGCCTCGATCCGCGCCCACCAGCACGCCGCCGGGGCCCCGATGGCCCCACCGCCGACACCGTTCAGTGCCCTAAAAGGGGCCGTAGAAAGATCAGTTCACGTGCGCGCGCACTTGCGCCTGCGTCCGTTCCTGGACGAGGCGGGGCGGCAGGGGGACGCTCGGCCGGTCCCCCGGCGGACTGACGACGAAGCTGCATCTGAGCGCGGACGGTAAGTGGCGTCCGTTGTAGCTGGTCATCACGCCGGAACAGCGGGCGGGCTGTACCCAGTTCGAAGCGGTGCTGGAGAAGATCCGTGGGCCCTGTACCGGCCTGGACCGCCCGCGCCGCGCCCCGTACAGCGTGGGCGCGGACAAGGCGTACAGCAACCGCACAACTCGTGCCTACCTGCGTAGGCGCGGCATCCGGCACGTGATCCCGGAGAAGAGGGACCAGCAACCGGACGTCGGCGTCGGGGCCGACAGGGGGAACCTCCAGGCTTCGATGCCGAGCGATACGAGAAGCGCAACACCGTCGAGAGGAGCAAGCCGCAGTGCTGTCATACCTGCGGCTCGATGGCATGGCTGTCGGTTCCTTCCGGTTCGGTGTTGAGGGTGGTCTGCTGATGGTGCAGCCAGGGGCGGCGGGTGTGCTGTCCTCGGGGCGTGAGGTGCAGGGTGCGTAGGCGTTCGACCTCGGCGGGGTCGGCGTGGATGACCCACATCCGGGGTGGGTCGGGCTGGCGGTGGGCGGTGACCCAGCCGCGCTCCACCCAGGAGTACAAAGTGACGCGTGACATGTCGAGTTCACGGGCGAGGTCGGTTAGCCACCACTCGTGCTCGCCGAGTGTCGGGGTCGCGCGTCGGGCGGTCTGGGGCTCGGCGGCACCGAGGGCGCCCATCAGGTCGCGCACTGCCTGCCGGCCGAAGGCCTGGCGGCGCTTGGGCGGGCGGAAGCCCTCCTGGTTGAGGCGGTCGGCGATCTGCTTGGCGGTGTGTCCGGCCGCGGCAAGCTCGGTGACCCGCGCGGTCAGCTGCGGGTAGTAGCTGAGCTGGGTCAGACAGGCCACCGGCCGCACCAGCTCCCCGTCGCTGCGGTGCCCGCCGGCCCAGACCACCTGCACCCGAACCCGTTCGCTGGTGCCGACCACTTCCAGGCGGACCTGCTCCACCAGATGCCTCACGAGCTGCTTACGGTCCGCGTCAGTGGTGGTGGCCGCATGCCAGATGGCGGGGATATCGGTGGCCAGCGCGCGGATCTGCTCGCGTTCGGCGGCGGTGAGGATGCGCGGGCGAGCGACGGTGAAGCGGTCGTACTCCTCGCCCAGTTTCTCCCGCTCGGCCAGTGCGGCTTCCCAGTCCTTCTCCAGCTGCCGCACCACCAGGCGGTTCTCGGGTTCGGCCAGCTGGTACTGGCGCCTGGCCCGGTCGGCTTGGTAGTCGGCCCGCTCCAGGCGCTGCCGCCAGATCCGGTCCACCTGTGCCCGGCGCTGTTCGACCTGTTCGGCCGCCGAGAGGCTGACCTCCAGCGCGGCCGGGGCCATCGCGGCCAGCAGCAGTCCGGTGATGTGCGCGTCCGCGCAGTCCCCGGCGAGTTGCTGGCACTGCCCGCCTCCGTAGTCGCTCTTCTCGCGGGAACAGACGTAGGCCGGGTGCAGCTTTCCACCGGCTCCGCGCTGGTAGCGCACCGTCATCCGCTTGCCGCAGCGGCCGCAGAACACCAGCCCGGTCAGCAGGGCCGGACCGTCACGCACCGCGCCCATGCTCTGGGACCTCGACCGGTTGGCGTCCATCCGCTGCCTGTTCCGCTCGTACTGCTCGACGCTGATATAGGACGGCAGCATCCCGGGCAGGAAGACGATCCAGTCCTCCCGGTCGGTCCGCACCCGTCCAGTGAACGGCCGCCCGGCCTGCCGCCGCCTGGGGTCCAGGGTGCTGCGGCCGTAGACGTAGATTCCAGCGTAGGCCGGGTTGCGGAGCATGTTCTGCACCCCGGCCCGACTGGGCCGGCGCCACTGCAACTCCCCGCGCTCGGGCCCCTCGCGCAACCGCACCCCGAGCTGGATATGGTTGTCGGCCAGAAAACACAGCACCGCGTTGACCGTGCCGAACCGCTCGAACAGGTCGAAGACCAGGTGCACCACGGCCTGCACCTGGTCGTCCGGGTCCAGCACCACCTCGCCCGAAGGGCGGCGCACGAAGCCGACCGGCAACGGCACCGCCAGCTCACCGCGCCGGGCCTTGGCCAACCGCCCGGACCACATCCGCTGCTTGATCAGATGCAGTTCGGCCTGTCGGGTAGCGGCGGCGCATTACTCCCCCCCCGCCCCCTCAGAACCGTGCGGGCGGGTCGTCCCCGCACACGGCTCAAGCAGGCCCGATGGCTCACAGGCGGGCAGAAGTGCGGGCCCGCTGCCAGCAGCGGCGAGCCGCCGTCGGCAGTGGGCGTGCAGGAGAGCGGTGGGTGATGCGTCCGGCCTGCCCGGCCCGGTGACGATCGCCTTGCGGGTGATCGCTTTTCGGGTCGCCCGCAGCCACTGCTCCCACTCGGTGGGGCTGGTGGGCGGGTCGTCGGCGTGCAGAAGCAGCGCCCCGCAGACCGGACAGCGGCCGTTCTGGCGTTTGAGCAGGTGCCAGTCGGTCTTGTCGATCAGAGGGATCACGGCCTTGCGCCGACGCTGGGCCCAGTACTCGGCCAGAACCGGGTCGTCCGGGGACGCCCCGAGCTTGACGAGCTGGTGCCGGACGATCTTCGTCCACCCGAACTTGGTGAGGAACCGTCCGCTGGCCCGGTCTCCGAAGACCCACCGGTCACCCCGGCGGGGGTTGAAGGCTCCGAAGTAGCGGTGCACGATCCAGTCCCTCGACTTGTTCGCGTGTTCGTGCTTGGCCCACTTGTAGGCGAGCTGCCACATATAGAAGTCCAGCGAGTTGAACACTGCGTTGGACACCCCGATCCGGAAGTAGGCGGACCATCCCCGGATGATCGGGTTCAAGGTCCTGATCACCGCGTCGGCGTTGGACCCGCGCAGGTCCTTCATCTCGGCGGCGAGCCGTTTCCGGATGCGCTTGATGGAGGCTTCGCTGGGTTTGATCAGCAGCTTCCGGTTGCGATACAGCCTGATGTGGAAGCCCAGGAAGCAGAAGCCCTCGGTGAGCTGGACAATTCGCGTCTTGTCCTCGTTGAAGGCCAGCCCTCTCGGTTCCAGCCAGGCGGCGAGCCGCTGCTTGACCTCTTCGGCCTGCTCACGGCTGTAGCACATCGCCACCAGATCGTCTGCGTACCTCACCAGCACGGGGCTCTTCCGCATCACGCTCCCGGCGTTGTGCCCGGTCGTGCGGTAGCGGACCCCGGCGGCCTCCTCCATTCCGTGCAGAGCCACGTTCATCAGCGCGGGGCTGATCACACCGCCCTGGGGAGTCCCCTCCCCAGTTGGGGTGAGCCGACCGTCCTCGACCACACCGGCTCGCAACCACTGCGCGATCAGTTCCCGCGCGGGGAACTTACCGAGCTGGCGGAGAAGGTGATCATGGTTGATTCGGTCGAATGCCGCCACCAGGTCCGCGTCGAGTACCCATGCCCGCCTGGGGTTGGGCCCCTTGCCGGTCAGGTAGATGGACTCGATCGCGTCATGGCAGCCACGGCCGGGCCTAAATCCATAGGACCTCGGCTCGAACCGTGCCTCCCACTCGGGCTCCAGTGCCCCAAGGACCACAGCCTGAAGGCAGCGGTCCAAGATCACGGGAATGCCGAGCGGGCGCCGACGCCCATCGGGCTTCGGCACGTACACCCGTCTGACGGGCTTGGTCGTCCACGGCTTAGAGCGGTGCTGCACCCAGTCGGCCACTTCGGCCTTCCCGGGTGCGGTCAGCACCACCTGGCCGTCGACGCCCGCCGTCTCGCGGCCAGCGTTGACCTCCGTCACCCGCCGCACCGCATGCAGTGCGTTGGCGCGGGAACGGAGCATCAGCTTCTGCAAGTTGCGGACCTTCTTCAGGTCCCCTGCCTACGATGCCGTGAAGATCCTCTGCCGCAGGCGCCGTACGTCGTCATCCACCCGCTGCCAGTCGATCGACAGCCAGTCGGTGACATCGTCCTCGGGTCCGTTCACCGCCGCGACCGCGGGCACGGCGGCATGCGCCGCCTCGCCCGGTTCCGTCGTCTCGGTGTCCAACTTGTCCCTCGGTTCCGTCGCTTTCGGCTTTCTCACTTCACAGGCCCACCAGACCCACGTCAGCACCCTTTCGGGTTCGGGCTGCGGCCCGTATCCGGCCGGTTATACGGGACGACCGGCGGAGGGGCCGGTCATTGTGTCCCGCGTTCCCGCTGCCTTTCGGCCGCCGGCATTCGCTTCTTGGGTCCTCCTGTTCCCGCCGGGGAGTTGAGCTCTCCTCACGGTCGGCCGACCGCATACCTTGGGGTGTACGGACCCCGACGGGGTTTCCGCGTTGCACACGTACGAGATCCGACTGGGGTGGGCGCCCCCTATATCCCGGGAACAGCGGTGTCCTACGGCCGCATGTCGCGTCCCACGGCCGCCGCTTGCCGCCTCTCAACGGCTGGTTCCTGGACTCCGGTGGTGCTGTCCATCATCCGGAGCTGATACCTGACGAGACATCAACCAGGAGTTCACTCGTCGTTCGCCCGGCCAGTCTTCCCCTTCGCCTGTGGTCCCCAGATGGCACGGGGCGCCCTTGGGCTTGACCCCCTGAGCTCCGCACCCCGCAGTTACCCGCGACGCACGTCAGGGTGGGGACGGACCTTGGACACTGGTCCGGAACTACACCCCTTCAACTCAACAGGTCGCGTCCGGGTGTCGGTGGAAAAGAGGACACGAGCGTAAGTTCCGTGCAGAACCTGCCAGTTCGCACGAGGGAGACCCACGCTCGTGTCCCGACGAGTATCGCCCATCGAGGCCATCCGTGCCGAGATCGACGCCCTGTTCACCGGTGACCGTGACCTGGTCGAGGTCCTGGAGGACGTGGCCCGGCTCGGTGCCCGCCTGATCATCCAGACCGCGATGGAAGCCGAGGTCGACGCCTTCCTGGGTCGTGCCCGCTACCAGCGCGCCGGTGCGGCCGTCGACGCCGACGGCCAGGTCACGGCCCGCGCTGGGCACCGCAACGGGCACTGTCCGACCACCGTGAAGACGACCGCGGGCCCGATCACGGTGGCCCGGCCGAAGCTGCGCGGAACCACGGAGAAGTTCGCCTCCCGCCTCTTCGGGACGCACGTCACCCGCACTCACGCCCTCGAAGCGCTGGTCATCGCGTCCTTCGTTCGGGGGATGTCGGTCCGCGACGTGGAGGCCGCCCTGGCCGACGCGCTCGGCCCGGAGGCTGCGCTGTCGAAGTCGACCGTCTCGGCGATCTGCACCCAGATCGCGGGCGAGTTCGACGTCTGGCGCCGCCGTGACCTGGCCGGCATCCAGCTGGACTACCTGTTCCTGGACGCCTCGCACTTCAAGATGCACGACGGGCACGCGGCCGAGCCCGTGCTGGCGGCCTGGGGAATCACCACCGAGGGCAAGCCCGTCTTCGTCGGCCTGGACTCCGCCAACAGCGAGTCGACCGACGCCTGGCACGGGTTCTTGACCGATCTGGCCGACCGAGGGCTCGTCTCGCCGCTGCTGGTGATCTCCGACGGGGCGAAGGGCCTGATCAGCGCGGCCGAACAGGTCTTCCCCAAGGCCCTGAGGCAGCGGTGCACGATTCACAAACTGCGCAATGTCCTCGCGAAGATCAGCAAGGACGACCAGGAGACCGTCCGCGCCGAGTTCTGGGACTGCTTCGACACCAGCAGCGAGGACCTGATGGACATCGAGCCGGGCCAGCGGCTCGTCGAGGCCGTCCAGCAGCGCATTACCGCGTTCATCGGCAAGTGGGCCGGCACCTACCCGGCCGCGATGCGGGCGATGGAGGCCGACCGGGCCAGTCTCACCGTCTACCTGCGGTTTCCCGCCGAGCACCACAAGCGGATCCGGCACTCCAACTTCATCGAGCGGACCTTCGGCGAGACTCGCCGTCGGGTCAAGGTCATCGGCCGGTTCCCCGGCGAGACCTCCTGCGTGAGCCTCATCTGGGCCGTCCTGGACCGCGCCGCACGCGGCTGGCGCGGCTTCACCATGACACCCAGGGCCCTGCGCACCCTGCAAGACCTCCGCCGAGCCCTGCTCGAACCGCCAACCCCGCTCTACAAGACACCCGTTGAGATCGCCACGACAATCGAGGACGCCGCGTAACATGACCCCCACGGAACTACCGCGTCGAGCCCTTTTCCACCGCTCCGCGGACGCGACCCCTTCAACATCGAACCTCCATCAGTGAGTTCACTCGTATCGTGCGCCCTCGCGTCGCACCACTGATCGTGCCCTTCAGCCCCAGCAGCAACCGGTCATTGTGGTCCGCCGGGTCATAGACCCCGTCGGGGTCCGCGAGCAGGGCCCCCAACAGCGCGCACAGCTCCAGGAGTTGATGCCACTCCCGGCCGGACCGGGCCAGCCGGGACATCTCGATCCCCAGCACGATCCCCACATGGTCCAACCCGACCTCGGAGACCAGGCGCTGGAAACCGGGCCGGACATCCGCCCCCGACGCCGAGTGCCCCAGGTCGTCATCGATCACCACCACCCTCGACGGCGCCCACCCCAGCCCGACCGCCCGCCCGGCCAGCCCATACTGCAACCGCGTGGACTCCTGATGGTCAACGACCTGCTGCGCCGTTGACTGACACACATACACCACCGCCAGGCGGTCACGATGCCACGCCTGGACCTTGCCCTCCAACCGCTCCCACGGCCTGACCGGCATGCTCATCCCGCTCACCCCCGTCCCCGGTCACCCGCAGCGGCGCCTGCGACGCCATCCGCTCCACCAGCAGACCCAGCAGCCGCTGAACGACCACCCGGTTCACCTCCGGGAACGACCCCCACGACGGGATGCCCGTCCGCGGGACCGGGGTCTGGGGGGCACAGCCGCGGGCCCACCCCCCTCACCCGTCACAGCCCGCGCGTCCCGCACCCGACGGACGGCCGTGACCAGCGCCAACAGGCCATCAACGCCGATGATGGGGGCATTCCCCGCCCCCGACTCGTCTATGTCTGCAGTGCGGCTTGCTCCTTGAGCGCACGATCAACAAACTGAAGCGGCTGGCGCTGCGCCGGGTCCTTACTTGCTGTGCACGATCTGGATCAGGTTGCCGCAGGTGTCGTCCAGAACCGCAGTGGTGACCGGGCCCATCTCCAGCGGCTCCTGGGTGAAGTGCACCCCGAGCTCGCGCAGCCGGTTGAACTCCGCTTGTACGTCGTCCACGGCGAAGGAGGTGGCCGGGATGCCGTCCTCGACCAGTGCCGTCTTGTACGGCTGCACCGCGGGATGACCGGAGGGCTCAAGCAGCAGTTCGGTCCCGTCGGGATCTTCCGGCGAGACCACGGTCAGCCACCGGTCCTCGCCCAGCGGGACATCGTGCTTCTTCACGAAGCCCAGCACGTCGGTATAGAAACGCAGGGCTTTGTCCTGGTCATCGACGAAGACGCTGGACAGGTGGATCTTCATGGGGTGGTCTCCGGTGTATCGGGCCTGAGCCATCGGGTCACGATGAGCTCAAGGGGTTCGGTGTTCAGGTCGTGGAACTTGTAGCGGCCCTGGCGCCGCGAAAGGATCAGACCCGCGGATTCCAGTACAGCCAGGTGCTGGCTGATCGCCTGGCGGGACAGCCCCAGACCGTGCTTGGTCACCAGCCGTGTGCAAATCTCGAACAGGGTCTGGCCGTCCCGTTCCACCAGCTCATCAAGGATGCGCCGGCGGGTGGGGTCGGCCAGTGCCTTGAAGACATCCTCCGCCATGGCCAACACCATAGGCAAGCGACTGCTTGCCTATCAAGTCTGGCGCTCAGGCCGACGAGGACACCGTTCGCGATGTGATCCACCGCTTCAACGAGATCGGTCTGGCCTGCCTGGAACCCTCGGTGGGCGGGATGCCGTCCCCGCCTGCTCAGTGATGACGACGAGGAGGACGAGGACTTCGTCATCCAGACGGCCACCACCCGCCCGACCAAGCTCGGCCAGCCCTTCATGCGCTGGTCGATCCGCAAACTCGCCGCCTACCTGCGCAAAGTCCATGGCCGGGTGATCCGCATCGGCCGCGAGGCATTACGCTGACTGCTCGCCCGCCGCGGGGTCACCCTCCAGCGCACCAAGACGTGGAAGGAGTCTCCCGATCCCGACCGTGAGGCGAAGCTGGACCGGATCGAGGAAGTCCTGGACCGCTTCCCGGACCGGATCTTCGCCTTCGACGAATTCGGCCCGCTCGGGATCCGGCCCACCGGCGGCAGCTGCTGGGCTGAGCAGGTCAGGCCCGACCGGCTGCCCGCCACCTACCACCGCACTCACGGGGTGCGGTACTTCCACGGCTGCCACTCCGTCGGCGACGACACCATGTGGGGCGTCAACCGCCGCAGGAAGGGCGCCAGGAACACGCTGGCCGCACTGAAGTCGATCCGCGCCGCCCGGCCCTACGGCGCCTCGACCTATGTGATCTTGGACAACCTGTCCGCCCACAAAGGCGCCGACATCCGCCGCTGGGCAAAGAAGCACAAGGTCGAACTGTGCTTCACCCCGACCTATGCGTCCTGGGCCAACCCGATCGAGGCCCACTTCGGACCGCTGCGGCAGTTCACCCCACCACCGCAACCACACCGCCCAGACCCGCGCCCTGCACGCCTATCTGCGCTGGCGCAACAGGAACGCCCGCCACCCCGACGTCCTGGCCGCCGAACGCCGCGAACGCGCCCGCGCCCGCGCCCGCAGCGAGAAAGGCATCCGCTGGGGCGGCAGACCCCTGCTTGAGGCGGCATGACCCCACGTATCACTGCCGAGAAATGATCTTGATCATGGTGTCGGAGTCCGGCCCCGATTCCACGGTCGTGAAACCTTCGTCGGCGTACAGGCCGCGTGCGCGATTTGCCCGCTCGACGCTCAGGCACATCCGGGTGAGGCCGCTTGCCCCAGCTTGCCGGGCCATCTCGGTCAACAACGCGCGTCCCACTCCCTTTCCCCGCCACTGGGGGACGACGCCCAGGGAGAGCTCTGGCACGTCCGCGGCCACGAAACCGTAGCCGGGATCGTCGGCGCTGAACAGGCGGAGCCACGCGGCGCCGATCGGCTGCCCGCCAGTGTCGACGGCGACCGCCCCGAGATCACCCGCCCGAGGCCAACCCTCGACATAGTGGGCTGTCAAGCGGTCTCCCAGGACCTGCTCACGGCCGACCTGCTGCCGAGCGGGGTCCCAGTTCACAGCAGCTACCAGCATGTCCGCGAGGAACTCCGCATCGTCGTCCGTGGCTGTCCGCAACGAAAATCCGCTGTCGCTCATACGGCAGATCCTCTACGACCAGTCGTCAGGCCGCACCACCCACCCGGCGAACCTTCCCGGTCACAGCACTACGCGCACGCCGCGGGCTTCCGCGGCGACTCCGACAGGGCCGACGCCGCCGGCTTCGACGAGACCGTGCAGGCCGCATCCGGGCTCGTCGACATCGCCGACCGCGCGCTGGGCACGCCGCTCTACCTGCCGACCATCCTCGCCGACAAGGTCTCCGGTCTGACCATCGCCTACAGCGTGCTCGCCGCCCTGGTGTACCGGACCAGGACCGGACCCGGGCAGCAGATCGAGATCCCGATGGCCGACACCCTGATCACGTTCAACCAGGTGGAGCACCTCGCAGGGCACACGTTCGAGCCGGCGACGGGCCCCACGGGCTACGCGAAGTCGCCGTCGAGCACCACAGGGCGCGGCGCACCAAGGACGGCCTGGCCGCCGTGATCCCGTACAACCCGCAGAACTACCGCGACTTCTTCGCCGCCGCCGGCCGTCCGCCTGCCGGAAACGAACCGGCTGCAGAACATGACCCTGATCGTCGGCAAGTCGATCACCGGGCAGAGCGCCTTCGTATGAGGCGCAGCCCCCCGTCCCGTCCCGGCCCGCCACGGCAGGCCGGGACGGACCCACGCAAGGACCGGTGCCCGCGCAGTGCCCCGCCCCAGGTCAGGCGTTGAGCTGGTAATCGGGGAAGTTGCCGGGCAACCGCTCGCCCTCCCCGCCCACCGTGACCGCCTTCACCAGCAGCTCCCCGCCGACGAAGGCACCGCGCCACGACGCCCCGAAGCCGCCGAAGAGCTCCTCGCGGTCACCGCGCGAGCGCGGCTTTCCGCGGCCCACCTTGAATGCGCGGATCTGCGGTGAGAGCCGGTCGAACGTCTCCGGGTCGTCGGTGGAGAGGGTGGCGACGAGGGCGCCGTTGGAGGCATTCATCGCGGCGAGCAGCTCCGCCTCCGTGTCGACGAGGACGATCGTGTCGACCGGGCCGAACGGTTCCGCGTGGTGCAGCGGTGAGGACGGCGGCGGGCCCAGGAGGGTGACCGGGGCGACGTAGGCGCTGGTGTCCTGGCCGGGCAGGAAGTGGCCGTCCGCCAGGGAGCCGCGGTGGAGCGGAACGGCTCCCCGGTCGATGGCCTCGGCGACCTGATCGGTCAGCTCCTTGGCCTTGCCCGCGTTGATGAGGGGGCCGAAGTCCAGCTCGGGCAGCGGGTCGGCGGGGTCCGCGACCGCGAGGGGGTGGCCCAGGCGGATGGAGCGGACGGCCGGCAGATACGCGGCGAGGAAGTCCGCGAACGCACTGCGCTGGACGACGAAGCGCGGGTACGCGGTGCAGCGCTGTTTGCCGTAGTCGAAGAGCTTGGGGACGACTGCGGTGAGGGCGTCCCAGTCGGAGTAGTTCCAGATGCCCCAGGTGTTGAGGCCTTCCTGTTCGAGGATGTGGGGCTTGCCGAGGTCGGCGACGGCGGTGGCGATGCGGGCGCCGGTGTCGCGGCCGCCGACGAAGGAGACGCAGCCGATCTCGGGTGCGCGGACGAGGGCTTCGGAGAGCTCGCTGCCGCTGCCGCTGACCAGCGTGACGGGGATGCCCTCGCGGGCGGCGAGGGCACACGCCAGGGTGAGGCAGGACAGACCGCCGTCGGTCGGGGTCTTGGCGATGACCGCGTTCCCGGCGAGTGCCTGGACGAGCATCGCGTGGACGAGGACGGACATCGGGTAGTTCCAGCTGGCGATGTTGGAGACCGGGCCGTCGAGGGGCGCGCGGCCGTCGAGCATGCCGTCGATCCCCTCGACGTACCAGCGGACGCCGTCGATCGCCCGGTCGACGTCGGCCTGCGCCAGCCGCCACGGCTTGCCGATCTCGTGGACGAGGAGCAGCGAGAGCAGTTCTCGGTGCTCGGCGAGGGCGTCGAGGGTGGCGGCGACGCGGGCGCGCCGCTCGGCGAGGGGGATGTGACGCCAGGCGCGGTGCCGGTCGAGCGAGGCGCGGACGGCCCGGTGGGCGGCGGCCGCGTCGACGCGTGGCGGGCCGGCGATGGGGCCGCCGTCGACCGGGCTGGTGGCAGACAGGGCACGGCCGTCTGCCTGCCAGCGGCCGTCCCAGAGGTTGAGGACACGGTCCTCGTGGAAGGCCTCGGGGGCGGCGGTCAGGCAGCGCTGCCAGGCGTCGCCCCAGGACGTACCGGGCTTCAGGGTGAGGGTGGATGCCATGGGTGTTCTCCGCTCTCGGTGCACATTCGGGCGGGAGGGGTGATGGCTTTCAGGCACAAACGTACTGATCCCTGCCCATCAGGCGTCCATCCGTCGCGTCACGTGTGGGTGACATCACCCGTTGTTGTCACCGCTCGAGGTGCTCACGTACCAGGCGAGCGGTCTCACTGGGCGTCGAGCCGACCTTCACCCCCGCCGCCTCCAGAGCGGCCTTCTTCGCCTCCGCGGTGCCGGAGGAGCCGGAGACGATGGCGCCGGCGTGGCCCATGGTCTTGCCCTCGGGTGCCGTGAAGCCGGCGATGTAGGCGATGACGGGCTTGGAGATCCGTTCCCGGACGTAGGCCGCCGCACGTTCCTCGGCGTCTCCTCCGATCTCGCCGATCAGCACGATGAGTTCGGTGTCCGGGTCGGCCTCGAAGGCGGCGAGGCAGTCGATGTGGGTCGTACCGATGACCGGGTCGCCGCCGATGCCGACCGCCGACGAGAAGCCGATGTCCCGCAGCTCGTGCATGAGCTGGTAGGTCAGCGTGCCCGACTTGGAGACGAGTCCGATGCGACCCGGTGCCGGGGCGATGTCGGCGGGAATGATCCCGGCGTTGGATTGTCCGGGGCTGATGAGACCGGGACAGTTGGGGCCGATGATGCGCGTCCCACGCTCCCGCGCGTACGCCGTGAACGCGACGGCATCGTGGACGGGTACGCCCTCGGTGATGACAACGGCGAGCCCGATGCCCGCGTCCGCCGCCTCCGTGACGGCCGCGCCGGTGAAGGCCGGGGGGACGAAGACGACGGTCATGTCCGCCCCGGTGGCGTCGACGGCTTCGCGGACGGAGCCGAAGACGGGGACGGTGCGGTCGTCGAAGTCGACCGTACGGCCCGCCTTGCGCGGGTTGACGCCGCCGACGACCTCCGTGCCGGAAGCGAGCATCCGGCGGGTGTGCTTCATTCCTTCGGCTCCGGTCATGCCCTGAACGAGGACTTTGCTGTCCTTGGTGAGAAAGATGGCCATGTCAGGTCTCCTCAACGGGCGGTGGCGGGGGAGGTGGCAGCGGGGGAGGCGGCTCGGGTGGCGAGGGCCGCGGCCTGCCGCGCCGCGCCGTCCATCGTGGTGGCCTGCTGTACGAGCGGATGGGCGCGGTCGTGGAGGATGGCGCGCCCGCGCGCCGCGTTGTTGCCGTCCAGTCGTACGACGAGCGGCTTCGTCAGCCGGACGGTCTCGAGGGCGGTGACGATGCCGTCGGCGACCGCGTCGCAGGCAGTGATGCCGCCGAAGACGTTGACGAGGACGGACTCGACCCCGGGGTCGGCCAGGACGACGGACAGGACGTCGGCCATGACCTGAGCCGATGCCCCTCCCCCGATGTCGAGGAAGTTGGCCGGCCGGGCTCCGCACCCGGCGACGACGTCAAGGGTCGACATGACGAGTCCGGCGCCGTTGCCGATGATGCCGACCTCGCCGTCGAGCCGTACGTAGTTGAGGCCCTTCTCGGCCGCGGCGGCCTCCAGGGGGTCCTCGTGGCTGCTGAGGTCGTCGCCCCAGCGAGCCTGGCGGAAACGGGCGTTGTCGTCGAGGGTGATCTTTCCGTCGAGGGCGAGGACGTCCCCTGTGGCCGTGCGCACAAGGGGGTTGACCTCGACGAGGAGGGCGTCCTCCTCCGTGAGGACGGTCCACAGTTTGCGCAGGACGGGCGCAGCGGCGGGCGGGAGCCCGGCTGCGGCGGCGATCTCGGCGGCCTTGTCGTCCGTGACGCCCTCGGCGGGGTCGACGGGGATGCGGGCCACGGCCTCGGGCCGGGTGGCGGCGACCTCCTCGATGTCCATGCCGCCCTCGGCGGAGGCGATGGCGAGGAAGCGGCCCGCAGCGCGGTCGAGGACGTACGAGACGTAGAACTCGGCTTCGATGTCGACGGGTTGGGCGAGCATCACCTTGCGTACCGTGTGGCCCTTGATGTCCATGCCGAGGATCCGGCGGGCGGTGAGCTCGGCGGCGGCCGGGTCGGCGGCGAGCTCGACGCCGCCCGCCTTGCCACGGCCGCCGGTCTTGACCTGCGCCTTGACGACGACGCGGCCGCCGAGGTCTTCGGCGACGTGACGGGCGTCGCCGGCCGAGTCGACGGTCTCGGCGTCGGGTACGGCGATTCCGTACTGCTGGAAGATCTCGCGCGCCTGGTACTCGAAAAGATCCATTCCGGCTCCTGCCTAGGAAAGTGCCGCTGGCCCCTTGGACACCACCCACCGGATGCGGGATAACAAGGTTCATACAGTATTCGTAGACTGTATGCAATCTTGCGAGAGCTCAGGCGCGGGCGCCTCGACGCAGCGAGGCACACGTCCCGAGAGCGCCGCAACTCCCCGACGAACCGGACGGCGGTGACGAGGAGTTGCCGCTGCTCAGGACAAGCCGCTCCTCAGGACAAGCGGAGTGATCCAATGACATACGACGTCGAGAATGCGATCCGGGAGTTGCTCGACTCCGTTCACGCCGAGCGGGGCAAGATCGGCAATGCGGTGCCGCACAACCTCGTCGACGGCGGCTTCTCGGAAGAGATCCATCCGGTGACCCCCAAGGCCGATGACTTTCTGGGCCGCAAGGCGTACAAGAGTGTCACCGACGTTCCTGGTGAGGTGGATGTGGCGGTCTTCGCGGTCCCCGCCATGTATGTCGCAGCGACACCGGAAGATGCGGGACGCAAGCGGATCCCGAACGCCGTCCTGATCCCCTCCGGCTTCGCCGCGACCGGTGAACAGGCCCTCCAGGAGCAGCTCGTGGCCATGTGGCCGCGCCTTCCTGGAGGTCGCACGGGCGACCGTGCCCAAGAAGCCGGTCGTGGTGCCGGGGGCGAAGTACGCCCGGGCGCGGGCGGCGGGACTGCTGGGTGGTGGTCGATGAGCTGAGCGGCGGCATGACCCATGGGGCCCGTGGACCCAGTTGGTCACGGGCCTCGGCACGAGGAGTACGGCAGGGGGCGCCGTCCCGGCTTCTTCGACGCGAGGGGTTCGATCGACATGGCGACAACAGACATCATCACGCCCGTCCCCCACAGGGAGGTGACGGACGCGAACGGCCGGGTGTACCGCATCGGCGAGTCCGATGTGGACATCATGGGCCGCAAGCGGAAATGGATGGTCATTCTGCCGTGGGTCGGCATGATGGGCATCAGTTCGGCGGAGTACGCGTTCGCCTCCGCCGAGGAGACCCTGCACACGGCGCACCATTGGGGCAACCAGCACATCTTCTGGATGCTCGGGGTGTGGGTGTTCTTCCAGGCGGCGGTGGCCTTCCCGGCGGGGAAGCTGCGGGAGAGCGGAAAGCTGCCGGCGCGGTGGGCGATGATGCTGGGTGCACTGGGCACCTTGCTGGGCTATCTGTCGCTCGCGTTCGCGCCGCACGTCGTGGTGGCGTACGTCGGTTACGGCATGTTCAGCGGTATGGGCGCGGGCATGGTCTATGCGACGTGCGTGAACATGGTCGGCAAGTGGTACCCGGAGCGCAAGGGCGGCAAGACCGGTTTCGTCAACGGTGGGTTCGCATACGGTTCGGTGCCGTTCGTCTTCATCTTCACCGGCTACATGGACCTGACGAATTTCCGTTGGGTGCTGGTCTCGGTGGGTGTGTTCCTGGCGGGCGTGGTGGCCGCTGCGGGATTCTTCTTCCAGGATCCGCCGAAGAACTGGTGGCCCGCCGAGGTCGATCCGCTGCGGAAGCCGGACGACCCACGGGCGCGTCGGGCGCTGGAGAAGAACCCGCCGGCGATCAAGCAGTACACGCCGACGGAAGCCTGGCGGACGGGCCGGGTGGCGCTGATGTGGTTCTGCCTGCTCTGTACGTCGGGCGTGAACATCTTCGGCATCGCCTTCCAGGTGCCGTTCGGTGACCAGGCCGGTTTCGCGGGCGGGATCGTGGCCACCGCGATGTCGCTCAAGGCCATCGTGAACGGTACGGGGCGCGGGGTCATCGGCTGGCTTTCGGACCGTTACGGCCGCAAGCAGTGCCTGATCTTCGTCTGCATCGTGCTGGGCCTGTCCCAGTACGGGATTCTCTGGTCGGGCAGCATCAACAACCTGCCGCTGTTCCTGCTGTTCTCGAGCATCTCCGGCTTCGGAGGCGGCGCGATCTTCCCGATGTTCGCGGCGATGACGGCCGACTACTTCGGCGAGAACAACAACGCGTCGAACTACGGCCTGGTCTACAGCTCGAAGCTGGTGTCGGGTCTGCTGGGGTCGGGCATGGGCGCCGTGGTCGTGGCTGCGTGGGACTACGAGGGCGCTTTCATCCTCGCCGGTTCCATATCGCTGTTCGCGGGCTGTGTGGCGGTGTTCCTGCATCCGCCGGGCCGGCCGCAACTCCGCCAGGGCGGCCGGGACTTCACGCAGGCAGATCCGGTACACCGTCTGCCGGTCGGCGGCCCGCACCTCGTGGCTGACCGCCCGCTGGGCCCAGAACGCTTCCCCGGGGCCGAGGAAACGGGCGTCGCCGCCGTGCAGCGCCGACAGGGCGCCGTCCGGTGACCAGTAGAGCTGGTGCAGGAAGTCCTGCCGGGCGATGGCGCCGAACTCCAGCGGCCCCTCGGACTGGTAGCGCAGCACGAAGATGCCCTCCGGGCGCCCCAGGCCGTAGCCGTACTCCTGGCAGCGCACCGGATCCTCTCCTCGCTGTCCCCCGAGCGACACAACGCGTCCTTTCAGCGACACACCTGGCGGG
>NZ_JBHWKX010000065.1:18228-42216 GCF_042730885.1 Streptomyces sp. NPDC059909
GGGGGCCCGGGAAAGGAGAACCACTGTCCCCCCCGCCACCCGGTTTTTCAGGACAGCTGGCCGTCGTAGTCGAGCAGCTTGAACGTCCGCTCTGCGTGACCGCCCACCAGGTCGCTGGTGTTGTTGCCGATGTTGGCGATGATCTTGTAGCCCTTGGCCTCGATCTCCGCGCGCTTCTCGGTCTTGTAGGCGCTGACTTCGTGGAACAGGTCGGGCAGATCCCGTACGTACAGACCGTCGACCGGGTAGCCGGCCCGCTTCAGGTTCCAGTCGGTGAGCGAGTAGATGATGCCCGGCCGGGCCGTGACGAAGAAGATCGCGACGCCGCGGGAGTCGGCGAAGCGGGCCAGGTCGCGGACGGGCGCGACCGCGGGCGTCGGCAGCTCCCAGAAGTAGTGGAAGTCCGTCTCGAGCGAGGTGTTGTCGATGTCGAGGACGATCGCCTGCTTCTCGCCGGAGGCCTGGGCGGTCCGCTGCTCGATGTAGGGGCGGGCGACAGCGACGACGGCGGCCACGTCACGCTGCCAGGTCGCGTAGTCGACGTCGGTGGTCTGTGCGGTGGTTGCGGCCGCGCGGGGCTCGGCGGCGGCCGCCGTCGGGGTGGCAGCCGATGCGGCGGGGGCGGCCATGGTGAGGGCCGCTGCGGCGGCGACCGTTGCCGTTGCCGTCCGCCATCTGCGTGCATGCATGGGGGGTTCTCCTGGGTCGAGGGTGGTCGGGAGAGCCGCTCGTTCGGCACTGCCGAACGAAGGGCGTTGGCATGCTCGCGTCCGATGATGGACGGAATGGAACATTCCCTCTACTGGTCAGTAGCCAGAAGTTTTGATGACTTTCCGCGCACGGCTCCGCCCGCGGCGCATGATGGCTCGCCGCGGGCGGGGTACGCAGGACGTTTGCTAGCAGTCCTTCTCTCGCAGTGAGTGGAGGTGTTCGCTCGACTTGCGGGCGAACGTGAACGACTCCACGGGGTTGTCGTGTTCGGCCTGCCAGTGGTGGTCGAGCCGGCCACCCCTGGTCCTGGTCACCGCGGAGATGAACCGCTGGTAGTCGATATCTCCGTCCCCGACGTCCACCATGCGGTAGCCGTCGCGGGCGGATGCGTCGTGTTCGCCGTCCTTGACGTGGAAGAGCGGATAGCGGTCGGGCTGCTCGAGGACGTAGCGGAGCGGGTCGAAGGGGGCGGGGGTGCCGTCGACGCGCTTGGAGAAGCGGAACTGGCCGGCGTAGGCCCAGTAGATGTCCATCTCCAGGTACACGAGATCGGGGTCGGTCTCGGCGAGCAGGACGTCGTAGAGGCGGACGCCGGGCCTGTCGGTGGCGAAGGAGAACTCCTCGGCGTGGTTGTGCTGGTAGAACTTCATGCCGCGGGCCTTGGCGGCGGCGCCGTACTCGTTGAACTCCTCGGCGCAGCGCTTCCAGCCGTCGACGGTGGCGCCGTAGCGCCAGGGGCCGGATGCGGTGCCGATGTGCTTGAGTCCGAGGGCCTCGGCGTCGTCGAGGACCTTGTCGAGGTTCTGCGCGAAGGTGTACGCGTTCGGGTCGGACGAGTAGTAGCCGACGTGGCTGCCGATGGCACGCAGCCCATGGTCGCGGGTGAGCCGGCGGAGCTGGGCGAGAGTGATGGCGCCCGCGGAGCCCTGGGTGTAACCGGCGTACTCGACCTCGTCGTAGCCGTACTTCTCGAGCTCGGCGAAGACCGCGGCGAAGCCGAGGGTGGAGACCTTGTCGCGGAGCGAGTAGAGCTGGATGCCGAGGCGTCCCGGAGGCAGTACGGGGCGGCCTCGGCCGGCTCCGGTGGCGGCTGCGGCCGGGGTGGCGGCCGAGGCCGCGGTGGCCGACGCGCCGAGAAGGGCGGCGGCGGTGGCTCCGGCGGCGACGCCCAGCATGCCGCGTCTGCTCAGCTTGCGGGTGAGCTCGGGGTCGGGGGTGCTGCTCGTGCGGCTCATTGTGGATAACTCCTCGTTGTCAGTGGAGTGTGGTTCAGTGAAGACCGGCGAGTTGAAGGAGCAGGGACTTCACATCGGTGGCCGCGACGCGGCCGCTTACAGCGCGGGGGGTGGAGCACAGAATGAGCGGACCTTCGTCATCGCTCGTGGGGAGGCGGCCATGGCTGCCGCGAATAGGTGAGGGGTCGAGCGGCACGACCGCCATGCGGTAGCGCATGCCGAGCTTCTTGCGGGCGAGGGCCGTCGCGGCCTTGACGCGGACGTACGGGTCCTCGGGGTCCATGAAGAGCTCGACGGGGTCGTAGCCGGGCTTGCGGTGGATCTCGACGAGCTGCGCGAAGTCGGGGGCCTTGTTGTCGTCGAGCCAGTAGTAGTACGTGAACCAGGCGTCCGGGTCGGCGACGGCGACGAGCTCGCCGGAGCGCGGGTGGTCGAGGCCGTACTTCTTCTTGCCCTCGTCGTCGAGGAGTTCGGCGATGCCGGGCAGGCCCTTGAGGGCTTCGCGGGTCGTGTCGAGGTCCTCGGGGCGGCGCACATAGACGTGGGCGAACTGGTGGTCGGCGACGGCGAAGGCGCGGGATGCCATCGCGTCGAGGTACTCCATGCCGTCCTGGGTGTGGACCTCGAGGAGGCCGGCACGGCGCAGTTCGCGGTTGATGTCGACGTGCCGGTCGACACGGGTGATGCCGTATTCGGAGAGGGCGACGACGGTGCGACCCTCACGCGCGGCGTCGTCGAGGAGGGGAGCCATGGCCGCGTCGAGGTCGGCGGCGGCCTGGAGGGAGCGGGGGTCGTCGGGGCCGTACCGCTGAAGGTCGTAGTCGAGATGCGGGAGGTAGCAGAGCGCCAGGTCGGGGGTGCGGGTGCGGAGGATGTGCCGGGTGGCGTCGATGATCCAGCGGCTGGAGACGATGTCGGCGCCCGGGCCCCAGAAGTGAAAGAGGGGGAAGGTGCCGAATCTGTCGGTGAGTTCGCCGTGGAGCGCCGGGGGCCGGGTGTAGCAGTCGGGCTCCTTGCGGCCGTCGGCGTAGTAGACGGGGCGGGGGGTGACGGTGATGTCGGTGTCGGCGCCCATGGCGTACCACCAGCAGATGTTGGCGACGGTGTAGCCGGGGTGGGCGCGGCGGGCGGCGTCCCAGAGTTTGTCGCCGCCGACGAGTCCGTTGTGCTGGCGCCACAGCAGGACGTCGCCGAGTTCGCGGAAGTACCAGCCGTTGCCGACGATGCCGTGCTCGGCGGGGAGGGTGCCGGTGAGGAAGGTGGACTGGGCGGCGCAGGTGACGGCGGGCAGAACGGTGCCCAGGGAGGCCTGGGAGCCGGTGGTGGCGAGCTGTTTCAGGTGCGGCATGTGGTTCAGGAGCCGGGGGGTGAGGCCGACGACGTCCAGGACGAGGAGGGGGGTGGGTCGCGTGGTGCCGCTCGGGGTGGTGTCGCTCATGGCAGTTCCTTGAGGCCGAGGTCGGTGAGCAGATCGCGGGCGAGGGTGAGTTCGGCGGCGATCCCGTCGGCGAGCTGGGCGCGGCTGCGGGGACGCAGCTCGGCGGGGAGCGCCTGCCAGGTGTACGTCTCGACCTCGAGGTGGCGGGTGAGCGGGGCGGGACCGCCCACGAGGCGGGTCAGGGTGTCGTGGAGCACGGGGAGGGTGGAGCTGAGCGGCGGGGCGGGTGGCGCGTGCAGGGGGACGTGGAAGTGGGCGCGCCAAGGGGCGCCGTCGGGGAGGGCGTCGGCTGCGAGGGCCTCGTGGAGGTCGTCGGTGCCGCGCAGGCCGGCGGCGGTGCGGGTCCGGGTCTGGTGGAGGAAGCGGGGTTCGGCGAAGGCGGCGAGCGCGGCGCGCACGTCCGGGAGGTGGGGGTGCTCGGCGTGCAGGGCGGCGGACAGCTGCGCCTTGGGGATGGTGATGCCGGCTGTGGTGAGTGCGTGGAGTGCGGGACCGGGTTCTTCGAAGGAGGTGGCGAGATGGCAGGTGTCGATGCAGATGCCGATGCGGCTGCTCAATACGGCGGTGAGGGGGCGGATCGCGTCCGCGGTGGTCTCGACTGTGCAGCCGGGTTCGGGTTCGAGGGCGATCCGGATGGATTTGCCGGTGAGCTCTTCGAGCGCGTCGAGGCGTTCGGCGAGGGTGGTGAGCGCGGTGCGGGCCGTGGTGAGAGCCGCCGTGTCGTCGAAGCGGGTGCGCCAGCCGAGGGGAAGGGTCGAGACGGACCCTTCGCCGACGTCGTCGGGCAGCAGGGCGGCGAGGAGCCGGGCCAGGTCCGTCGTGTGGGCGAGTCGTGCGGGCTCGGTCCAGTCCGGGCGGTAGACACGGTACTTGACCTCGTCGGCGCCGAATCCCTCGTAGGGGAAGCCGTTGAGGGTGACGACCTCGAGGCCGCGCCGGTCGAGTTCGGCGCGCAGACCTCGCAGGGCCGCCGGGTCGGTGGTCAGGGCACGGGCGGCGTCCTTGGCCAGCCACAGGCCGATGCCGACACGGTCGCGCCCGAGGCGTTTGCGTACGGGTTCGCAGTGGTCGCGGAGCTGCGCGAGGACGCCGTCCAGGGTTTCGGCCGGATGGACGTTGGTGCAGTAGGAGAGGTGGACGGTGGAGCCGTCGGGATGGCGGAAGCGCATGCGTCTCGCCTCCTCATTCCCCGCCGCGGAGGATGGAGTTGCCCTCGTGCAGGGCCTCGGGGGCCGGAACGTCGAGCCGGAGGCGGCCGCTCTGTCCGTAGAAGGCGACCGGGTTGCGCCACAGGACCTGGTCGACGTCGTCGTCGGTGAATCCGGCGGCGAGCATGGCGTTGGCGACCTTGCGGGTCTTGAGGGGGTCGCTCTTGCCCCAGTCGGCGGCCGAGTTCACCAGGACGCGCTCGCTCCCGTGGGCCCTGAGGACGGCGACCATGCGGTCCTCGTCCATCTTGGTGTCGGGGTAGATGGAGAAGCCCAGCCAGCAGCCGCTGTCGGCGGCTTCCTTCACCGTCGTCTCGTTGAGGTGGTCGAGGAGCACGTACTCGGGGGCGAGTGCTGATTCGCGGACGGCGTCGACGGTGCGGCGCAGGCCGGCGAGCTTGTCGCGGTGCGGGGTGTGGACGAGGGCGGGCAGGCCGTGGTCGGCGGCGAGCTGGAGCTGGGCGGCGAGTGCGGTGTCCTCGGCGGGAGTCATGGAGTCGTAGCCGATCTCGCCGACGGCGACGACGTTGTCCTTGACGAGATAGCGGGGCAGCGCGTCGAGGACGGGGGCGCAGCGCGGGTCGTTGGCCTCCTTGGGGTTGAGCGCGATCGTGCAGTGGTGGGCGATGCCGTACTGGGCCGCACGGAACGGTTCCCAGCCGAGGAGGGAGTCGAAGTAGTCGAAGAAGGAGGCGGGTGAGGTGCGGGGCTGGCCGAGCCAGAAGGAGGGTTCGACGAGGGCGCGGACGCCCGCGGCGTACATCGCCTGGTAGTCGTCCGTGGTGCGGGAGGTCATATGGATGTGGGGGTCGAAGATGCGCATCAGAACTCCTCCGTGGGGGACGTCAGGGCGAGGACGCGGTGGAGGTCACCGGGGACGGGACGGCCTGCGGCGGTGCGTTCGGCGGCGTAGTCGGAGAGCATCCGGGCGAGTTCCGTGTCGCCGCGGGCGCGTCCGGCAAGGCCGTGGGCCGCGTCCACGGGCACTCCGGTGAACAGGCACTTGAGGAGGGCGTGGCGCCAGGAGTGCGCGTCGAGATGCTCCGCGGCGTACGGGCCCACGGCCGCGGCGACGAGCCGGGTGTCGTTGGTGCGCAGCGCGTCCTCGACGAGCGGGAGCCCGGCCGCGGGGTGCGGGTCGAGAAGGGGGAGGGCGAGGAGGACGGCTCGGCGCTCGTCGGCGGTGCCCTGCTGGTAGAGGCGGGTGAGGGTGGCCGCGTCGGCCCCGGCTTCGTGGAGGAGGAGGGTGCGTACGGAGTCGGCGTACTCCTGGCCGCAATGGCGTCCGGCGGCGGCGAACCGGAGCTCCCAGGCGGGCACCGCGTACGAGGTGGCGGCGGCCTCGGGCGCGCCGGCGCTGTGGGCCGCTTCGGCGAGGGCCTCGTGGAACCAGGCGCGGGCGGCGCCGGCGAGCCGGGCGTCGAGTTCGCTGCGGGTCAGGATCGCCATGCTGATGCTCCGTTCGTGGGGGCGGCTCCGTTCGTGGAGACGGGGGCTTGGGCCGGGGCTGGGCCCGGGGCTGGGGCCTGTGAGCGGAGGAACTCGATGGAGGTGCGGGCGAGCTCGGGGCCCGCGTGGGAGTGGCGGGGCAGTTCCACGACGGTCAGACCCTGGTAGCCGGAGGAGGCGAGCGCGTCGAGGACGGGCGGGAAGTCGATCTCGCCCTCGCCGAACGGGAGGTGCTCGTGGACGCCGCGGCGCATGTCCTCGATCTGGACGTGCCGCAGCCACGGGGCGGCCTGCCGGACGCAGTCGGCGGGCGATGCGGGCTCGAGGCACTGGCAGTGGCCGATGTCCAGGGTGAGTCCGAGGGGTTCGGGGTCCCCGAGGAGCGAGCGGAGGTGGTGGAAGTCGTCGAGGGTGGCGAGAAGGTGACCCGGTTCGGGTTCGACGGCAAGGGGGACGCGGGCGGTGGCGGCAGCGTCGAGAACGGGGGTGAGGGCGGCTTCGAGGCGACTCCAGGCGCTGGAGGGCGACGTGGCCTCGGGGGTGATGCCGCTGAAGCAGTGCACGGCGTGCGCGCCGAGGTCCGCGGCGACCTGTACGGCGCGGACGAGGAGCCCGGTGCGGGCGGCGCGGGCGTCGGGGTCGGGGTCGAGGAGGGAGGGGCCGTGCTTGCGGCGTGGGTCGAGGACGTAGCGGGCGCCGGTCTCGACGGTGACCTCCAGCCCGAGGTCGGCCAGGCGGCCCGCGAGCCGGCGGGTGCGCAGGGCGAGGTCGGGGGCGAGGGGGTCGAGGTGCATGTGGTCGAGGGTCAGGCCGACGCCGTCGTAGCCGAGGTCGGCGAGGACGGCGAGGGCGTCGTCCAGGCGGAGGTCGGTGAGGCCGTTGGTTCCATAGCCGAGGCGCAGGCTCATGTGACGCTCACCTTCCGGGCAACACGTCGGGCGACGGGAACGAGCGCGAGGAGGGCGAGTCCGGTGCCGGTCGCCCCGGCGCGGGCGACGAGGGCGGCCTGCAGCGGGATCATGGCGCGGATCCCGGCGCCGACTGCGCGCTGGGTGAGGGGTGGGGAGGGGTTGAGCGCCGCGTGGAAAAGGGGGCGCGTGGCGGTGTGCGCGTACGTGGCGGCGAGGAGCGTCGCACCGATCCCGCCCTTCCCACCGATCCCGGCCCACCCACCGGGCCCGCCTCTCCCCGACGCCGAGGGCAAGCCCCTGGCCCTGGCCCTGGCCCTGGCCCTGGCCCTGGCCCCGGCCCCGGCCCCGGCCCCGGGCACCGTGTCCGGCTCCGAATCGGAGGGAGCAACGGACACGGCGGATGCGGCGGTAATGCCGGGTCGGCCGGATACGCGCGGCGGGCGCGTGGTCAGCGCGGCGATGGTCAGGGCCGTGGCCAGGGCCGCGAGGGGGGCCTTGGTGGAGCCGCCTTGGGTTTCGTGGCGGGAGACGGAGGTGATCGCGTAGGTGTGGGTGCCGAGGAGGCCTGCGTGCGGCAGCGCAGGGCGCAGGCCGTTGGGGTGAGTTGACGTGGCGCCGAGGAGGAGGTCCAGGGCGCGTGCCGATGCCATGGCGGCCGGGCCCGCCGGGGTGTGCTTGAGACGCAGGTCGTACGCCCAGACCGTCGCGGTCAGCGCCGAGGCCACGAGCAGTGCTGGTCGGCCGGCGCGGGCGGCGAGGGCCAGCCCCGCCGCCGTGAGGGCTCCGGCCGCTGCCAGCGCTGCGGCCGGGGCGATGCGCCCGGAGGGGATGGGGCGGTGCGGGCGGTCGATGGCGTCCTCGTCACGGTCGGCCCAGTCGTTGAGGGCCATGCCCGCCTCGTAGAAGCAGAGCGAGGCGCCCACCGCGAGCGCGGTGCCCCGGTTGGGGCGCAGCCCGGCCGAGGCCGCGCCCGCGAGGGCGTCACCGGGGACGGTGAACAGGGCCGAGACCCGAAGGAGTTCCGCCCAGGCCCTGAGCGTCCCGCCGCCCCCTGTCACGGCGGGACGTCCCACGGGCCCTCCCGCAGGCCGGCGCCCCGGCCCACCTGCGGGCGCCCCGGCCTGCGGATCCGCGCCCACTCCCCCGGACGCCCCCGCCTGCGGATCCCCAGGCCCATCCGCGGACGCTCCCGCGCCCATTCCCCCAAGCGCGCCCGCGTCCAGCGCCCCGGCCCCTCCCCCAAGGCCGGCATCACCGGACCCGGCGCCGCCGTTCCGTGGGTCATCGTTCCGTCGGTCGTCGGTGCGTCGGTCATCGTTCCGTCGGTCGTCGGTGCGTCGGTCATCGTTCCGTCGGTCGCCCTTCCGCGCTGTCGCGCCTCCCCGTCCGCTGTCCGCACGCACCCTCGATGACAGCACGGCGGCGGACATCCGCAGGAGCCGGCGGGCGCCCCGCGCGGTCACCGGGCCTCACCCAGATGTGCCGCGAAGGCCACCAGCGCGGCGTACTGGTCCGACAGGGCGGCCGGGGCTCCCGGGTCCGGGTCCTTGAAGTAGAAGGCGAGTTCGGGCAGGGGCCCGGAGCGGCCCGTCTCGTGGGCGCGGGCCACCAGTCGCGCCAGGTCCAGCACCAGCGGCGCGGCGAGAGCCGAGTCGCAGCCCTGCCAGATGGTCTGGAGGACCATCCGCGAGCCGAGGAAGCCGTCGAAGACGATGTGGTCCCAGGCGGTCTTCCAGTCGCCGAGGGCCGGGACGTCGTCGATGTGGACCTCGCCCTCCGGCGCGGCGCCGAGGGTGTCGGCGAGGACGCGTTCCTTGCCCGCGTTCTTCGCCGCGGCCGCCGCGGGATCGGCCAGCGCCGCCCCGTCCCCGCCACCCAGCAGGTTGGTGCCGGACCATGCCCGTACGGACAGGGCGCGTTGCACGAACATGGGGGCGAGTACGGAACGGAGCAGCGTCTGACCTGTCTTGCCGTCCCTGCCGGCGTGGGGAAGTCCGCGGGCGGAGGCGGCGTCGGTGAGGGCCGCTGTGCGCAGCCCGGTGGAGGGGGTGAAGTTGACGTAGGGGCAGCCGGCCTCGACGGCGGCGGCCGCATACAGAGAGCTGGCCGGGAGGCGTGCGGAATGAGAAACGGGGGCGGGTTCCGTCGAGGCGACGTTCACCACGACCACCCGGGCGAGGCCGTGGCGCTCCCGGAAAGCAACGATGTCAGCGGTGAACGCCTCGATCAGCGCGGTGTCCGGCCGTGTGTCCCCCGGCAGCGGGCCGCCCGCGCGGATCTCGTCGTTCGCGGCCGCCAGTTCGCCACGGACCGCCGACGGCAGACCGTGGGGCAGGACGCCGCCCGCCGCAAGCTGTTCGGCCCGCTTCGGAAGGGGGCAGCCGACCGTGTCGTGGCCGCCGAAAACCAGGGAGGACAGGGGCGGCAGCCCGGCCGAGCCGAAGGGCGGGGTCTCCGTCACCATGCCCGTCGCCGGGTGCAGACCGGCGGTGACCGCCGCGCAGCCGGCGACCGCGGTGGTGGCGACGGAGCCCCGTGCTCCGATCAGCCAGACTCCGGTACGTACCGTCGGGTCGTTCGGGCTCGTCACGGGCTGCCTCCCTGGGTGCGGTGCGGTGGTGGGACGGCGGGCGGGGGTACGGCGTCTCCCCGCCCGCCGCCGGCTGGCGGGCCGCCCTACGAGGACGAGGGCAGCTCCTTGACCTGGATGTTGCGGAAGGACACCTGGTCGTCGGCACCGTGGTTCTGGATGCCGATGTAGCCGTCCTTCAGGCTGCGGACCGGGTCGGTGTTCGTGAAGTCGTTGATCTTCACACCGTTGAGGAACACGGTGAGCCGCTCACCCTGGACCCGGATCTCGTAGCTGTTCCACTGCCCCGGCGGCCGCAGGACCGCGTCGCGGGCCTTGAGGTCGGCCGACTTGAAGCCGTAGACGGCGCCGGTCGTGCGGTCGGGGGCGTCGGTGGCGTCGATCTGCACCTCGTAGCCGTTGTTCACCGCGGACCAGGGGTCGTCGGACGCGGGGAAGCCCACGAAGACGCCGGAGTTGTCGTCGCCCGCCAGCTTCCAGTCGAGCTTGAGCGAGTACGAGCCGAACTCCTTGGCCTGGTACCAGAGCATGCCCATGCCGCCCTCGGTCCGCAGCTCACCGTCGACGACGTTGAACTTCCCGGGTCCCGCCTGCTTCCAGCCCTCCAGCGTCTGTCCGTTGAAGAGGTCCCGGTAGCCGGTCTGCGGCTTGCAGTTGGCGTTGACCTGCCCGCTGGCATAGCGCAGCCCGCCCAGCAGGTGCTGCCGGAACGCCGGCTCGGCGTAGGACTCCTTGGTGTGCCCGCCGCCCGTGTAGAAGGCGCGGCCGCCCTCATAGGTCTGGCACCAGGCGATCGGATGGTCGCCCTTCATGTTGCCGCCCTGATAGGTGGTTTCGTCGAGGGTGGCGAGGATGCGGGCCTGACCGCGCGGGTTGGTGCGGTAGTTGTACCACTCGTCCGTGCGCTCCCACGCCCCGTCGAGGTGCGAGGTCGCCGGGTGGTCGTGGTCCTCGACCCGGACGGTGGCCTGCTGGATCTGCGGGTGGGAGTGGAAGTACGCGCCGACGAGTCCGCCGTAGAACCCCCAGTCGTACTCGGTGTCGGCGGCCGCGTGGACGCCCATGTAGCCGCCGCCCGTGGCAACGTAGTTCTCGAACGCCTTCTGCTGTTCGGCGTTGAGGACGTCACCGGTGGTCGACAGGAACACCACGGCGTCGTAGCGGGCGAGGTTGCTCGTCGTGAACTGGCCGGCCTCCTCCGTGGCGTCGACCGTGATGTTGCTGTCGGCGCCGAGTTCCTTCAGGGCCGCGACGCCGGTCGGGATGGAGTCGTGGCGGAAGCCGGCGGTCTTGGAGAAGACCAGGACCCGCTTGGCCGTGCGGTCGACGGGCGTGTTGGTGATCTCGAAGTCGTCGACGTCGTAGAGCGCTCCCGCTCCGCCCTTGAAGACCAGGAAGAGCTCGGTGGTCGCCCTGGGTACGGCACGCAGCGGTACGTCGACGTTCTGGAAGGTCTCCCAGCCCCCGGTCACCGGCACGGGCGCCGAGCCGAGCAGGGTGCCGTTCGCCGATCCGGTACGGACCTCGAGGAAGCCGCCCGCGCCGCCCGAGGAGATGCGTGCGGTGAGCTTGGTGGAGCCGGTCAGGTTGTAGGGCTTGAAGGAGATCCAGTCCCCGTTGTCGATGTCGCCCACGGTCTTGCCTCCGTTTGCGGGCGCCTTGTTGATGACACTCACTCCGGACTGGCCGGTGAAGTGCTCGGCCTGCCGGTGGCGCGGCTGCAGCTGCGCCTGGTCGTGGCTGGTGAGCGCGGCCTGGCCGCCGCCACCGCCGTCCGTGTACTCGGCGTCGAAGACACCGAAGATGTTGGCGTTCGGGTCGTGCCCGCCGTCGGCGGAGGTCTTGATGGTGCCGGTGCAGCCGTTGGCGGAGGTCACGGGGTGGCCGTGGCTGTCGTGGCCGAGCACGTAGGTGACCTTCACCTTGGCGCAGTCGATCGGGCCGGTCGCGCCGTCTTCGGGATCCGTGACGGTGACCTTGAACGGGATCTCGTCGCCGAAGCTGAACAGTGCTCCCTCGGCGGGCAGTTCCAGGTTCACCTTGGGTGCGGTGTTGCCGACGACCACCTGGATGCTGGCCGAGCCGGTGCGCCCGGTCGTGTCCTTCGCGGTCACCGTGGCCGTGTAGGTGCCGTTCTTGCGGTAGGTGTATGTCGGGTTGGCGGCCGTGGAGGTGCCGCCGTCGCCGAAGTCCCAGGCGTACGTCAGCGCGTCACCGTCGGCGTCGGCCGTGCCGGCCGAGGAGAACGTGACCCGCAGCGGTGCCTTGCCCGACGTCCTGTCCGCGGCGGCCTCGGCGACCGGCGAGTGGCCGTCGGTGGCGTTCTCGATGCGGTAGAGCGCGGAGTGCTCGTCGCCGCCGAACCAGGAGATGCCGTAGTCGAGGACGTACAACGCGCCGTCCGGGCCGAAGCTCATGTCCATGATCTGCGTCCCGGTCCACGCGACGGGGTTGATGGACTGCACGGTGCCGTCGTCGCCCTGCTCGATGCGCTTGATCCAGCGGCGGCCGAACTCACCCGCGAAGAAGTCGCCGTCGTACGCCTCGGGGAACTTCACCGGGGAGTCGAGCGCCGGGTCGTAGTGGTAGACCGGCCCGCCCATCGGGGACTCGGAGCCGCTGCCGAACTCGGGCACGGATCCGCCGTCGTACGGGATCCAGGCGGGCTGGGCGGGCGGCAGGTCGACGAGACCGGTGTTGTGCGGCGAGTCGTTCTTCGGGGCCGCACAGTCGAAGGTCGCCCCGGACACCTTGGTCGCGAAGTCGTAGTCGACGTACGGGTCGTTGTCACCGGTGCAGAACGGCCAGCCGAAGTTGCCGGGCTTGGTGACCCGGGCGAACTCGACCTGCCCGCCGGGTCCCCGCTTGGGGTCGGCGGCACCGGCGTCGGGCCCGTAGTCGCCGACGTAGACGATGCCGGTCTTCTTGTCGACGCTGAAGCGGAACGGGTTGCGGAAGCCCATCGCGTAGATCTCGGGCCGGGTCTTGTCCGTGCCCGGGGCGAAGAGGTTGCCCTCGGGGATCGTGTACGAGCCGTCGGCGGCGACCTTGATGCGGAGGATCTTTCCGCGCAGGTCGTTGGTGTTGCCGGAGGTGCGGCGGGCGTCGTAGGCGGGGTTGCGGTCGGGCCGCTCGTCGATCGGGGTGAAACCGTCGGAGGCGAACGGGTTGGTGTCGTCGCCGGTCGACAGATACAGATTGCCCTGCGCGTCGAAGTCGATGTCCCCGCCGACGTGGCAGCAGATGCCGCGGGTGGCGGGGATGTCGATGACCTTCTTCTCGCTGGCGTTGTCCAGCGTCCCGTCGGCCTTGAGGACGAAGCGGGAGAGCCGGTTGACGCCGTCGTACTTGGCGAAGTCGGCGGCGGTGCCCTCGTTGGGGGCGTCGCCGGCGGGGGTGTCCAGCGGGGGCGCGTAGTAGAGGTAGATCGCCCGGTTCTCGCCGAAGCCGGGGTCGATGCCGACGCCCTGGAGGCCTTCCTCGTCGTGCGAGTAGACGGGGATGGTGCCGATGACCCGGGTGTTGCCGGCCGCGTCGGTCATGCGCAGCTCGCCGTCGCGCGAGGTGTGCAGCACGCTGCGGTCGGGGAGGACGGCGAGCGACATGGGTTCGCCGGTCTCGGGCTCGCCTTTGGCGAGGGTGACCTGCTGGAACTCCGCGGCCGCCGCGGCGGCGGGTTCCGTGTCATGTGCGGGGGCCGCAACCCCGGAGGGGGCGGCGATGGCGAGTGACGTCGCGGCCAGCAGGCCGCCGGTGAGGAGTGCGAGTCCCTTCCTGACTCTGCTTGCTTCGGGCCGTTTTCTGTGCACGTGTGTCCTCCGGAAGTAGCCGGTCGTACGGGCGGGTGCTGCTGCCGTGCGGTTCTCGCGCGGGAACGTGCCGCGGGAACTCCGGGGACCGGCGTGCGCCGTCACGCTGGTCGGAATCCGGGCAGAGTCCCGATCGGGGCCGCGCCCCGATCGGGCCTATGTCCTGTACACCTCAGGGACGGTAGCCGGGTTCATCCTGGGCCGAAAGCCCTTGCACACCAGATAAGTTGAACTTTCTCCCGAGGCAGGACAAAGCCGGACGAGGGCAGGCCGGACCGGCCCGGCGGCACGATCGCCACCACCGGGCCCTGCCTGCGCCGATGTTCTAGTCGTTGCCTCCGAAGGCCGCGTCGAACGACGCCGCCGGCGGATCGAAGTCGTACCGCTTCAGCGTGGCAAGCGCTTCCGGAGCGCCCGCCAGCCGGTCCATTCCCGCGTCCTCCCACTCGACCGAGACCGGACCGTCGTAGCCGATCGACCGCAGCATCCGGAACACGTCCTCCCACGGGACGTCCCCGTGCCCGGCGGACACGAAGTCCCAGCCGCGCCGCGGATCGCCCCACGGGAGGTGCGAGCCCAGCCGCCCGTTGCGGCCGTCCAGCCGGCGCCGGGCCTCCTTGCAGTCGACGTGGTAGATCCGGTCCCTGAAGTCGTAGAGGAAGCCCACGGGATCGAGGTCCTGCCAGACGAAGTGGCTCGGGTCGAAGTTCAGCCCGAAGGCCGGGCGCCGGTCCACCGCCTCCAGCGCCCGGTGCGTGGTCCAGTAGTCGTACGCGATCTCGCTCGGATGGACCTCGTGCGCGAAGCGCACTCCCTCGGCGTCGAAGACGTCCAGGATCGGGTTCCAGCGCTCGGCGAAGTCCTCGTAACCGCGCTCGATCATGCGCTCCGGCACGGGCGGGAACATGGCGACCAGATGCCAGATCGACGAGCCGGTGAACCCGATGACGGTACGGACCCCGAAGGCGGCCGCGGCACGCGCGGTGTCGGCGAGCTCGCGCGCCGCGCGCTGCCGTACGCCCTCCGGCCCGCCGTCGCCCCAGATCCGCGCGGGCACGATCGCCTTGTGCCGCTCGTCGATCGGGTGGTCGCAGACGGCCTGCCCGACGAGATGGTTGGAGATCGCCCAGCACTTCAGCCCGTACTTGTCGAGCAGCGCCCGCCGCCCGTCCAGGTACGAGGGGTCGGCGAGGGCCTTCTCCACCTCGAAGTGATCGCCCCAGCAGGCGAGTTCGAGTCCGTCGTAACCGAAGTCACGGGCGAGCCGGCAGACCTCCTCCAGCGGAAGATCCGCCCACTGGCCGGTGAAGAGAGTGAAGGGACGTGGCACGGAGGGACCTCCTCAGACGGGGACGGGTGTGTAGACGGCGTTCTTCTCCGCGCTCTCCTCCACGGCCGCGAGCACGCGCTGCACCTGGAGCCCGTCGGCGAACGACGGCGCCGGGTCGCTGCCGTCGGCGATGGCGTGCACCAGGTCGCGTGCCTGGTGGGTGAAGGTGTGCTCGTAGCCGAGCGCATGGCCCGGCGGCCACCAGGCCTCCAGATACGGGTGTTCGCTCTCCGTGACCAGGATCCGGCGGAAGCCGGCGGAGGCCGCGGGTACGGTGTGGTCGTGGAACGACAGCTCGTTGAGCCGCTCCAGGTCGAAGGCGAGCGATCCGCGCTCCCCGTTGATCTCGAGCCGCAGGGCGTTCTTGCGGCCCGAGGCCATCCGGGTGGCCTCGAAGGAGGCGAGCGCCCCGGAGGCGAGCCGCCCGGTGAACAGGGCCGCGTCGTCGACGGTGACGGGCCCGCGGGCGAGGCCGCCGGACGCGGTCAGCCCGCTCGAGGCCCCGGCGAGCAGGGGCCTCTCCCGGACGAACGTCTCGGTGAGCGCCGAGACCCCCACCAGCAGCTCGCCCGCCAGGTACTGCGCGAGGTCGACGGCGTGAGCCCCCAGATCACCGAGCGCCCCCGATCCCGCGTGTTCCCGCTCCAGGCGCCAGGTCAGCGGGAAGTCCGGGTCGACGAGCCAGTCCTGCAGATAGGTGACCCGTACGTGGCGGATGGCGCCGAGCCGGCCGTCGGCGACGAGCCGGCGGGCGTACGCGATCGCGGGCACCCGCCGGTAGTTGAAGCCGACCATGGCCACCTGGCCGCGCGCCCGGGCGCGCTCGGCCGCCGCGACCATGGCCTCGGCCTCGGCGACCGAATTGGCCAGCGGTTTCTCGCACAGGACGTGCTTGCCCGCCTCCAGCGCCGCGACCGCGATCTCCGCATGGCTGTCACCCGGCGTGCAGACGTCGACGAGCTGCACGTCGTCGCGGGTGACGAGGGCGCGCCAGTCGGTCTCCGCCGCCGCCCAGCCGTGTCTGTCCGCCGCGGCCCGGACGGCGGCCGCGTCACGGCCGCCGATCGCGGCGAGGACCGGCCGCATCGGCAGGTCGAAGACCCGTCCCACGGTGCGCCACCCCTGGGAGTGGGCGGCGCCCATGAACGCGTATCCGACCATGCCGACGCCGAGTGTCGGCGGCGCGGCCTCACTGTCCCTCTGTTCCATACGGTTCCTCCTCGTCGGTTGCTCGGTGGCGGCGGGCCAGGACCTGTCAGCTGAAGCCCGTGGGCAGGTACTCGTCGACGTTGTCCTTGGTGACGACAGCCGAGTAGAGAGTGATCGAGGCGGGGATCTCCAGCTCTGCCAGGCCGCCGACGCCCTTGCCCTGGCCCAGTGCCCGGGCAAGGTCGATGGCGGACGCGGCCATGGTCGGCGGGTAGAGGACCGTCGCCTTCAGCACGCCGTTGTCGGCCTTGATGGCGTCCATCGCCGACTTGGCGCCCGCGCCGCCGACCATCAGGAAGTCGTCCCGGCCGGCCTGCTGGATGGCGCGCAGGGCGCCGACTCCCTGGTCGTCGTCGTGGTTCCACAGCGCGTCGAACTGCTTCTGGGCCTGGAGCAGCTGGGCCATCTTGGCCTGGCCGGACTCGACCGTGAACTCGGCGGCCTGGCGGGCCACCTTGGTGATGTTCGGGTAGTTCTTGAGGGCATCGTCGAAGCCCTGGGTGCGCTGCTTGGTGAGCTCCAGGTTGTCCATGCCGGCGAGCTCGATGACCTTGGCGTTCGGCTTGTCCTTGAGCTGCTCGCCGATGTAGCGGCCGGCGTTGAGGCCCATGCCGTAGTTGTCGCCGCCGATCCAGCAGCGGTACGCCTGCGGGGACGCGAAGATCCGGTCCAGGTTGATCACCGGGATGCCGGCCTTCATGGCCTGCAGGCCGACCTGGGTGAGCGCCTTGCCGTCGGCCGGCAGGATCACCAGGACGTCGACCTTCTTGTTGATCAGTGTCTGGATCTGGCCGATCTGGATGGCGGTGTCGTTCGAGCCCTCGGTGATCTCCAGGGTCACCTCGGAGTACTTCGCCGCGCGCTTCTTGGCGTTCTCGTTGATGGCGTTGAGCCAGCCGTGGTCGGCCTGGGGTCCGGCGAAGCCGATGGTGACGGGCTTGCCGGGCTTGTCGTCGGCGGCCGGAACGTTGTTCGTCGCCGTGTCCTGCTTGGTGGGCTCGTTGCTGGTGCAGGCGGTGAGGAGGGCGCCGGCGGAGACGGCGGCGGTGCCGAAGAGCAGTCCTCTGCGGCTGGTGGCCGGGGATTCGGGCATGGCGATGAGACCCTTCGGGATGGGGCGTGCGGGGGCGGGTGAGCTGGAGCGAGGACCGTGACGGAGCGGTCAGGCCTCGCCGTTGCGCAAGGTGCTGCGCTGGACCAGTACGGCAGCCACGATGATCGCTCCCTTGGCGATCTGCTGGACGGCGCTCTCCAGGTTGTTGAGGGCGAAGATGTTGGTGATGGTGGTGAAGACGAGGACGCCGAGCACGGAGCCGACGATGGTGCCGCGGCCGCCGCTCAGCAGGGTGCCGCCGATGATTGCCGCGGCGATGGCGTCGAGTTCGTACAGATTGCCGTTGGTGTTCTGTCCTGAGCCCGACAGGATGATCAGCAGGAAGGCCGCGATGCCGCAGCACAGCCCGGAGAGCAGATAGAGGTAGAGGCGCTGGCGGCGTACGTCGATGCCGGCGAGGCGGGCGGCTTCCGCGTTGCCGCCGACGGCGACGGTGCGGCGTCCGAAGGTCGTACGGTTCAGCACCAGCCAGCCGACGACGGTGACGGCGGCGAAGACCAGGACCAGGGGCGGGATTCCGAGGAGGTAGGAGTCGGGGACGCCGAGGTCCAGGACCGACGTCACGCTGACGATCTGGGTCTTGCCGTCGGTGATCTGGAGGGCGAGTCCGCGGGCCGATGCCAGCATGGCGAGGGTCGCGATGAACGGCACCATGCCGCCGTACGCGATGAGCAGCCCGTTCACCAGTCCGCAGCCGAGGCCGACGACGATCGCGGTGAAGAGGATGCCGGCGAAGCCGTACTCCTGGGTGGCGACGGTCGTCGCCCACACCGAGGCGAGGGCGACGATCGCGCCGACGGACAGATCGATCCCGCCGCTGGTGATGACGAAGGTCATGCCGACGGTGACGACGCCGATGACGGATGCCTGGGTGAGCACCAGCTGGAGGTTGGCGGTGTCCAGGAACTGGTCGGGCTTGGTGAAGCCCCCCACGGCGATGAGAACGGCGAGGACGGCGAGGAGGGAGAGGTTGCGGACGTCGGCACGCAGTCCCACCGCCCGCCAACCGCTCCTGTCGGGCGTGGGCTTGACCACGTGGGGCGGCGGTGTCTGCTGGGCCTCGGAGGCAGGCTGCGTCATGAGCTCGGGCTCCCTTCCATGACGAGGTCGAGTACGCGGTGCTCGTCGAGCTCCCCCGCGGGCGCCGTGTGCACGACGTGGCCCTCGCGGAGCACCAGCACCCGGTCGGCGAGACCGAGCACTTCGGGAACCTCGCTGGAGACGAGGAGGACGGCGAGACCGTCGTCGGCGAGCCGGCGGATCACGGCGTACAGCTCGGCCCGGGCGCCGACGTCGACGCCGCGGGTCGGCTCGTCGAGCAGCAGGACGCGGCAGCCGCGGAGCAGCCAGCGGGCGAGGACCGCCTTCTGCTGGTTGCCGCCGGAGAGGGTGCGGATGCGGGCGTCGGGGTTGTCGGGGCGCAGGGACAGCTCGCGGGTGGAGCGCCGGGCGGCCCGGCGTTCCTCGCCGCGGTCGAGCCAGCCGCCGCGCGAGAAACGGGAGAGGGAGGAGACGGACACGTTCCGGGTGACCGACTCGAGCATCAGCAGTGCCTGGGCCTTGCGCTCCTCGGGGGCGAGCCCGAGTCCGGCGCGGACCGCGGCGCGCACGCTGCCGGGTTTGACGGGCTGCCCGTCGACGGTGACCCTGCCGGCGGTGGGTTTCCTGGCTCCGTAGATGGTCTCCAGGATCTCGGAGCGCCCGGATCCGACGAGCCCGGCGAGCCCGACGATCTCGCCCGGGCGCAGTTCGAGGTCGACGGGCGCGAACTCGCCGTCCCGGGTCAGTCCTTCGACGCGCAGCACGGGGGCGCCGTCGGGGGTCGTGGCGGGCCGGTCGGGGAAGACGTACTCGACGTTGCGGCCGGTCATCATGGCAACGATGTCGCGCGTAGGGGTGTCCTTGGCGGGCAGTCCGCCGGCCACTGCCCGGCCGTCCTTCAGTACGGTGACGCGGTCGCCGATGCGGCGGATCTCCTCCAGGCGGTGGGAGATGTAGACGACGGCGACGCCGTCCGCCGTGAGGTCGGCGACGATGCGGAAGAGGTTGGCCGTCTCGTCGGGGTCGAGCGCCGCGGAGGGCTCGTCCATCACGATGAGGCGTACGTCGTGGGAGAGCGCGCGGGCCATCGACACGATCTGCTGCTGGGCGGCGGACAGTTCGCCGACCGCGCGGCCGGGGTCGATCTCGGGGTGGCCGAGGCGGCGCAGGAGTGCGGCGGCGGACTGGCGGGCGTCGCGGCCGCGGACGAGGAATCCGGCGGTGGTGGGTTCATGGCCGAGGAAGACGTTCTCGGCGACGGACAGGCCTTCGACCAGGTCGAGTTCCTGGTAGATGGTGGCGATGCCGAGGCGCATGGCGGCGATGGGCGACTTCAGCGACACGGGCTCGCCGCGCCAGGTGATCTCTCCGTCGTCGGGCTGGTGGGCGCCGGCGAGCACCTTGATGAGGGTGGACTTTCCGGCACCGTTCTGGCCGAGGAGGCAGTGCACTTCGCCGGCCTGGACGTCCAGGTCGACGCCGTCGAGGGCGCGGACGCCGGGGAACGACTTGGTGATGCCGGACATGGTGAGGAGCGGTGGTGCGGATGCTTCTGATGGTGCCGGTGGTTCTGGTGCCATGACGAATCCCCTCGGCGGGTGCGGGCCGGTGAGCGGGCAGGTGGTACCAGGTGCGTGCGGGGGTGGTGCGGTTGTCCGATGGGTGCGGGCCGGTGGGGGTTTGTGCCCACCCGTTGCTCCCCCTGGGGCTCCGCCCTGGGGGGACCCCCATGCGGAACGAATGCCCACAAACCATCAGGCCGGGGAGAACAGGTGGTCGCTGATGAGCCGGGCCGCGCCGATCACTCCGGCGGTGGGGCCCAGTTCGCCCAGCACGATGGGGAGATTGCCGGTGGCCAGCGGCAGTGACTGCCGGTAGACCTGGGTACGGACGCTGGCGAGCAGGGTGTGGCCGAGCCCGGTGACGCCGCCGCCGATCACCACGAGCCCCGGGTTGAAGAAGCTGACGAGGCCGGCGATGACCTGGCCGACGCGGTTGCCGCCCTCGCGGATGAGATCGAGCGCGGTGGCGTCACCGGCGGCGGCCGCCGCGGCGACGTCGACGGCGGTGAGCCTGCCCGCCGCCTCCAGTCGCGCGGCGAGTTCCGGCGACTGTCCCGTACGTGCCGCCTCGTCGGCGTCGCGTGCGAGTGCGGCGCCGCTGAAGTGGGCTTCCAGGCAGCCCCTGTTGCCGCAGGCGCAGGCGCGTCCGTCTGCCTCGACCTGGATATGGCCGATGTCGCCGGCGCTGCCGGTCGTGCCGCGGTAGACCTCGCCTCCCACGACGATGCCGCAGCCGATGCCCGTGCCGATCTTGACGCAGAGGAAGTCGCCGACGGAGCGTGCGACTCCGGCGTGCTGCTCCCCCATCGCCATCAGGTTCACGTCGTTGTCGACCATGACGGGGCAGCCGAGTTCCTGGCTGAGCGCCTCGCGGACCGGGAAGCCGTCCCAGCCGGGCATGATCGGCGGTGCGACGGGGACGCCCTCGGGGAAGCGCACGGGTCCCGGCACCCCGATCCCGGCACCGTCGAAGCCCTCGGCGAGCCCGGACGCCTTCAGCTTGGCGGCCATCGCGAGGACCTGCTCGAAGACGGCGACCGGGCCTTCGCGGACGTCCATCGGATGGTTGAGGTGGCCGAGGACCTCCAGCTCGGCGTTGGTGACGGCGACATCGACCGAGGTGGCGCCGATGTCGACCCCGAGGAAGCGCAGATTGGGCGCGAGGCGGACGTTGTGCGACCGCCGTCCGCCACGGGAGGCGGCGAGCCCGTCCGCGACGACCAGTCCGGTCTCCAGCAGCCGGTCGACCTCGACGGCGAGCTTGGACCGCGAGAGGTCGATCTGATCGCCCAGCTGGGCGCGGGAGTTGGGCCCTCCGTCACGCAACAGCCGCAGCAGTCGCGCCTGGTGCGCATTGGCGGGTCGAGCCGTCATGCGTCTCACGTGCCCCTCCCCTCCCCCGGCCTTCGGCATGGGGAACCCCGCATGGCCTGTGCCGTCGGGCTTTCGAGGGGAAGTTAGCAGCGCCGTCCTCGACTGGGAAGAAGTCGCGCAGGAATCCATGGCGACTTTCTCCACACCCAGGACAAAGGCGAATGGTGTCAGCCACTCGGGCATCCGATCGCGTCAATCGGCCGGCCCTACCGAGCGCGCCGCACATCGTGGCCCGGATGCCGGAATGCGATGGACAGCGGCGGCCCGCGCTGCTGTGGTGGCCCCCATGTCCGCACCCATCGGCGCCGAGGCCGTCCGGCGCGTCTCCACCCTCGAGCTCTTCTTCGACCTGGTCTTCGTCTTCACGGTCACCCAGCTGACGGTGCTGATCGCCGACGATCTGACGTTCGCGACCGCCGGCCGGGTCGTCCTGATCTTCACGGTGCTCTTCTGGATGTACGGCGGGTACGCATACCTCACCAACCAGGTGCCGCCCGACCGGCCGTCGCGCCGGATCCTGCTCATCCTCGGCATGGGCGCGTTCCTGATCTGCGCCCTGTCCATCCCGCGGGCCTTCGACGACGGCGACGACAGCGGCGGGGTCGCCTTCGGTATCGGCTACCTGCTGGTCGTCCTGGTGCACGGCGCGCTCTACAGCCGCAGCCACGGCCGTCGTGTCGTCTGGTTCGTGCTGCCGAACGTCCTCGCGGCCCTCGCCGTGACGGCGGCCGGTTTCGCCGAGGGGCTCGCCAGGGACGTGCTGTGGCTGCTTGCACTCGTCCTGCAGTTCGCCACTCCGCCGCTGGTCCGCCGCGCGGCGCGGCCCGGGGAGGACGAGGGGCTGGGCAGCCGGATCGGCACGATGAGCCCCTCGCATCTCGTCGAGCGTCACGGGCTGCTGCTGATCGTCGCCTTCGGCGAGTCGATCATCGCGATCGGTATCGGCATCGGGGAACTGCCGCTGACCTTCGGCCTGTTCGCCGGCGCGTTCCTCGCGCTCGCGCTCACGGCGGCGCTGTGGTGGACCTATTTCGTACGGGACGAGGGAATCGCCGAGCGGGTGTTCGCCCGTACGCCCCCGCTGCAGCGGTTCAAGCTGGCCCTCAACGCGTACTACTACTACTCCTTTCTGCCGATGCTCATCGGGATCGCGTTCCTCGCGGCCGGGGTGAAGAAGTCCATCGGCCATCCGGGTGAGCAGCTGTCCGCCGGACCCGCGCTGGCGCTCGCCGGTGGGGTGGCCCTGTTTCTGGCCGGTGACATCGCGTTCCGGCGGGTGCTCGGCATAACTCCTGTGGTGTACCGGGCGGTCGCGGTCCTCGGCACGCCGGCGACGGCCCTGCTCGGCATGTGGCTCTCCGCCACGGCACAACTCATCGGACTGGTCGCGGTACTGGTGGCGATGCTGTCCGTCGAAGCACGATGGACCGGCAGCCCCGCGGCCGCCGCGGGCACGGACGACGGGACGGGAACCTGATCACGGACTGACCGACAGTCCGGACGACGAAGGGACCACCGCATGATTCTGGTGACGGGCGCCACGGGGAACGTCGGCTCCGAACTCGTGCGCGCACTGGCCGAAGCGGGTGCGCCGGTGCGGGCGTTCAGCCGCTCGGGTGCCACGGCCGAGCTGCCCGAGGGAGCCGAGGGCGTGTCGGGCGATCTGAACAGCGCGGAGTCGGTCGCCGCGGCGCTCACCGGCGTCCGGGCCGTCTTTCTGATGCCGGGCTACCAGCAGGCGCGCGGGTCGCTGGCCGCCATGCGCGAGGCGGGCGTCGAGCGGGTCGTGATGCTCTCCGGCGGTTCGGTCGCGACCGGGGACATGTCGAACGCCGTGACCCGCTACATGACCGAGGCGGAGTCGGCGGTCAGGGAGTCCGGACTGCCGTGGACGTTCCTGCGGCCGTACTCGTTCATGTCGAACACCCTGGAGTGGGCGGAGGATCTGCGCACCGGGAACAACACGGTGCGGGCACCGTTCGCCGGGGTGCCGGTCGCCACGATCGATCCGTACGACATCGCCGCCGTCGCGGCCGTGGCGCTGACCTCGTCCGGGCACAAGGGCAAGGCGTACGCGCTGTCGGGTCCCGAGGCGCTGCTGCCCGCCGACCGGGCGCGGATCCTCGGCGCCGCGCTCGGCCGTGAGCTGCACTTCGTGGCCCTCTCCGACGAGGAGGCACGCAGGGAGATGGAGGCCAGGATGCCCGTCGCGTACGTCGACGCCTTCTTCAGCTTCTACGTCGACGGAACGCTGGACGAGTCGCAGGTCCTGCCGACGGTCGGGGATCTGACGGGACGGCCGCCCCGCACCTTCGCCCAGTGAGTGGTGTGCATCGTGAAGTAGCAGGTCACGGGCCTGGTGTGATTCCGTGCCCGGGTGCTCGTGCTGGTCGCGCGCGGCAGTCTGCCGTGTAGATCGTCGGGCGGGGAGGTCTTCGTGGGTTCTGGCCCGTTCCAGCCCGCGATGCTCCTACGCTCCCGGGCATGGTGGACCCTGAGGTACTGGAACGGATCGCCGTGCGCCGCGCGGAACTGGACGGGCTGGAAGAACAGATGGTCAAGCAGCTGGACCAGGTGAGGGCCGAGCGGGACGAACTCGCGGCTGCCGAGCGAGTCCTGGCGCGGATGAGCGAGCAGATCGCTGGGGAGCGGGCTGTCGTCGCACCGGCGTCGGCACAGGTTGGCGGGCGTGCGGCGCTGCTGGTCCCGCACCGCAGCGACAGCGTTGACGAGGCCGCGCTTCCCGGCGACTACCGCCGGATCCTGGCGATCGTGCGGGCCGCTGGCGGCCCGGTGCAGGTGCGGGCGGTGGGCGAAGAGCTGGGCCTTCAGGCGGAGGTACGCGGGAAGCTGGAGCCGTTGCGGGCGAAGCTGGTCAAGCTCGCGGATCGCGGCTGGCTCCACAAACGCGGCGACGGGAAGTTCACCGCGCGCCTGTAGCCTTGCCGGCCCTGCGCGCCGCAGTGGCGTAACTTGAGGGCCCTCGGCGGCAGTTGAGTTTGGTGTG
>NZ_JBHWKX010000066.1:0-41632 GCF_042730885.1 Streptomyces sp. NPDC059909
TGCTGCGAGTGCGGCCACATCGACAAGAAGAACCGGGCAAGCCAGGCCCTGTTCACCTGCCGGAACTGCGGGGTCGTTGCCCACGCAGACCGGAACGCCTCCCGCAACATCGCCCAGCGCGGCGAGGCTGCGTGGACTGCGGGGCGTGAGTCACGCGTCCCTGCCACCCCATAGGGGTGTCTGGACGGAGGAGCCCACCCAGCAGCCAGTTGGGCACTACCTCCAAGCCCGGTCGTTTACGGCCGGGTCAAGTTGACAGAGTGCGCAGGACGGCTACCACCTTGCCGAGGATGGCCGCGTCGTCGCCCGGGATCGGCTCGTAGGACGGGTTGTGGGGTTGTCAACTGCTGCGGGTTTCATCAGCGGCTCAGCGTTTCTCAACTCTTCTGTCGGTTCGGGGTGTTGTGGGTGGGGGTCGGTAGGCTGATCGGGTGATCGTTACGCATGCCTACCGGTTTGCGCTGGACCCGACTCCTGGTCAGGTCGGGGCGCTGCTGCGGCATGCCGGGGCGGCGCGGGTGGCGTTCAACTGGGGCCTTGCCCGGGTGAAGGCGAATCTGGGTCAGCGGGAGGCGGAGCGCGCGTACGGGATCGCTGAGGATGCGTTGACGCCGCCGCTGTCGTGGTCGATGTACTGCCTGCGCAAGGCCTTCAACCTGGCCCAGGGGTGAGGTTGCGCCGTGGTGGGCGGAGTGTTCGAAGGAGGCGTATGCCACCGGTCTTGATCAGCTCGCCGTTGCGTTGAGGAACTGGTCCAACTCCAGGAGCGGCAGGCGCAGGGGTCCGCGGATGGGCTTCCCCCGGTTCAGGGCGAAGGCCAGGGTGACGCCGTCCATCCGGTTCACCACGGGCACGATCCGGCTAGGACCGGCGGCATGTGACGCTGCCGGTGCTGGGCACGATCCGCACGCATGAGTCCACCAGGAAGCTTCACCGCCGGATCACGGCCGGCAGCGCGGTGATCAAGTCCGCGACGGTGCGCCGCGGGGCCGGGCGCTGGTTCGTGTCCTTCACGGTCGAGGTCGAGCGGGCCGACCGCACGCCGTCCAGGCCGGATGCGGTGATCGGCGTCGACCTCGGTATCAAGTCCCTGGCGGTGTTCTCCGACGGCCGCCCGGCCGCCGAGAACCCGCGCCACTACGACACCGCCCGCAGGAAGCTGCGCCGCCTGTCGCGGGCGGTCTCCCGCAAGCAGGGGCCCGACCGGCGCACCGGGCAGAAGCCGTCGAACCGATGGCGCAGGTCGAACGCCGCGCGCAACCGTGTCCACTACCGCACCGCCTGCCTGCGGGCCGATGCCCTGCACAAGCTGACGACCCACCTGGCCCGCGCGTACGGCACGGTCGTCGTGGAAGACCTCAACGTCGCCGGGATGCTCAAGAACCGCAAGCTCGCCCGCGTCGTCGCCGATGCCGCCTTCGCAGAAATCCGCCGCAAGCTCGCCTGCAAAACCGTGTGGAACGGCGGCCGGCTCGAAGTCGCCGGCCGCTGGTACCCCAGCAGCAAGACATGTTCCGGATGCCAGGCAGTGAAACCCAAACTGCCTCTTGGGGTACGGACGTACGTGTGCGAACACTGCGGACTCGTCATCGACCGGGACGAGAACGCAGCACTCAACCTCGCCGCGCTGGTGAAGCGGCACGTCACCGGGAGTGGCCCGGAGACAGAAAACGGACGTGGAGCCGACCGTAAGACCCCGCCTCGCGGGGCCGGTGGCCGTGAAGCGCCTACCCCGCATCGATCCCCCCAGGGATCGAATGAGACGGGGACCTTCGCCCGGTAACGGGTGAATCACTGAGATTCGCTGAAACTCAGTGAACGGCATCAGCCACACACGGCCGTTCAGGTGCTTGCTGCCCGGCCGATGAAACACGGTCGACCGGCTGGGACCGCTTTGGGCCCGCCCGCCGGGCCGCCCACACGTGGCAGGAGTCGATCACGTCCGCGACCAGTCCAGCTGCCTCGTAGACCGCAACGTCTTCAGCAGCACCGCTGCAACTGATCCCAGGCCCGCCTCGCTCCATGCGGCCAGGATGCGTCAGCAAGTCGTGCCCGAGCCGGAGCTCAGCTCCTGGGCAAGCACTCCCACTGGAACCCGACAATGACACAGGCGTCCTCCGTTTGGCCTGCCTGCGGTCGCGGGCGTGACGATGGCTCTCTAGCGTCTGGGTGACTGGGTGCGTTCCCTGCCCTGTGGGAACTGCTCCGATGCGTTCCTCGGGGGAACCGGAGGTTCGGGTATGCGCGGGATGCCTGTTGTATGCGCTACGGCGTGGGGAACGGCTGCGTTCGCCGTGTCGGCTTGTGGCTCGTTGTCCTCGGGCGCCGACGGCGAGGAAGGCCCTGCAGCCGCACCGAGACAGGCGCTCTCGTTCGCCGTGTCGCCTTCGAGTGTTGCGCCGGGCGGTCGCGTGACGCTGACTGCCTCAGGCTGTGCAGCAACAGCCACGGCCTCTTCCGCCGTCTTCGACACGGTCACCATCCCGCCGGGTCTGTCAGGTACGGCTACGGTCGACTCGCAGGCCCGGCCAGGCGCGACGTACTCGGTGACGTTCACCTGCAACGGCCGGACGGAAACGATCAATCTGAGCATCTCCAGCACCGGAGTCCCGGCGGCAACCAGTCCACCCGTCACGACCCCGCCTCGGCCGGTGCCGTCCGTCAGCCGTTCCTCCGGCACGACCCCCACGACGTTTCCCCGGGGAACAGACACCGGCGTGGGTGGAAGCGCCGGCGAAGTCAACACACTCGGCGTCACGGTCGGGGCGGCGCTCGTGCTGACTTCCGCGACGGGCGTGCTGCTTGTCGCGCGAAGGATCTTGAGAAAGCGTACGCACTGAGCGTTCTGGCTCTCCCGGTTCGCCACAGCAGCGGACCGTCCTCGGCCGCGGGCCGGCCATCCTGGTGGTGATCCAGGACAGTCCCGCGCGTTCCGCTGTCGAAGCCGGCCAGGTCCTGCCCGACCCGGGCCAGGAGAAGGAATGGCTGAGGCAGCACGAAGCGTAAAGCCCGGGGCGACAGCCCGTGGGTCCTTGTCCGACGTCGTGCCGCCACCCGGTGCCCGGGGGGCCTGGGGAACGATTCCGCGGTACCGAAACTCCGATCGGTCCGTACGCGAGGACCGTCTGATCTGCGACGTGCCGGCATCCACCACTGCCGGGCCGGCTCGTCGCCGTCGAACTCGGCCACGGCGGGCAGACGGGGCGGCGGCCCAGTCGCAGAACCGTTCGCCCTTTGGCTCCCGGCCCCGCCGACAGACGCTGCCACGCCTCGGGCGGAGCCTGAAGCCATCAGCGTGCTGACGCGAATCTGTATGTGTGGCCTTCAGTCCGGTGAGCGCCACGCGCGGAGGTGGCGTTGCGGGCCCCCCTTCACATATGCGAGCACATGCTCGTACCCTGGGTGGGGAAGCTCTGGAGGAGACGATGACCGCTACGGCGACGAACCGCGACGACCTGTGCAACAACCTGGCACTGCGCAAGGCGGCCCGGTACCTTGGCGCGACTTACGACAAGGCTCTGGCCTCGGCCGGTCTTCGTGCGACGCAGTTCAGCATCCTGCAGAAGCTCAGCGCCCACGGAGAAATGACGATCACCAGACTTGCCGACATGATCGCCATGGACCGTACGACGCTGGCCTCGAACCTCAAACCGCTCGCGCGGGAGGGCCTGGTGACCGTCGAGCCGTCGGCGGTCGACCGCCGCGCACGGATCGTCACGATCACGCCGGACGGCCTCTCCCGAATAAAGGCGGCGCTGCCACTGTGGCAAGCAGTGCAAGCCCAGTTCGAGGAGCGCTTCGGCGCCGGTGAGGCAGCCGAACTGCGCGCATCCCTCGACGCCGTTCTCCAGACTGGCTTCGAACCCTGGGCCGAGTAAGCTCGCAGCCTCGCCGAGGCCGACCTCAGCCTCCCGGACGTTTCGTCTCCGGACCGGTCGGCGAACACGTGCGCATGGTCCCGGACACCGCCGGGCCCGATCCGCCGTGGGGTGCGTCAGACGGCCTGGACCGGCGGGTAGACCGGCTCCCACATGGCTGCGCGCACCCGCTGGTCGATGGTGTCGTCGACGGATGCACGGGCGACCCCGTCGCGGGCCGCGGCCCGGGCGACCGCGGCCGCCACGGCGGCCGAGGTGTCGCGCAGCCGGCTGATGGGCGGCAGGATCGCCGCCCCGGGGGCGTCGAGGTCGACCTGCTCCGCGACCGCGTGGGCGGCGGCGACGAGCATGCCGTCGGTGACCCGGGTGGCGTTGGCGAGGATGGTGCCCAGGCCCAGGCCGGGGAAGACCAGCGCATTGTTGGCCTGGCCGATCCGGTGGGTGACGCCGTTGCGGGTGACGGGGCCGAAGGGGCTGCCGGTGGCGACCAGGGCCCGGCCGTCGGTCCATTCCAGCAGGTCGGCGGGCACCGCTTCGGCCAGCGGGGTGGGGTTGGACATCGGCAGGATGACGGGGCGCTCGGTGTGGGCGGCCATCTCGCGGACGAGCGGTTCGGTGAAGGAGCCGGCCTGCCCGGAGGTGCCGATCAGGACGGTGGGCCGCACCCGGCGGACCACCTCCGCCAAGGGGATGCCCCCCAGTTGCTCGTCCCGTGCCCATGCGGCCACCTCGCCCGGTGGACGGGCGTAGCTGGCCTGGAAGTCGAGCAGGGTGTCCTGGTCGTCGGTGAGCAGGCCGTACCGGTCCACGGCCCACAGGCGGCCGGTGGCCTCCTGCTGCGACAGGCCATCGGCGATCAGGGCGTCGCGGAGCTGGTCGGCGACGCCGATGCCGGCGGTGCCCGCACCGAAGACGACGATGCGGTGCTCGCGCAGCGGCTGTCCGCCGATCCGCACCCCCGACAGCACGGCGGCGAGGTTCACGGCGCCGGTGCCCTGGACGTCGTCGTTGAAGGTGCACACCTCGTCCCGGTAACGGTCCAGGATGCGGCGGGCGTTGGCGGACCCGAAGTCCTCCCAGTGCAGCAGCGCGCCGGGGAAGATCTCGGTGGCGGCCGACACATAGGCCTCGATGAAGGCGTCATAGGTCTCGCGGTCCACCCGGGGGTGCCGGTTGCCCAGGTACAGGGGGTCGTCCAGGAGCTCCTTGCGGTTGGTGCCGGTGTCCAGCATCACCGCCAGGGTGCGTGCCGGGTCCACGCCGCCGGCGGCGGTGTACACCGCCAGTTTGCCGACCGAGATGTCGATGCCGCCCACGCCCCAGTCGCCGATGCCCAGGATCGCCTCGCCGTCGGTGGCGACGATCAGGTCGACGTCGCCGGCTCGTAGCCCGCAGGCGCGCAGTGCGCGCCCGATCTCCTGCGGGGCGTCCACCGACAGGTACGCCCCGCGCGGCCGGCGGTATTCGTAGCTGTAGCGCTCGATGGCGGTGCCGACGGTCGGGGTGTAGACGATCGGCAGCATCTCCGGGAGGTGGTCGCCGACCAGCCGGTAGAACAGCACCTCGTTGCGGTCGTGCAGCGCGGTCAGATAGATGTTCTTGGCCAGGTCGTGCGGCTGGGCGGTGTACTGCGCGTAGGCGCGGGCCACTTGCTGCTCCAGGGTGAGCACCTGCGGCGGTACCAGGCCCACCAGGTCGAGCGCGCGGCGTTCGGCGGGGGTGAAGGCGGTTCCGCGGTTGAGCCGGGGGTCGGCCAGTACTGCACGGCCCCGGGCCGTCGTCTCGAGCCGGCCCTTCGCGGCGTTCCATCTGGTGCTCAACTCGGCTCCCTGTGTCCGGTGTGCGGCCCGGCCCGGGCGGTGCGGATGGCCACGATCCGTGCGGTGCGCCAGTGGCATGGCTGTCCTGTCGCCCAGCTTGCATGGCGCGGGGCGGTCATGCACGCACCGCGACGAGGCGCTCGCCTCTACCGGGTGCGGGGCGAGGCGGGCCGGGTGAGCGGTCTGCCCGCCGCCGCCCGTCGGGGCGGGCGGCGGGGTGCCGTCAGCGTTCGAGGATCAGCGCGAGTGCCTGGCCCACGCCGATGCACAGGGCCGCCAGGCCCGTTCCCGAGCCCGCGGAGGCCAGTTGGTGGGCCACCGCTCCGGTGATGCGTGCGCCCGACGCGCCCAGCGGATGGCCGATCGCGATCGCGCCGCCGCGCGGGTTGACGATGGAGGGGTCGAGTTCGGGCAGGGCGGCCAGGCAGGCCAGCACCTGTGAGGCGTAGGCCTCGTTGAGTTCCACCGTGTGCAGGTCGGCCGCGTCCGTTCCTGCCTTCTTCAGCACCTTGCGGATCGCGTCGACCGGGCCGAGACCGAAGTACTGCGGCTCGATACCGGCCACTGCCGCGGCGCGCACCCGGGCCAGTGGTTCGCGGCCGATGGCCGCAAGGCCGTCGGCGTCGGCGAGCAGCAGTGCGGCAGCACCGTCGTTGAGCGGGGAGGCATTGCCGGGCGTGACGGTGCCGTCGGCGATGAAGGCGGGCTTGAGCGCGGCCAGCGCTTCCAGGGACGTGTTGTCACGGATGCCTTCGTCGCGTGGCAGCGTGACGCCCTCGACGGGGACGATCTCTCCGTCGTAGAGGCCCTCGCGCCAGGCGCGGGCGGCGTTTTGGTGGCTGGCGAGGGCGAACGCGTCCTGGGCCTCGCGTGTGATGCCGTGCTTGGCGCCGACCAGTTCGCCGCTCTCGCCCAGCGGGATGGTCCACTCGCTGGGCATGCGCGGGTTGACCATCCGCCAGCCGAGTGTCGTCGAGTACAGCTGCTGGTCCTTCGCGGGGAAGGCGCGCTCCGGTTTCGGCAGCACCCAGGGGGCGCGGCTCATGGACTCCACGCCGCCCGCGACCGCGATCGAGGCGTCGCCGAGCGCGATGGCGCGGGCCGCCTGGATGACGGCCTCCATGCCGGAGCCGCACAGCCGGTTGACGGCGGCGCCGGGCACGCTGACGGGCAGACCCGCCAAAAGGACGGCCATGCGGGCCACGTCGCGGTTGTCCTCGCCGGCGCCGTTGGCGTTGCCGAACAGGACGTCGCCGATGCTTGCCGGGTCGAGGTTCGGGCTGCGGTCGACGAGGGCACGCAGCACGCCGGCCGCGAGGTCGTCGGGCCGTACCCCTGACAGGGCGCCGCCGTAGCGGCCGAAGGGGGTGCGGACGGCGTCGACGATGTACACGTCACGGGGTCGCTCGATCATCGGTGGATCCTTCAGGCGGTGGTGGAGGGCTGGTGGCTGAGGGGCACGGGGGTGCGGGCGGCGATCTCGGCCGCGGTCACGCCGGGTGCCGTCTCGACGAGTTCGAGGCCGTGCGGGGTGACGTCGATCACCCCGAGGTCGGTGATGATCCGGTCCACGCAGGCCCGGCCCGTGAGCGGCAGCGTGCACTCCTCGACGATCTTGGGGCTGCCGTCCTTGGCGGTGTGGTCCATCACGACGACGACCCGGCGCGCGCCGTGGACGAGGTCCATCGCACCCCCCATACCCTTGATCATTTTTCCGGGTATGGCCCAGTTGGCCAGGTCACCGCGGGCCGAGACCTGCAGGGCACCCAGGACGGCGGTGTCGATGTGGCCGCCGCGGATCATGCCGAAGGACAGTGATGAGTCGAAGAACGATGCTCCCGCACGTACGGTCACGGTCTCCTTGCCGGCGTTGATCAGGTCCGGGTCGACCTCGTGCTCCTGCGGGTAGGGGCCGACGCCGAGGAGGCCGTTCTCCGAGTGCAGCACGACGTCCACGCCCTCGGGGAGGTAGTTGGCGACCAGGGTGGGGAGTCCGATGCCCAGGTTGACGTAGTCGCCGTTGCGCAGTTCGCGTGCGGCCCGGGCGGCCATCTCGTTCTTGCTCCAGCTCATGGCTGCCGCACCGTCCTGTTCTCGATGCCCTTGTCCGCCGCCTGCTGTGGGGTCAGTGCCACCACGCGCTGGACGAAGACTCCGGGCAGATGGATCTCGTCGGGGTCGAGGGTGCCGGGCTCGACCAACTCCTCCACCTCGGCCACGGTGATCCGCCCGGCCATCGCGGCGAGCGGGTTGAAGTTGCGTGCGGCACGGTGGAAGACGAGGTTGCCGTGGCGGTCGCCGCGGGCGGCCCGTACCAGCGCGTAGTCGGTGGTGATGCCGTGTTCCAGCACGTAGTCGGTGCCGTCGAACGTACGCACCTCCTTGGGGGGCGAGGCCAGTGCCACGCTGCCGTCGGAGGCGTACCGCCAGGGCAGTCCGCCGTCGGCGACCTGGGTGCCGACGCCGGCCGGGGTGTAGAAGGCGGGGATGCCGCAGCCGCCGGCGCGCAGCCGCTCGGCGAGCGTGCCCTGCGGGGTGAGTTCGACCTCGAGTTCACCCGCGAGGTACTGGCGGGCGAACTCCTTGTTGTTGCCCACATAGGAACCGGTGACGCGGGCGATGCGGCCCGCGGCGAGCAGGATGCCGAGTCCGCGTCCGTCGACGCCGCAGTTGTTGGAGACCACGCTCAGGCCGAAGGCTCCGGTGTCGTACAGGGCGTTGATCAGGACGTCGGGGACGCCGACGAGTCCGAAGCCGCCGACGGCGAACGAATGTCCGTCGCCGACGTCCGCCAGGGCCTCCTCGGCGGTGGCCACCTGCTTGTTCATGTGCGGGTTCCTATCGGTCCAGTACGTGGCGCAGGGCGGTCAGCAGCTCGTCCTGCGCGGCGGACGCGGTCTGGGGGACGGCGGCCCGGCGCCAGGCGATGTAGCCGTCGGGGCGTACGAGGAGCACCCCGTCCTCGGCGATCTCCGAGCGGCGCCTCCACTCGCCGTAGGCGTCGCGGAAGTCGTCGGCGCCGATGCTCACCACCCGTAGCGGTACGCCGAGTTCGTCCGCGCAGGCTTGTGCGGCCGTCTCCCAGACGCCGCCCGACAGGCCCGTCACCACGGTGAAGCTGCCCTTGCCGACGGCGTCGAGCGTGGAGATCCGCCGCCCGTCGGTGTCCACGAGCCAGGCGTGGGGAAGTTTGGCGCCGGGCCGGGTGGCCGGCTGGTGGACCAGTTCGGCATCGTCCTGCCAGGTCTCGGCCGGGCTGTGGTCGGTGAGGACCGCACCGGATGCGTATCGCTGGTTCATTTCGACGCCGTGCGCGTTGAACTCGTAGTTCTTGAGCTGGATCGCCTCTTCGAGCAGGCGCCGCTTCTTGGCGCCCTCGGCCGTTGCGGCGTGCACGGCCGCGAGCCCTTCGGCGATGGATTCTTCGTCGCTTCCGTCTCCGATGCCGAGGGCTGCGAAGATCGGGCCGAACTGGTCGCGGCTGAGGTTGGCCCGCTCCACGATCTGCCGTCCGACGGGGGCGCGTTCGTCGGAGTAGCTCTCCAGCAGCCCGGGCCCGGCCTCGCCGCGGATGACCATGGCGAGTTTCCAGGCGAGGTTGTAGGCGTCCTGGATGGAGGTGTTGGATCCCAGTCCGTTGGACGGCGGGTGGCGGTGCACCGCGTCGCCGGCGGCGAAGACCCGTCCGCGGGAGTACGCGCTCGCGTAGCTGTGGTTGACCGTCCACAGCGAGGTCGAGGTGATCTCCACCGGCAGTTGCGGGTCACCGACGAGGTCGCGCACGATCTGCCGCGCCGCCTCCTCGTCCACGGCCGGCGGCGGCTGCTCGATGTCGTAGCCCCACACCAGCAGCCATTCGTTCCAGGGCCGCACCATGCGCACCAGGCCCATGCCGATGCCGCCGGTCTGTGCGCCGGGGCGCATCACCCAGTACAGGACGCTGGGGCGGTGGGCGCAGTAGCGGGACAGGTCCGCCTTGAAGACGACGTTCATGCTGCCGGCCTTGCCCATGCGGCCGTCGACGGGCAGGCCGAGCTGTTCGACGACTTTGCTGCGTCCGCCGTCCGCGCCGATCAGGTAGCGGGCCCGGACGGTGAACTCGTCGCCGCGTACCCGGTCGCGCAGCAGTGCCGTGACGCCGTCGTCGTCCTGGGTGAAGCTCAGGAACTCGGTGTCGAAGCGGACCTTGGCGCCGCGGGAGGCGGCGTTGCTGATGAGGATCGGCTCCAGGTAGGTCTGCGGGAGGTCGATCATCTGGCTGGGGCTCTTGGAGGCGTACTCGGTGGCCGATTCGTCTCCCGTGCCCCAGCTGCGGATCCGGCCGATCTCCTGCCCGGTGAGCGACGTGCACAGGACGGTGTCGCCCATGAGGTGCGAGGGGCTGCCGGCCGCCAGTGCCTCGGCCTCGACGCCGAGGTCACGCAGGACCTCCATGGTGCGCTGGTTGGTGATGTGTGCTCGTGGGGTGTTGGCCAGCCAGCCGTACTTCGTCACCAGCATGGTGCGGATGCCGTAGGTGGCCAGGAGCAGGGCGGCGGAGCCTCCGGCGGGGCCGCTGCCGACGACGAGGACGTCGGTGTCGTAGGTGTCTGGACGCGTCATGGGGCGCTCCTCGGTCAGTCGGCCAGGGGGGCGATACGGAAGGTGTAGTCGAGGCGGCGCCAGTCGCCGTCGACCGGGCGGCCGTCGGGGGTGGGGCCGCTGTGGGGGGTGAAGTCGACGACGAGGTCGTCCTTGACGCCGAAGACGGTGTCGCTGTCCAGGTAGGAGCCGCCCGCCACGAACAGCTGCGTGACGAGCCGGCGGTGGCCCGGGGCGTCGATCATGAAGTGGATGTGGGGGGCCCGGTAGGGGTGGCGCCCGGTGGCGGCGAGCATCTGTCCGACCGGCCCGTCGTCGGGGATCGGGTACTCCGAGGGCAGGATCGACCAGAAGGCGATGCGTCCGTCGTCGTCGGTGCGCAGCCGGGCGCGGAGCACCGGGCCGTCCGCGTCGGGGAGCTGGACGTCGTAGAAGCCGTCCTCGTTGGACTGCCACACGTCCACGACCGCGCCCTGGACGGGTGCGTCGGCGGTGTCCGTGATGCGTACGTCCACCCACAGCGGGGTGCCGGGCAGTTGCCGGGCGATGTCGCTGCCGTGCGCGGCCTCGGGCGGGCCCTCCACGTAGAAGGGGCCCAGCACCGCCGACGGAGTGGTGGCGGGCGTACGGGAGTTGGTGAGCAGGTCCACCACGCTGGAGACGCCGAGGGTGTCGGAGAGCAGCACGAATTCCTGACGGGCCGGGCTGCACATCTGCCCGGTGCGGGTGAGGAAGTCGATCGCGTACTGCCATTCGGACTCGGTGACGTCGTTGGCGGTCACGAAGGTGTGCAGGTGCCGGACGAGGTCGGTGAGCAGGGTGCGCACCCGGGCGTCGGGGGCGCCCTGGAAGCTGGCGACGACCTGTTCGGTCAGGCGGCTCACCGTGGAGTCGGCAGCGGCGAGGTGGGGTGCGGTGGGGGCCGGGCGGCGTCCGTGCCAGGCGTCGGCCAGCAGGCCCGCGATGCCCGCGCCGGTCAGCTCGCGCGGGTTCGGGTACGGCGTCGCCACGGCCAGCTCGGCGGCGCGCGCGAGGTCGGCCTCGGCCAGGCCCAGGTCCCTGAGCGAGGTGGGCCCGCCCAGGGACGCGACCAGGTCGTACACCGCGGTGGGGGCGTCGGACACGCCGAGGACTTCGGCGATACGGCGCATCGCGCCGGGTGCCGCGGGCGCGTTGTAGGCCATGGCGTGCGGCAGGACGACGGTGTGCGTGGGCGCGTGCGGCAGGTCGAAGCTGCCGCCCAGCGTGTGGCACAGCTTGTGGTGCAGGCCCATGCCGACCGTGGCGAGGCAGGTCCCGGCGAGCCAGGCCGCGTGCAGCAGGTCGGCGCGCGCGTCCGCATCGGCCGGATCGGCGGCGAGCCGGGGCAGCGCCCGGGCGATCCGGGAGACGGCGTCGAGGGCCTGCCGGTCGGTGACCGGGTTGGCGTCGGCGGAGTACAGCGCCTCCACGGCGTGCGCGAGGGCGTTGACGCCGCTCGTGACCGACATGGCCAGGGGCAGGGTCAGGGTGAAGTCGACGTCGTAGACCACGGTCTCCGGCAGGATCGCCGGGGACGACTGGGTGACCTTGCGGCCCTGGCGGGTCTCGCCGAGCACGGGGGTCACCTCGGAGCCGGCGTACGTGGTCGGCAGGATCACCTGCGGGAGGTCGGTGCGCAGCGCGAGGGCCTTCGACAGGCCCGTCGTCGAGCCGCCGCCGACGGCCACGAGACAGTCGGCGTCCGCGTCCCGCAGCATCTGCAGCGCACGCTCCGTCACCTCCACCGGCGTGTGCATCGCCGCGCCGTCGAACTCCGCGGCCACCAGGTCGCCGAGCGCGTCGCGGACCCGGGCGGAGGCCTCCGCCAGGGGCGGGCTGGACAGGAGCAGCACCCGGGAGCGGCCGAGCCGCTCGACCTCATCGCGGAGCCGGCCGGCTGTGCCGGCCCCGAAGACCACCCGTGAGGCACGGGATGTGTGAACGAAGGTCCGCATTCAGGTCCGCCTCTTCAGATCGGTCGATCATGTCGGCCGTGTTACGTGACGTGGCTGGCCACCGAGTATGTGAGTGACACGCAGGTAAAGGCCTGCACGTTCGGCTCGTTGTGCTGCACAAAAGACGCGACGGCGGTGCGGCAGGCGGCCCCGGGTCCAGAAAAACCCCCACCGCGGGCGAAAAGGGGCGCCCCCGGGCCGGGGCGGAGGGGCGGGGCGGGAGGGCTGCTTCGACGGCAGCACAGAGGCGCTGCGGCCCAGGACGCCGGAAGCCGCCGCCGGGCAGCAGGCAGCAGCCTCGCCGGGCAGCAGGCAGCCGCCGCGCCGGGCAGCAGGCAGCCGCCGGGCGTGCCCGGACGCACCTGGGCGTGCGGGTGTGTCAGCGCGCGCGGCGAAGGGCCGCGGGGGTCGTGCCCAGGCGGTTGCGCATCACGCGGGTGAGGTGTTCCTGGTGGGAGAAGCCGCAGCCGGCCGCGATCTCGCCGATCGGAGCGTTCCCCGTCCGCAGCAGGCGACAGGCCTGTTCCAGCCGCAGCCCGAGCAGGAACTGGTGGGGCGACTGGCCCGTGCGGGTCCGGAACTGCCGCGTGAACTGGCTGACGCTCAATGCGGCCGCCGAGGCGAGGTCCGCGACGGGCAGCGGCTCGGCGAGGCGTTGCTCCATGAGCTCCCGCACGGCGTTCATCTGCCGCGCGGAGAGCCCGGCGCCGGCCGGCGCCGGCCCACCGGCTCCGGTGCGGTGGCGCCGCACGAGCTGCGCGGCCAGCATCCCGGTCAGGTGATCCGTGTACGTACGCGCGGACGGCTCCCAGTGCCGTACCGCGCCCTCCAGCGCCAGCACGAGCTGCTCGGTGAGCGGATCCGTGGCACCGAACTCCTCGGACAGCTCGACGGACCGGCCCTCGTTGGCGTCGCGCAGCGCCTCGTCCGTGAGGTACGCGTGGATCGTGTCGAGTCTGCCGCCGAGCTCGACGTCCAGGGTCCGGCCGGCCGGCTGCAGGAAGAGCCCGCCGGCGGGCACCTTCCGCGACCGCGCGGCGCTGCCCTTGCCCCGGCACACCGCGACGGGCCCGCTGAGGTGCAGGATCAGCAGGTGGGTGGGCGCGGGATCGAACTGAGCCCGGTAGGGCTGCTCCTCCTGCGCGGAGAGATACAGATGCTCCCACCCCAGGCCGGAACTGCTTCTGCGCGGGCGCACGCCCGGCTGCCGCAGGATGCCGACCGTGTGGGTCGGGCCGAGCTCCGTCACGGTGCGACCTCCTCCTGCACCAACTCACATGATTGAAATCTAAACCATGAAAGAGGTGTTCGGCATTCCCTGCAGGACGGCCTCCACGGCGAGGCCGGCCCGCGCGTTCCGCCGGCCGCCCGGCGCCCCCGTCGGCTGACCGAGCGGCACCCCAGCACCCCTGGCTCGACGCCTGCGGTGGACCAATGCCCGATCCGTCAGAATTCCACGCGATCAGGGCATCTACAGAACAGCCCTCGCGCCCGGCCCGTGAGACCCACCACCCCCGTCACCCTCTTGACAGGTGACGTAGTGGGTGCGAGGGTCGACAGCGAACGCACCTGGGGACGTATCCGGGCCGGCCGGCACGAGCCGCTCTTCGCGACCGGCCCGGCCGATGCCGCCCCTCGGAGCGGATCGGGCTGCGCAGCGCGGCGCCCCTCCCGGTTCACGCAGCGCCCCCGGTGTGGTCCGCGGACCCGCGGACCACACCTGTTCCCCCGTCCCCCACCAGAGGAATCCCGGTGAACATTCCCAAGGTCTTGAAGACGGCCGCGGTAGCGGTGGCCGTGCTCACCATCACGTGCGGCTGTTTCCTCCAGGTCTTCTGAGGTCCGAGGACGACGGCGAACGCCGCGCGCGGGGCGGCAGGGCTCCACGCCTGTCCGCCACCGCCGGATCCCCGACACCGAAACGACAAGGACGCGACGCGATGCCGAACACGTGGAAAGTCACCAAGGTCCGCACGGTCGAGGATGCCGACGCCTCGGCGCGGCGGGCCCGGTTCGGTGCCCTGCCCGTGCGCATCCGGCCGCAGGACACGACGGAAGTGGTCCCCCTCATAGCGCGGTACCCGTCACAGGACCTCTACGACCACGAGAAGTGGCTCACCTGCAGGTTCTTCTAGCCGGCGCCCCGCGGCCGCGGCGGCTCGCCCGCGCCTCGCCCGTCGCCTCACCTTCCGGCCGCCGGTCAGACGGCGGCCATGGACGCGAAGAGATCGAGGCCCGCTGCCGTGGCGGTGTGCTGTTCGCACCAGATGGTCTTCCCCTGCCGTGCGTGGCGTGTGCCCCAGTTCTGGGTCAGCTGGGCGACCAGCAGGAGGCCGCGTCCTCCTTCGTCGGACAGCCGGGCGCGGCGCATGTGGGGCGCTGTGCTGCTGGCGTCGGAGACCTCGCAGATGAGCGTGCCGTCCCGGATCAGGCGCAGCTGGATGGGGGGCCGGCCGTAGCGGATGGCGTTGGTGACGAGTTCGCTGACGACGAGTTCGGTGACGAAGCCGGATTCGCCAAGTCCCCAGTCCTCGAGGCGGTTCGCCGTCCATGAGCGGGCGTGGGCGACGAAGGAGTCCTGTGCGGGGACGTCGAGGACGGCGACGTGGTCGGCGCCCAGGGCGTGGGTGCGGGCCAGCAGGAGGGCCGCGTCGTCCGTCGGGTGTGGGGGCAGCAGGTGGCGGAGGACGTTTTCGCAGAGGTCGTCCAGGGAGTCTGCGGGGGCGGTGAGCGAGTCGCGCAGCGTCTCCAGCGCGTCGTCGATGTCGCGGTCGTGGGTGTTGAGGATGCCGTCGGAGTACAGGGCCAGCAGGGCGCCTTCGGGCAGGGGCAGTTCGGTGGACTCGAAGGGCAGGCCGCCGATGCCGAGGGGCGGCCCGCTGGGGACGTCCAGGAGTGTTGCCGTGCCGTCGGGCAGGACGACGGCGGGGGGCGGGTGCCCGGCCCGGGCCACCGAGCAGGTCTGCGCTATCGGGTCGTACACGGCGTAGGTGCAGGTGGCCCCGAGGTCGCCGCCCTGGTCCGGGCGTTCGTTCTCGTCCCGCAGGCGGGTCAGCATGTCGTCGAGGTGGGTGAGGAGCTCGTCGGGAGGCAGGTCCACGTCGGCCAGGGTGCGCACCGCGGTGCGCAGCCGGCCCATGGTCGCCGCGGCGTTGATGCCGTGGCCGACGACGTCCCCCACGACGAGGGCGACACGCTTGCCCGACAGGGCGATGACGTCGAACCAGTCGCCTCCGACACCCGACTGGGAGTCGGCGGGCAGATACCGGCTCGCCGTTTCGACCGCGGTCTGCTGCGGCAGCGTCTGCGGCAGCAGGCTGTGCTGGAGCGTGAGTGCCGTGGCGCGCTCGCGCGTGTAGCGGCGGGCGTTGTCCAGGCAGACGGCGGCCCGCGAGACGAGTTCCTCGGTGAGCAGCCGGTCCTCGTCGGTGAACGCGCCGTGGGCGCTCCTGAGCAGGACGGCGACGCCGAGGATGGCGCCCCGGGCGGCGATGGGGACCGCCATGACGGAGTGCACCTGATGCTCGCGGAACCGCTCGGCGCGCACGGGGTCCTCGGCGAGCCATGCCCGTACGGGCCCATCGGTCGTGGCGTGCACGAGGGAACGGTTCGCCGCCATGCTCCGGACCGGGGGCGAGTGGGCCGGGTAGAAGTCGACTTCGCCGAGCCGGCTCACCGTCTCCGGCGCGCCCGCCCGCAACGACTTGTGCGCCGCGCGGTACAGGGCGACCCGCCCGGTGAAGGGTCCGGGCTCTTCACCGTGCAGCATGCTCTCCAGCAGGTCGACATGGGCCCACTCGGCCAGCCGAGGACACAAGACGTCGACGAGTTCCTGGGCCGTGGTCAGCACGTCGAGCGTGCTGCCGACGCTCGTGCTCGCCTCGTTCAGGAGCATCAGCCGTTGCCGGGCGCGCTGCTGCTCGGTGATGTCGGTGACCGTGGAGCAGATGCCGATCGCACGGCCGGCGCTGTCGAACATGGGGCCGGCCGATGCGGCAAAGACACGCTCGCGGTGCGGGTTCGCCGGCACCCGGCAGTGCACCTGCCCGTGGGAGACCGCCCGGCCGCTTTCGACGGCCTCGTGCAGCTTCGTCTCCCACTCCGCCGCATCGGGCCCCGAAAGAATCTGCGACGGGCGCAGCCCCCGGCGCTCCTCCTGCGACATCCCGGTCACCCGGGCCATGGCCGCGTTCTGCCTCACGCACCTCAGGTCCGCGTCGTAGACCGTCAGCGCAACGGGCGAGCGGTCGAACAGCCACCGCAGGATGGCCTGATCGGTCTCGTCGTGCTCGTCGTGCGGCGCGGCGGTGGGGGGCGTCAGGCTGATGAACCAGAAGGGGCCGCCCGGGGCGGCGGCGACGGTGGCCTCGTAGGCGTGCGCGAAGAGCGAGCGCACCGCGCCCCGGCCCAGGTCGAACTCGAGGGGGCCCGCCCACCGCGCTGCCGCGGACGGGTCCTGCCAGAACGCCGGAGCCGGCGTGGCCAGGAGATCGCTCAGATGCCGCCCGAGGACGTCACCCGACGCGTAGCCCAGCACGGACTCGGCGCTGGGGCTCCAGACGGTGAGGCGGCCCCGGCCGTCGACAGCGATCAGGGCGCCGTCGTGTGCTGTTGTGGCATGCGACGCGTCGTAGGGGTTCATGCCGCCGCTCCCGTCGGGCATGCCGCTCGGAGGGTGGCCCGATCCGACCGGCCGTGTACAGCCAGCGTGCTCCTGCCGCAGCGGCACAGCCAGCGGTGAACGGCGAGGCAGGAACGGACCGGGCCGGGAGGGACCGGGGCGGGAGCGGCGACGCGGGGCGAGGCGGGGCGGGGCGGGGCGGGGCGGGGCGGGGCGGGGCGGGGCGGGGCGGGGCGGTCGCGCCGCCGTCCCGGGTGACATCCCCTCGTGACCGAAGTCCCTCACCTCGGCCGGGCGCTCGCGGCAGGAGCGAGAGGCCTCGCGCCGGCCGTCTTTGCGGCGCCCTCGGCACCGGCCGTCTCCGCGGCCTCCTCGGTGCCGGGTGTGCGGCGCCGCCTGAGCGCATGGGCCGCCAGGGCCAGCGCGCCGACGGCGAGGAAGGCCATGCCCTCGCAGACCACCGCGGTCCAGCCATGCCGTTCGAACAGCGCGAGGGCGAGGGCGGAGCCGATCGCGCCGGCGGCGAACTGGAAGAAGATGTAAAGGGTGTTGAGCCTGGCGCGTACGGGGGCGGGCCCGGTGAAGACGCGGGCCTGGTTGGCTGTCTGGGCGCTGGTGGTGCCGTAGCCCAGCAGGTTGCCACCGATCACGAGGGCCGCAACGGAGTCGCCCGCGAGGAGGAAGACGGTGAAGGCGGCGCCGGCGGAGGTCAGGGCGATGACGTTGACGGTGTCGGGGCCGTAGCGGTCGGTGAGCCGGCCGGAGTAGCGGGCGGCCAGGGCGCCGGGCACGCTGCTGAGGCCGAAGAGGCCGGCCGCCGCCGGCCCGAGCCCAAGTGGCTGCTGGGACAGGTGGAAGGCCAGCGTGGCCCAGTACGCGGAGAAGGCCGCGAAGCCCGCCGCGCCGAGAACCGCGGACAGGCGCAGGGAGGCGTGCCGGACGATCAGCGGCGGCATGGACGCGAGCAGCTTCAGGTAGCTGGTCCTGTCCTGGCCGGCGCCCGGCCTGTGTTCCGGCATGTACCGGGGCAGGACGAGCAGCAGGGCGGCGGTGGCGGCCGCGGCGGCGAAGTAGCCGGCGCGCCATGTCCCGGTCGCTTCCGCGAGGACTCCGGAGACGGTACGGGAGAGCAGCGCGCCCATGGTCAGTCCGATACCCACGGCGCCCAGGGCCCGCCCCGCCCGGCCGTGCGCGGCCATCGAGGCGACGGTCGGCATGATGACCTGCGGCAGCACGGTGGTGACCGACAGGACGAGGGTCGCCGCGCTCAGCAGGGTGATCGAGGGGGCCAGGGCTCCGGCGAGCAGGGCCAGCGCGGTGACGGTGAGCAGGACTCGGGCGATCCTGCGCAGCCGGGCGCGGTCGGCGAGGGGAACGACCGCGACGATGCCCAGGGCGTAGCCGATCTGGCCGGCCGTGGCGACGGCGCCTGCCGCCGTGGAGGAGACGCCCAGCCCCTGCGCGATCCGTTCGAGAAGCGGCTGGGTGAAGTAGATGTTGGAGACGGTGACGGCGGTGGCGATGGCGAAGACGGGGATGGTGCCGCGCTTCACGCCCGGGACGGTGGACAGTGCGCTCATGAGGGGCTCTTACGGGGGCAGAAGGGCAGGACGAACGGGGACGGGCCGGCAGGACGAGGGAGAGGGAGGGAGAAGGAGAGGCGCGAGGGATACGAGCCCCTGGTGCGGGCGGGCGTCGGCCGCCCGCACCGCGCCGCGGGCGCCGGTGCGGTGCGGGCCCGGCGGCGTGGGAGGCGCCGGAGGCGGTGTGTCGTCGCCGCGGTGCGGGCGGTCGCGCAGGCCGCTCCCCCAGGCAGTCACCCGGCCTGGATCACGCCTGTGCTTCCTTGATGGCGGTGACGAGCTCTCGCGTGGTGACGATGGCGTGGGCGTAGGTGGGGCCGTTCAGCTCGTGGGCGGCGTGCATCATCTCGGGCTGGAAGGCGGCGGTGGCGTCGCGGACCAGCGTCACGTGGTAGCCCAGCTCCATGGCGTATCGGCCGGTGGTCTCGATGCAGGTGTTCGCCAGCAGGCCGACGACCGCCACGTGGGTGATGCCGTGCTGCCTCAGCTGGAGGTCCAGGTCGGTGTTGGCGAACCCGCTTGCCCCCCAGTGCTCATGGGCGACGATGTCGCCCTCCTGCGGCTGGAAGTCGGGATGGAACTGACCGCCCCAGGTCCCTTGGGCGAAGTGGCGCCACTTCTGGATCTTTTGCTGCGTGGGGCTCGGGTGGGCCCAGGTCTCGTAGTCGCCCGGCTGCCAGCGGCGGTGCGGGACGAACACCACGCGCACGCCGGCCTCGCGGGCGGAGCCGACCACGGAGCGCAGGTTGTCCAGCAGGCCGACCTCCTTCGCCACGGCCTCCAGCCGCGGCCAGACCTTGCCGCCCTCGGAGAGGAAGTCGTTGTAGGGATCGACCAGCAGAACCGCCGTGCGGCGGGGGTCGTAGGTCTCGGTCATGTTTTCTCCTCGTACAGATCTGGATGTTTGACATCATCCAGATATCAGGATTACCTCCGTCATCCTCGAAGTCAAGAACCGGCAGCTCACATCCCCCGGCTGCCTCCAGGTGTATGATGTGCATCATCCAGCTGGTTGCGGCATGTGCCGCTCCTCGAAGGGAAGGCCTGATATGGGGCACTCGCAAGCGGAGAAGGCGGCGTCCCGCGAGCGCGTGCTGCGCATCGCGGCCCGCAAGGTCCGCGCGGAGGGCGTGAGCCGTCCCGGCATCGCGGACCTGATGAAGGAAGCGGGACTGACACACGGCGGCTTCTACAAGCACTTCGCCTCCCGCGACGACCTGATCGCCCAGGCCTCGGCCGCGGCCCTGGCCGAGGGCTCGGCGAAGATGGAGAGGGCCGCGCGCAAGAACGAGCAGGATCCGCGGGCCGGCCTCGTCGACGCCTACCTCGGAAAAATGCACCGCGACTCGCCGGCCACCGGCTGCGCGCTGGTCACGCTCGGCGCCGCCGCCGGGCGCAGCGACCAGCACTTCAAAGAGGCCTACGAAAAGCAGGTCCGCACCTACCTGGACCTGCTCACCGGCCTCGACGACGACTCCGGCGCCTTCGGCGACGACTTTGAACAGGCCCGGGCCGAGGCGATGCTCACCCTCAGCGCCCTGGTCGGCGCCACGCTCATGTCCCGCGCCGTGGCCGACCCCGCCTTCTCCGACGAACTGCTGGAGACGGTCGCCGGCCGGCTCAAGCAGCACGGGTCACGGGCCTCCGCCGCCTGACGTACGCCGCGGCGGGCCGGACGCAGTGTCACGAGGACGCCGGGCCGGGGCGCCTCGCGTGTCCGGGGTCCGTCTCGGAGCGGCCCGGGATCGTGCCGGTTCCCGGTTGCCGTCCGGAGCCGTTGCGTGCGCCGTGGAGGCAGGCGGGGCTGGTCGATGCGGCTGTCGCCCCGATCGAAGTGCCCGCCGTGTTCGCGGCTTCGCGGATCTGCGGGAGCCCTTCCTTATCCGGGCAGGGGCCCGGCTATGGCGCCGCCCTCGCCCCCACCGTCCGGGACCGGTTGCGTGACACGCTCAGCAAGGCCCTGCCCACGCGGCCGGACGGGTCGATCGCGTTCCGCCCGCGCCGGGCCGTCAGGGGCCGGCGGCCGGGGCTCGGCGGGCGCCGAGGCGAGCAGGTCCGATGCAGCACGGCGTACGGGCGCGGCGAGAGGGGACCGAATGCCTGCGGGCATCCCTGGCCCACGCCCGCGCGAACTCCCTGGACGAACTCGCCGACGGCTCCTCACAACGCCCGCGGCTCCTCCTGCCGGGCCGACGACATCGCCCTGCTCACCGAATACGGTTCCGGGTCACGGCGCCGAGAAGAGCCTGAGGCACCTGAGGAAGGACCCTGCACACCCGGCCGCCACCCTCGCCTGCCCTGTCCGTTGAACCCTGCTCGGCAAACTCCCCCGCGCGCACGGGCAGTACGAGCTCCCGGCCCGATGACCGGTCAGCCGGCAGGACAACTGCGACCGGCCGTCGTACCCAGGCGTGGACGCCAGCGGGTCAGTAATCCGGTCGCCTGACGGCGACACCCTGCGTGCGTGAAAATCGGTGTGTGGCCGTCCGGCGGACGTCGTGTCGCCGCACCGGCCGGGCCAGGCAGACCTGACGCCTGGTCAGCCAGCTCAACCAACTCGGCTACCAAGCGACCCTCCAAGCAGAAGGAGCTGCCTGACCAGCGGCTACGGAAAACAGGACGGGGGATTTTCGAATCAGGCGGCGGGGAAGGGGAAGGTGAGAACGGCGCCGCCGCCCGCTTTGACCGTCTCCACGGCTGCCTGGTGGACGGCTCTGCCGGTGGCCTCGTCGGCTGCGGGTACGGGGCTGCCCTGCATGGCGTACCACTCGGTCGCTCCGGTGTGCTGGACGGTCACCTGGGCCAGGCCGTCGATCCAGGCGGTGTGGACCGTCAGGTCTCCGGTGATCGGGCCTCCCTCGGTGGTCATCACGCCGCCCGAGCCGGCGATGATTCCCTGGGTGGTCCATGTCGCCCAGGTATCCACGGCGCCTCCGCAACAGTGCCTCATATCGAGCGATATCGGTGGGTTTGACCCATCCTCTCCGGATCCGCGGCCGAACGCCCGAAGGCCGCTCGCCCCGGGCGTGGCGTCGAGGACGCGGGCGGCGGGGCGCGTGCGGGTCAGGCGGTGCGGGGACTGCCGCTCGGCACCGGCGTGGCCGCGGTGCCCGGCCGGTTGGCCGCCGCCGAGGCGGGGGCGGGTGTGGGGGTGGTCTCCTCCTGCGGAGTGCAGGTGACCTTGTCGCGGGGCGTGTAGTGGGTGTGGAAGTTCTCGCGCCCGACTTCCTTGCCGCCCTGGACGAAGATGCGGCCCACCGCGACGTCGAAGCCTTCGAGGGGGGTCTGGACCTCGCAGGTGGGGCCGCTGCCGGTGCGGGTGGAGGGCTGCGTGATGTGGGTGCGCGGGCCCTTGGTCGCGCGTATCTCGTCGTACATCCTGGTGCCGAGGAAGGTGATGGTCACCGAGGTGTCGGTGGAGTGGGCCTGGACGTAGAGGGCGTGGTCGAGGGTGTTGGTGAAGCGCAGGTCGAGGGTGCCCCAGACGACGGTGGCTTCGCGGCCTTCGGGATAGCGCTCGATGTAGAAGGAGTGGGCGCCGTACTCCACGGGTTTGACGCCGGCGAAGAACATGGCGTTGAACATGGTGGTGGCGACGGCGGAGACGCCGCCGCCGGGTGACTTCTCGTACTGACCGTTGTTGATGATGATGCCGTCGACGAAGCCGTTCTCCCTGGTGCGTTCGCCGACCCTCTTGTTGAAGCTCCACTCCTGTCCGGGCAGGACGAGGGAGCCGTTGATGAGTTCGACGGCGCGGCCGATGTTGGTGCTGCGGTAGGGGGCGGCCGGGAAGTTGACGGTGAAGGAGGAGACCTTCTCCTTGATGCCGAGCTGCCCGACGCGCTGGTCGGTGAGGTCCGGCTGGATGGGGGTGGTGGCGATCGGGCCGGTGCGCGCCGCCGGGCCGGTGCGGGCCAGCAGGGGCCGCACGGCGTCGCCGAGCGCCTGCTCGGTGACGCGGTGCCCGGTGCGGGCCGGTTCGTCCACCACGACACGGTCGTCGCCGGTGAGCCGGAGTTCGGCGTCCTTGGCGGCCGGTGCGGCCTGTGCGAGCGCGCGGGCGACGGCGGGGTCGGCGAGCAGACCCCTGGCGTCGAGGTCCCATGCGAGGCGGCCCTTGCTGTCGGGCTTCATCGTCAGATGGCCGGCGAGGGTGGCGGGGCCGATGGATATGCGGGTGCCGGCGAGGGTGAGGGTGACGGGGCCGGAGAGAGCGGGCCGGGCGAAGGTGTTCATGGCCCGCTCCACCTCGCTCTGCCCGATCCGCGGCTGTGTCCGCTTGACCGGGAGCACCACGGGGCGGGCGCCGGTGGTGGTGCGGGAATAGGCCTCGCGCAGGGTGCCCACGGCCTGGTCGGTGTTCAGGGCGATGCCGGTCTTGGGGGCGTGGGCGGTGGCGGTGCCGCCCTCGAAGGAGATGGCCCCGTCGCGGACCTGCTGCCCGGCGGCCGCGCCGATGCGGGCGAGCGCGGCCCGGGTCCTGGTCTCGTCCATGCGTATCACCGGCTCGATGTCCTGGCCCTCGGGGGCGAAGAGGCGGCCGATGGCGGTGAGCGGACCGGATCCTGCGCGGGCGGCCTCACCGGCGGTCGCGGCCGTATCGAGGGACAGCCCGAGCGCCTGGGGGTCGGCCTTCTCGGTCCGGTCCCCGATCTTCAGGGCGACCGGCGCCGCGAAGGCCGGCGCGAGCCTGCGGTCCAGCACCTGCTGGGCCTCGGTGCGGCTCATGCCGCCGATGCCGACCCCGTCCACCCGGGTGCCCTCGGGGATGTCGCCGGCCGCCAGCCCGGCGGCGTAGAGGCCGCCCACCGCCAGCAGGGCGGCCCCGCCCGCGATCGGCAGAGCGATCCGCCAGGCACCCATGCCCAGGCCCATACCCAGGCCCGTGCCCGTGCCCGTGCCGGTGGTGCGGGGTGCGCGTCGCATATCTCTCCCAGGGGCGCCGGCCGGCCGGACAGGCGCTCGGGGGCCGCCAGAACAGCCCGATGTACGTGGATTCGCCCCAAATGATTCGGCAAAACAGGCAAAAAGTGATCAAAATGTGACTGTTTTCACGGCGTGGGGGCGCCCTCGCAAAGGTGCCGACGCCGGCCGGCAGCGATCCGGAGCCCGCCCGCCGAAACGCTGTATCAGCCGTCAGCCGATCCGGCCGACGTGGATGACCACGACGGTGACGGTGGCCTCCGTGATCTCGTAAAGCACCCGATAGCGGCCCACATGCATCCGGCGCAGGTCGGCGGAGCCGTACTCGGCACTACCCTCCGGTCGCGGCTGGCCGGCGAGCAGATCAACAGCGTCCATCAGCTGCCGTAAGCCCTCAGGGTCGTCCTTCAGGAACCGGGCGGCGGCGCCGATGGCCGCTTCATCCCAGATGATCGCGTACGTCACGAACCGCTCTCCAGCCCAAGCCTGGCCCGCACGTCTGCATGCGGCACGCCCGCGGCCTTGCCGGACGCCTGTCGCTCGCGGTACAGCGCCAGCGCGAGGGCGTCCTCGAGGTCAGCCAACTCCTGCGGATTGATCAGGACCGCCGCAGGCTGCCCGTGATCCGTGATGGTGATGCGCTCGCGGGCGTGCGACGCCCGGCGTACCAGCGACCCGAATCGGGCGCGCGCCTCAGTGATCGGAAAAGTGTCACTCATGCACAGAACTGTACACTTCTCGCCGCTGGCTAGGCAGTGCCTCCTCCTGCAGGCTTGTCCGAGCCGTCCGCCCTCGCCTCGGCAGTCCCTTCCACTCCCGTCCCTCGATGGCCTGTCGGCTCCAGCCGTTCACTGAGTTTCAGCGAATCTCAGTGATTCACCCGTTACCGGGCGAAGGCCCCCGTCTCATTCGATCCCTGGGGGGATCGATGCGGGGTAGACGCTTCACGGCCACCTGCCCCGCGAGGCGGGGTCTTACGGTCGGCTCCACGTCCGTTTTCTGTCTCCGGGCCACTCCCGGCGACGTGCCGCTTCACCAGCGCGGCGAGGTTGAGTGCTGCGTTCTCGTCCCGGTCGATGACGAGTCCGCAGTGTTCGCACACGTACGTCCGTACCCCAAGAGGCAGTTTGGGTTTCACTGCCTGGCATCCGGAACACGTCTTGCTGCTGGGGTACCAGCGGCCGGCGACTTCGAGCCGGCCGCCGTTCCACACGGTTTTGCAGGCGAGCTTGCGGCGGATCTCTGCGAAGGCGGCATCGGCGACGACGCGGGCGAGCTTGCGGTTCTTGAGCATCCCGGCGACATTGAGGTCTTCCACCACGACCGTGCCGTACGCGCGGGCCAGGTGGGTCGTCAGCTTGTGCAGGGCATCGGCCCGCAGGCAGGCGGTGCGGTAGTGGACACGGTTGCGCGCGGCGTTCGCCCTGCGCCATCGGTTCGACGGCTTCTGCCCGGTGCGCCGGTCGGGCCCCTGCTTGCGGGAGACCGCCCCATCCGCCCTGTAGAGAACGGGGCATTGGAGCGAACTCACTTCCCGAGGGACGAGCTGGCCCGTACGGCGGGATCCGCCGGGTTCATGCGCGAACTCCACCGCGAGCCGGGACGCCGCCGGGATGGGATTCGACATGGTGGTTCTTTTGCGGTGCTGTTTCTCAGGACGAGGCGGCCGACAGTTCGGCTTCACGTCGCCGGGTTCTGCCGTCGACCAGTTCGGCGAGGTCGGCGAGGTGGGGGTGGCGGGTGATGTCCTTCAGGGACACCGCCCGGTCCAGGGCGATGGCCAGCTTCACCGCGGACAGGGAGGTGCCGCCGCGGTCGAAGAAGTGGTCGCTGCGCCCGATCTGGTCCCGCGGGATGCCGAGCACCTTGGCCCAGGCGGCCGCCAGCCGTTCCTCGGCCGCAGAGCCCGGGGCCTCGTGGCCGTCATCGTCCTGGACGGCAAAGGCGTCGAGTTCCGCGGCGAGCGCGGTCAGCCTCTTCTTGTCGATCTTGCCGTTCGGGGTGAGCGGGAGGCTGTCCTGCCAGTGGAACGCGGAGGGAACCATGTAGCCGGGCAGCGATGCGCCGAGCTGGTCCTGCAGGACGCCGGTATCGATCGGGCGGGGGCCGGAGCAGAAGGCGACCAGGTGCTTGCTGTGGTCGGCGCGCTCGGCGACCACCACCGCCCCGTCACGCACCCCGGGCACCCGCAGCAGGGTGTTCTCGATCTCGCCGATCTCGATCCGGAACCCCCGGATCTTCACCTGCGTGTCCCGGCGCCCGAGGAACTCCAGCTTCCCGCCCGGCTGCCAGCGGCCGAAGTCACCACTGCGATACAACCGCTCACCCGGCCGGTGCGGATCGGGCACAAAAGCCGCCCTCGTGCGCTCCGGGTCGTTCACATACCCCCGGCCCACACACACCCCGGAGAACACGATCTCACCCGGCGCTCCCAGCGGTACCGGGGCCAGGTGGTCGTCGACGACGTAGACCTGCACGTTGTTCACCGGCCGGCCCAGCAGGACCTTCTGCGGCGTGTGGTCCATCACCTCGTGGTTGGTGTCGTCCGAGGTCTCGGTCAGCCCGTAGGCGTTGACCAGGCGGACCGACGGCATCGCGGCGAACCAGCGCTCGGCCAGCTCCTTCTTCAGCGCCTCACCCGTGACCGACACGCAGTGCAGGTCGGTCAGTTCGCGCGGGTGCCGCTCCAGATCCGACAGGACGGCTTCGAGGTAGGAGGGCACGACCTGCAGCACACTGACGTTGCCCTCGATGAGGGTGTCGAGGAAGCGGGGGACGTCGAGGATCACCTCCTGCTCGATCAGCAGGGTCCGGCCGCCCACCAGCAGTCCGGCGATCAGCTGCCACAGGGAGATGTCGAAACACTGCGGCGCCGTCTGCGCCACCACCGTGCCCTCACCCACACCCAGATCGTCGATCTTGGCGAACAGATGGTTCAGCAGCCCCGCGTGCTCACACATCGCGCCCTTCGGCTCCCCCGTGGAGCCGGACGTGAAATAGATGTAGGCCAGCTGGCCGGGGGCCACGCTGAGGCCGAGGTCACTCTCGGCGTGGTCATCCCAGCAGGCCGCGTCGACGAAGAGCTTCTGGACACCCGAATCGAGGGCCTCATCGAGTGTGCCGGTGCTGCCCGCTTCGGTCAGCACCACGGTGCAGCCGGCGCGGACAAGCGTCGCGGCAATCCGGTCGGCGGGGAAAGACGGCTCGATCGGCAGGTAGACGCCCCCGGCCTTGAAGACTGCAAGGACCGCGGCGAGCCAGTCCAGGTTGCGTTCGGTCACGACCGCGACCACGTCCTCGCGGCCCAGCCCCCGCGCCAGCAGGGCGCGTGCCAGCCGGTTCGCCCGGGCGTTCAGCTCCCCGTACGACCACACCCGCCCTGCGCACACCGCCGCCACCGCATCCGGACACACCCGCACCCGCTCCTCGAACAACTCGTGCACCCGCAGGTCCGGCAGCTCCCGGCACGGTCCGGCGAGGCCTTCGAGCTGGAAGCGGAGCTCCTCGGCGGACAGCACACTCTGCCGCCCGTGCTCCGCATCCGGGTCGGCGGCGATCAGCGCGAGCGCGGTCAGGTGGTAGCCGGCGATCCGCACCGCGTACTCGCCGTCCAGCACCTCGGCCCGATACCGCAACCGCAGCACCAGCCCGCTGCCCCGCTGCGCGAACCCCACCCCCAGCACGATGCCCCCGCCGAGATCACCGCCCACCCCGGCCGGATCGAAGACCGTCTCGAACGCCGGACCGGCCAGGCCCAGCTCGTGTGCGAGGTCGTCGACGGGATGGTCTGGGTGCGCCAGCAGCTTCGACTCGGCCCGGCGGGTGTGGTGCAGCAGCTCCCGCCACGAGCCGGGTGTGCTGGTCAGCGGGCAGGGCAGGGGCGGCCCGCCTTCCGTGGCGGCGTAGCCGGCCGTGACGTCGTGTTCGCCGGACAGTGCCGCAAGGACCTTGGCATGTGCGGCCAGCAGCATCGTGCCGAGGGGTATCACCAGGTTCCCGGCCAGTTGGCACAGGGCCGTGACGACGTCGCCGGGGACGTGTGCCTCGTATACGGCAACGCCTCGGGTCGCCGGGCCGGGCGCTGTCCACCGCGGGATCGCGGTGGAACCGCCGGCCGTCAGCACACCGCGCCAGAACTCCCGGCCGGACTCCATGCCCCTCACGTGCGTTTGCCTCGTCATGGTGTTTCCTCTGCTGTGCTGGTGGTGTGATGCGTGGTCAGCCGGCCGCTGCCGGGGCAGCGTTGACGCCGCTGCGGCCGTCGGCGCGGTGGCCGTCGGTGCGGTGGCCGTCGGTGGTGCTGTGGCCGTCGGTGCGGTGGCCGTCGGTGGTGCTGTGGCCGTCGGTGCGGTGGTCGGTGGGATCGTCGGTGCGGTGGCCGGTGCGGTGGTCGCCTTCCGCCGGGCGGGGCTGTGTCTGGCGGGCGGGGCCGGTCGCGGGCAGGGGCCGGGCCGGGTTTGCGCCCCACCGGGCGTGCGCCGGGACTTCCTCGCCCTTCATGAGGAAGGAATCCGCGGCGAGCACCGCGCCGTCGCCGATCGTCACGCCGTAGTGGACGAAGGCACCCACGCCGAGCGTCACGCCGGCGCCGAGTGTGGTGCGGTCGGACTTGAAGGCGCCGTCCTCCTGCGAGTGGCACTGGATGACCGTGCCCGCGTTCAGCGTGCAGTCGTCCCCGATGGTGACGAGCGTCCGCTCCGGGAAGAAGCCGCCGTCGTCGAAGACCCGCCGGCCGATCCGGACACCGAGCATCCGCCAGACCACGCTCTTGAACGGGGTGCCGTCGAAGGCCTGGATGTAGTCGGGCGAGGCCATCTTCCAGAAGCGTTCGTGCCGCCAGAAGGAGGGCTCGTAGATCGAGCAGTACAGCGGCTTGAGGGCCCTGAAGCCCCGGCCTGCCCGTTCGACCAGCACGAAGTAGACGGCCGTGAACAGCAGGGTGAGGACACTCGCCAGCGCGATCACCGGCGCGCCGAAGGAGGGGTACAGGCGCGCGGCGCCCATGGCAATGAGGGTGATGACGAAGAAATGGATCCACCGCACCAGCACGTACAGCACCGCGGTGAGGGCGTTGTGCCGGTTCTTGGCGGCGAGACGGCGGCGCAGCTCCTCCCCGCCGGCCAGGTGGTTGAACTTGTTGTCGCGCATCACGGTGCGCGGGATCTCGAAGCTGGGCGAGCCCAGCAGGCCCACCCCCTGCCGCAGGGGGCCGTCGATGGGGACCATGACCTTCGTCGCGAGCAGGCAGTCGTCACCGACCCGGGCCCGGGCGGGGTAGGCGATGCGGTTCCCGAGGAAGCTGCGCTCCCCGATCGAGACCGGGGACACGCAAAAGGACGTGCTCGAGACCTCGGCGTTGATGATCGACAGCCCGTCGGCGACCATCGTCTGGTTGCCGACCGTGCTCAGATACGGGCTGTCGTGCTTGACCTCCGTGCCGAAGTTCGACCCGGTCTGCTCCACCCCTCGCAGGCCGTACCCGAGGCAGCGCAGATAGTGGACGATCGCGGAGCTGTCCCCGAAGAGGGTGGTGAAGAACTTCCGGTTGGTCATCAGCGTGATCGCCCGCTGGATGCCGTAGTGGAAGCCGTAGAGCGGATAGACCCTGTCCGGCCTGATGAACAGGTTCAGCAGGCGCGGCACCGTGACCACGACGGTAAGGCCCGCGAGCACGGCGCCGAAGAACAGCACGAGGGACAGCACCGCCGCGTCGAGGACGAACGCCCCGCCGGTGAAGGCCGCCGTCGAAAAGTGGTCGGGGGCCAGGGACTGCGGCAGGGCGGCCCGGAGGATGCTCACACCGCCCATCGCCAGCGGCAGGTGCACGGCCAGCAGCATCAGCAGCTGCCCGGCGCTGTAGAGGGCCCGGCGCAGCGGGCCGCAGCCGGCGGCGGTGAGGGCGGGGGGCCGGTAGTCCACGTCGGCCGGCTGCGCCGGGGAGCCGTGCCACCGCTCACCGGCCGGGACCGCCTGCCCCGGGTGCAGCGAGGAGGCGTGGCCCAGCTGGGCCCCGTCGCCCATCTGCGTGCCGATGTCGAGGACCGTCTGCTCGCAGACGAGCACATCCCGGCCCAGGGTGACGGGCCCGGTGAGGATCATGCCGGCCTCGGCCCGGTAGCCGGACAGCAGCACGTCCTTACGGATCACCGTGCCGTCGCCGATGGTGAGCAGGTCGGTGCACACGGGCACCTGCGTGGAGAAGACCGCCACCCCGCGCCCGATCCTCGCGCCCAGCGCCCGCAGATACAGCACATACAGCGGCGAGGCGGTCAGCAGACGCATCGGGCTGGTCCGCAGCAGGGTCTTCACCAGCCACAAACGCAGATACGCCAGGGACCAGACCGGGAACTCGCCAGGCTTCCAGCGGCCGATGAGGACCCACTTCGCCAGGACCGGCAGCCCGCACAGACCCAGAAAGCCGGCACCGCCGAAGACGACCGCCCGCAGGTAGACACCCAGGGGGCCGGAGGCGTCCGCCACCCACGCACAGCCCCGGGTGGCGGCAAGGGCGGCGAGGCAGGAGTACCCGATGAACAGCACGAACTGCCAGACACCGCACACGACGTACCCGCCGGTGCCGCCGCTACGGCTACGGCGGGCACGGGGGGTGCGGGGGGCACGGGGGGTGCGGGGGGCCGTGGCGCGCCCGAAGGCCGGTGCCGCCACCCCCACGGTCACCTCCCCGGCCGGCACCGGGGCCGACGGGACGGGCGCCTGCACCGGCACCGAGGCCGGCCCGTCGGCCGGCGCGTCGGCCTCGGTGCCGGCCGGCGAGGGGGCAGGCGAGGGGGCAGCGGCCACCGCGCTCGCGGCGGCCGTGAGCGCGGTGGCCAGGCTGCGGACCGTGGGATGCCGGTAGATGTCCTTCATCGACACCGACGGCAGGTCCGCCCGCTTCCTGACCCGGGCACAGAACTGGGCCATCACCAGCGAGTCGGCGCCCAGGTCATGGAAGAAGTGACGGTCCAGCGGCACCTCCTCGACGCGCACGACCCCGGCCAGCACCCCGGCCAGCACCCCGGCCAGCGCCCCGGCCGGCGCCCCGGCCGGCAGCCGCGCGGTACCGCCCGCCTCCCCGCCGTCGCCGTACTCGCCCTCGCGCCTGCCGCCGTACGCGTCGTCCGGGACGGCCGAAGCCGGCGGCGGATCTGCGGTCAGAACCTCGACGGATTTCCCTGTCACGTGAGCTCCTTGAAGACGTTCCGCTCAGCAGCAGAAAACGCCCGGTCTTTGTGGTTGCCGTTGACATGAGGGCTCCCCTTTTCCGCTTTTCCCGCTCCCGGAAGGCCTGCGTCTTCAGGGACGCATGCCGGATGCCCGCCCCTCCAGTAGGCCCGGCAGGCCGCGCCCCTGTCCTGCCCCTGAAATTCGGAACTTGACACCGAAAGAAGGCCTTGGTAATCGGCCGCCGTTGCCGGTCGGGGCCGGCGGACATCAGACACGACGGATGGGCAGGCAGGCGGCAGGCCCCAGAGCGTGGCCGCGGCAGTCACGCCGTAGCGGCCACGCCCCACCGGGGCCGGACTGCGGCGGCGGGCCGCACCCGGCAGGCCACGCACGGCGGGCCGCGTACGGGCCGCGTACGGGCCGCGTACGGGCCGGAAACCGCAAGGCGCAGTCCCCGTCCTCGCCGGGTGCTGGGGGGCCGGTTCAGCCCCGCCCCGCCGCGGCCGCATTCGCCTATCCGACGTCGCGGAATGCGTCAAGTCCCGAATTCCGGTGGCATGACAGCACTGCCGGGACAGGGCGTACTGGAGGTGTTCCGGCGAGTCGCGCCTTCGTGTCTTGCCGGCGAGACCCGACTTCTTCCATGAGCCGCAGAACCGGCACGGCAACGCGGCCGAAAAGAATTGGCGCTCTGCCGCAGCCGAGGAGGCGATCGTGCCTGTCATATCCGTCCCCCAGGATTTCAACGAGGACGAGCTCTACGTCGACGTCGAGGCGGTGTTCGGACATCCGCTGTTCCTCAAGTGCGAGGGCTTCAACTTTGCCGGCTCGATCAAACTCAAGGCCGCCGCGGAAATGGTCGAGGCCGCCGAACGCGACGGTCTGCTGACCCGGGACTCGGTCCTGGTCGAGTCCTCCTCGGGCAACCTGGGCGTGGCCCTGAGCATGATCGCCGCGAGCAAGGGCTACCGGTTCGTGTGCGTGACCGACTCCCGCTGCAACCTGGCCACCCGGCTGCTCATGGAGGCCCTGGGCAGCGAGGTCCACGTCATCGCCAAGCCCGCCGCCGAGGGCGGCTTCCTCGGTGCGCGCATCGACCACGTCCGCAAGCTCGTCGCCTCCAGCGGCCGCTACGTGTGGCTCAACCAGTACACCAACCCCCACAACGGCATGGCCCACTACCGCACCACAGCCCCGGCCATCGCCCGGCAGTTCCCCGGCCTGGACGTGCTGTTCGTCGGCGCCGGCACCACCGGAACCCTGATGGGCTGCGCACGCTACTTCCGCCAGTGGCACCCCCGGGTGCGCATCGTGGCCGTCGACAGCGTCGGCTCGGTGACCTTCGGAGGCGCCCCGGGCCGGCGGATGATCCCCGGCCTGGGCACCAGCGTCCGCCCGCCGCTGCTGGATGCGTCCCTGGTGGACGAGGTGGTGCACGTGAAGGAGGCCGACACCGTCCGGGCCTGCCACCGCCTGGCCCGGCGCGGGTTCCTCTTCGGCGGCTCCACCGGCACGGTGGTCAGCGGCGCGATCGACTGGCTGTCCCGCCAGGAGGACCCGTCACTGACCGCGGTCGCCATCGCCCCGGACCTGGGCGAGCGGTACCTGGAGACCATCTACCAGACCAACTGGGTCCAGGAACTGTACGGCGAGGACGCCCTCGACTCCCCCACACTGACCGCACCCTCCCCGGCCGCCTGACTCGAAAATCCCCCGTCCCGTGTCCGTAGCCGCTGGTCAGGCAGCTCCTTCTGCTTGGAGGGTCACTTGGTAGCCGAGCTGGTTGAGCTGGCTCACCAGGCGCCGGGTCTGCCTGGCCCGGCCGGTGCGGCGACACGACGTCCGCCGGACGACCACACACCGATTTTCACGCACGCAGGGTGTCGCCGTCAGGCGACCGGATTACTGACCCCCACCACCCACCGCGGTCACACGGCCGCCGCCATCCCCGTGGCCGCCCCGGGGCCCAAAGGCCTGGTACGGGCCGCGCGTCCGCCACCATGCGCCGCCGGCCCGGAAGGCTGTCACCGGCCTCCACCGGCACCGTCTCGAGACCAGCATCGCCTCCTCGCGCCGCGCCGGCATCCCCCTGGCCCGCGCCGGACCACATGCAGCCGCGGCCCCCCTGCCGCCCAGCCCCACATCCACCGGATCCAGGCCGGTGAAAGCGGTGAACTCGCCGGTGGCCCTCACCCCCACCGCCCACCACCCCCCGGCCCCGCTGGCCGAGGTCCGCCGGGAAAAGGGGGCCCACGGACGCCTCGCTCTGCCCGGGCGTCAGGACGCCGGGAGAGTATTCACCAACCACCCGATCGGCATCCGTCGCCGCCCAGGGCCCCGGAATGGGACTCCCGCCCCCCACCCGGCACAAGACGGTCCATCTCGCCGCCGGCGACGACGAAGTAGCCGGGTGAGGTCCGATGAACATGCCCGAGCTCGTGGAGCAGTGGAGCAATGACGCCAACGGCCCCCGGCCGCCTGCCCCGTGCGGGCAGGCGGCCGGGGGCAGGCGGCGGGATGAACCGTTGGGCGAAGCTGAAATTGCCGACGGGTGCGGCATTCAAGGTGCCGATGGGCGGAAGTGGAATCGCCCCGCTGGGTGTGGTCCCAGCGGGGCGATTGCGGGCGAGGTGTCGCGCCCCTCGGCAAGGTGCCGGTGTCAGTGAGTGTTCTGCGGCTGTTGCCGACTGTGCTGGTCATCATCGGCAGCGCCGTTCGTGTCTGTGGGGGGCCGGACAGTGAAATTCAGTCCACGCGTTCGGTTTTGGGCGAACATCGGTGGTTGCGTCTTTTGGGTGGCGACCGGCTACCTGTTGGTGATGCAGGACCCTGTCTTCGAGGGCGCCTGGCGGTGGATCCCCTGGATCGGCGCTGTGCTCGGGTTTCTGGGTGCGTGGCGGGGGGCGTATGTGGCGAGGCAAGACAGACTCTCTTCTGAGTGAGTGAATGCCGAGACTGTGTCAGTCGAGGACTTCGGTGACCGCAAACTGGGCGGCTTTCTCGTCGACGAGTGACGTGCCGGCGGCGAATGTGGCGACGAGGGATTGCAGGCAGAGGTTGTTGACCGCGCGGGGGAAGCCGCGCGAGGTGGTGTGGATCAGGGTGACGGCGTCGTCGGTGAACAGCCGGCCGCTTCGGCCGGCGAGACCGAGGTGGTGCTTGATGCAGCCGGCGGTCCCGGTGGAGGTGATGCCGGGCATCGTGCAGCGCAGGGCGGTCCGCTGTTCGAGGGCGGCGAGGACCGCGACTTTCATGGTCCGCCGCAAGGTCGGCCGGCCGACCAGCAGGCAGGACACCGGTGAGTCCTGGACCATGGCTGTGTTCGTCAGCATCCGGATGGCTTCGAGTTGTTCGTAGGACAGCAGATGGGCTTGTTCAGGACCAGAACCGGGGCGGCCGCGTTCCTCACGCTCGCCGGCCGGCGCCAGACCGGTCTGTGCGGTGAGCCGAGCCGAGGCGGAAGGGCTACCGGCCGAAGGCGGTGACGATCGCCTCGTGGATGCCACGGACCCCGATCATGGGGTTGGGCAGGTAGATCACGGTGTGTGTCGACGGGTCGATGCCGTGCAGGACGGTGCGGACGCAGACGGTCCTGCCAGCGCCGACCTCGCCGGTGACCACGCCGATCGAGCGTTCGCAGATGCACCAGGTGATGCGGGCGACGGCTTCGTTGCGGGACGCGTGGCGGTGCAGCATGCCCGGGGGCGAGGCCGCGGCCGAAGGGCGTCCGGGTGAATCCGCATTCTCTGAACTTCCTGCGCCAAAAGTCGTGTTGCTCGGAAGAGAGGATCAATCCGGTTCCGGTGGACGGGTCTGGTGGGGAACGGCGCCGGGGCTGGTGATCGTGGGGATGCCAAGGTCGACAACACCGCGGCTGGCGCGCCGGTCGAGCTGGACGAGTTTCTCCTCAGCGCCGGCGAGGCTGACCTGGAGTCCTTCGACCTCGCCGGGCCAGCCTTCCCGCTCGGCCTCAGCGATGCGGGCGAGGAGGTTGTCACAGATCTCGACGAGCCGGTCGCGCTGTGCGGGGTCGGGCCAGAGCATCGGGCAGCGGACACAGGCTTCTTTGAACCAACTCCGGAAGGTGCTGAGCGTCAGCGGTTCGCCACGCGCCCGCGTCCGGCCAGGTCGCGTCAACCGTGGCCGAGGAGTTCCTCGCGCCGGGCCAGCGCCCACGCGCGCTCCTCCTCGATGTCCGGGATGAAGTTCTGCCGCAGGAATACCGCCCAGGGGTCCGCGCCGAGCGGGCCCAGGCGCGCTATCCGCTCGGTCTCCTCGCATTGCAACCGCGCCAGCGCGTCCAGCACGTCGGCTGGGTCCGCGCCGTAGGTGCCGCAGAGCAGCCGCAGCCGTCGCGCCAACGGCGCGCCGCCTTTGCCGTAGCCGACCCTGCGCTGACGGTCGGGAAGCCGCAAAGGCACGCTGTACCAGGCAAGTTGTGCGAGGTCGTCCAATGCCTCACCGGGGATGGCCAGGTCCCAGTCAATGACGCCCACCAGGCGGTCGTCCGCCCAGACCGAGTTCCAGCTCGTGAGGTCGCCGTGGCGCATGATCAGCCCGGGCCGCCAGCGGGCGTCTGGGTCGCACCAGACGGCCTGGGACGAGGGCCGGAAGTCGCGTACCGCCTCGTGGTAGTCGCGCAGCCACCGCCCGAGCGCGGTGACGCCCTCGTCCGCGAGGAGCGCCCGTGGCCACGGGTACAGCCCGACTTCGCCGCGCAGCAGCGACACCACCTCGTGGCCGTCCACGGGACCGTCACCCAGGGCGCGCGGCACGCCAGCGAATCCCACCTGCTCCAGGTGGCGCAGTAGTTCCCGCACCGCGGGGGTCCACACGCGCCAGGGCCTGAGGATGGTCTCGCCCTCACGGCGCACCGTCGACAGGCCGCCGCGCATCGATTCACCGTCCTGGATCATGGTGGAATCCTAGTGAGCGGCGGAATCCTGGGCCTGGGCGCGGTACCACTTCCGGCAGGCTCCAGGCGCGGGAACTGGGCCGGGTCGGGCGGTGCACGGTGCTTCTCTGAACTTGCCGGTTGCATGGTGATCGAGTCAGGAAAGTTCTCACTCGCGGTTGAGTTCGTGGTAGGCCCGAAAGCCGAAGAAGCGCAGGCCGTCGTTCAATGCTCCAGACTTGATCTCCTGCAAGGTCCAGGGGTGGCCGGAATAGTCGTCGGTCGCCACGCCTCCGTGCTCAAACAACAGCTCGACCAGTTGGTGAACCTCTAAGGTGCCGTCGATTCGTGCGGAGATGTCAATCTGCACTGCCCAGATGGGGCAATGCCCGAGGGCCGTCTCCAGGGCCCGGCGCAGGGGTCCCTCGCTCCGCCGCCGCGGCATCCGCCGGCAGCACCGGGAAAAGAGTCCCCGACTCACCCCGAGAACACGTCAGTTGTGCTTCTTGAGGACGACGACCAGCTTGGTCTTCCCCTTCTTGAAGACAATCTTGAGCTTGCTCTTCTTGCCCTCGTCACGGTCGTGGTGGCCATGGCCCTCGTGATGGGACACCACCGTGGTGACGGTACCGGCCTGCGGCGCGGCAGCCGGGGCAGCGAACGCACCGGAGGGCAGCAGCGCACCTCCCGCAGCCAGAGCGGTCGAAGCAGTGAGCATCACAAAACGCTGCGTACGGGACGTGCGAGCCATGGGAAATTCTCCTCCGCTGAAAAAAAAGGGGGGGTCGAAAAGAAAAAAGGGGGGGGAATCTGTCTGCCGAACATCCCGCCCGCCGAAAAAACGGGGGGGACGCGGCACCAACGCCGTCGTGGACGATGCGGGTGGATCACCCGTCACTGCGTGACCCGATGCCTCAATTAAGCCCCCGGACAAGCCAACCCCGTCATGCCGCTGAAATCCGGGACTTGACAGACGCGACCCGCCCCGACAGGCGGCGCGGGACATCGCCGGTCGCCCGCGCATGACCGGCGGACAGGCGGCACACCGGCACGAACAGCCGCCGTCCGGCACACCCCGGCACATCCCGGCCCCCGGCCGGGCACCACCCGCCCCCGCCCCCGCCCCGGCCCCGGCCCCGGCCCCGGCCCGGGGGCACACCGGCCCGTTCCACAAACGCCCACGACACCCGGCCCAAACACACCAGCGCCTGACCAAGACACCAGGCACCAGGCGCGCGCCACGACGGCAGCCTCACCCAGAACAGGCCCCCGGGCAGAGCCGCCCGCACCACAGCCCAGCAAGAACGCCAGACGGGCCGGCTCGGCGGTACCGCCGACACCGAGCCCAACCCGGACACCGCGCAGCCGGGCACCGACCGTGTCCTGCGACAGCCCCACACGGCAGGCCGCGCCCGACGGCACCCACACCCCTGGGCCACACACCCCAGCCTCCCCCACACCCGGCGCCGGCACAGACCACACACAAACCACGGACACAGGCCAAAACGACGACAGCGGCCACCCACACCCAGCACGGGCGCAAGACCCACGCGACCCCCTTCACCACATCGGTCAGGCCACCACCCCCCACCCCCAAAAAAACAGCACACACATCCCCAAACAAGAACATCCAGCCCACACCACGCGGAAAGGCCCCGACCCCGCTCCACACCCCGGCACCCTTCCCGAACCCTCCTTCATCCACCCCGGCCGGCCGACAGAGCCCCGCCCGACCCCACCAGACCCCAGACACCGCCCTCCGCCCTCCGCCCCCAGGCCGCCTGCAGCCCGGGCAAGCAAGCCGCCGACAGCACAGGCGAGCAAGCCGCCGACAGCCTGGCCGAGCGAGCCGCCGACAGCACAGGCCCGCGGCACAGGCCCCCACCCCCTCCCCCTCCCCCACGACCCGCCCACTCCGCCCCGGCCCGCACCGGACCGGGGCGGGGCGGGCCGCCCGGTCCGCCACGGCCGCCGGCCCGGTGCCTGGTGACAGCGCCGCGTTGGTGCTCCATGCCCCGCAGGATCATGCTTGTCACAAGAGCCCTGGCCGCGCAGCATCCCGTGGGACAGCGGGCACGAAGAAACTAGCGAGGGCGAGATGAGCGGCGACGAGCGACTTCCCACCCCTCCCGGCAAGCCGCCCGACGAGGCGGACACCCTGCCCGAACCCCCCTGCACCACCACGGCCACGGCCACCGTCAACGAGCAGGGCATCGTAACGGGCTGGAGCGAAGGCGCCCGGCGCCTCCTCGGCTACGAACCCACACAGGTCATCGGCCACCCCGCCGCCCGCCTGCTCGCCGACGACACCACCGCCCCCGCCCGCCACCACACAGCCGGAAAACAGCGCTGGAACGGCACCGTGGCACTGCGCCACCACGACGGCCACCGACTCGAACAGAAACTCCTCGCACACCGCCGCACCCCACACGACGGCACCGCCGAATGGCTCCTCGTATCCGCCATCACCCAACCCCCCACCCCCACCCCCACACACCAGACACCAAGCCGACCACCCCAACCACACACCCCCCACCAACCAAACGAACCAAACCCACAGGGCCCACCTCCCGAACCAACCCGGCCGGGCGAGCCTCAGGAACCAGGCGGGCCGAGCGAACCGACCGGGCAGGGCGGGCCAAGCCGGCCAGGCGCACCGAACCCACAGGGCGCACCTCCCGAACCGACCCGGCAGGGCGCACCAACCGGCCCGGGCGGGCCAAGCCGGCCAGGCGCACCTCAGGACCCGGGCGGGCCGAGCCCGCCAGGCGCACCGAACCAGCAGGGCGAACCGAGCGGGCCGAGCCCGCCAGGCGCACCGAACCCACAGGACGCACCTCCCGAACCGACCCGGCAGGGCGCACCAACCGGCCCGAGCGGGCCGAGCCGGCCAGGCGCACCTCAGGAACCGGGTGAACCGGGCGCACCGACCGGGCAGGGCGGGCCGGGCGGGTCCTGGGATCCGGGCGGGCCGGGCGGGCCGGGCGGGCCTGGGGACTGGAGGGCATGGGCGTTCACCCAGAGTCCCTGCATCCTGGCCGTCTTCGACGCCGGCCTGCGGCTGACCGCAGCGAACACCGGCATGGAGCGCGCGCTCTCACTCACCGAGGCCGACATGCGCGGGCTGCGTCTGGTCGACATCGCACCAGGCCCCGCAAGCGAGGAAACCGAGCGGGCGATGCACCAGGTACTGCAAAACGGCGAGCCGCAATCGCTCCAGACCTTCGCCGGCCCCACCGGACCCTCACCCCAGCACGGCTGGTCGACCACACTCACCGCCCTGCACGACCAGGCACACCACCCCCGCGCGGTATGCCTGACCGCCCACCACCGGCCCCAGGAACACCTGGCCCGGCAACGGATGATCATCAGCGAGGCCGGCGCCCGCATCGGCACCACCCTGGACATCGCCCGCACCGCACAGGAACTCACCGACATCGCCGTCCAGCACCTCGCCGACTTCGCCGCCGTCGACCTGCTGCCCACACACGGCGACGAACCCCCCACCCCACCCACCAAAGACGTGCGCCTGCGCCGCGCCGCCGTCCGCTCGGTCCTCCAAGGCAGCCCCGAATCCCTCGTCGCCGTCGGCGAAACCAGCACCTACCCCGAACTCTCCCCCGTGGCCGAATGCCTGACCAAAGGCCGCGCAGCACTGTACGAGACGACCAGCCCCGCACTCGCCCGCTGGGCCGGACAAGACCCCCGAGCCGCCCGCATCCGCGAATACGGCACCCACAGCCTGATGGTCATCCCCCTACGCGCCCGCGGCATCACCCTCGGCGCCGCCCTCCTCAGCCGCCACCAACGCCCCGACCCCTTCACCCCCGACGACCTGCAACTCGCCGAAGAACTCACCAACCGCGCAGCCCTCAGCATCCACAACGCCCGCCGCTACACCCGCGAACGCACCACCACCATGACCCTCCAACGCAGCCTCCTCCCCCACACCCTCCCCGACCAGGCCGCCCTCGAAATCGCCTCCCGCTACCTGCCCGCCGGCACCCGCGCCGGCGTCGGCGGCGACTGGTTCGACGTCATCCCCCTCTCCGGCGCCCGCGTCGCCCTCGTCGTCGGCGACGTCGTCGGCCACGGCATCCGCGCCTCCGCCACCATGGGCCGCCTACGCACCGCCGTACGCACCCTCGCCGACGTCGACCTGCCCCCCGACGAACTCCTCACCCACCTCGACGACCTCGTCATCCACCTCTCCGCCGACGAAGCCACCACCGACGACACCCCCGAAACCGCCTCCGGCATCGGCACCACCTGCCTCTACGCCGTCTACGACCCCATCACCCGCCACTGCACCCTCGCCCGCGCCGGCCACCCCCCACCCGCCATCGTCACCCCCACCGGCAACGTCTACCTCCTCGACATCCCCCCCGGCCCCCCACTCGGCCTCGGCGGCCTCCCCTTCGAAACCACCGAAACCGACCTCCCCGAAGGCAGCCTCCTCACCCTCTACACCGACGGCCTCCTCCAACCCCACCACCACGACATCGACAACGCCCTCGACAACATGTTCCAAGCCCTCACCCACCCCACCCCCACCCTCGACACCCTCTGCGACCACGTCCTCGCCACCGTCCTCACCCACCACCCCGACGACGACATCGCCCTCCTCATCGCCCGCACCCGCGCCCTCAACCCCCACCACGTCGCCACCTGGACCCTCCCCCCCGACCCCGCCATCGTCGCCCAAGCCCGCACCCACGCCACCACCCAACTCACCACCTGGGGACTCACCCACACCACCTTCCCCACCGAACTCATCGTCAGCGAACTCGTCACCAACGCCATCCGCTACGGCCACCCCCCCATCCAACTCCGCATGATCCACGACACCACCACCCTCACCTGCGAAGTCACCGACACCAGCAACACCACCCCCCACATGCGCCGCGCCCGCACCTACGACGAAGGAGGCCGCGGCCTCCTCCTCATCGCCCAACTCGCCCAACGCTGGGGCACCCGACACCACCCCACCGGCAAAACCATCTGGACCGAACAAACCCTCACCCCCACACCCACCCCACACCCATAAACCCCCACCCCCCGCGCGGCAGTGGGGAGCCGCCCCGTGTTCTATTACCTGCTCAAGTACGTCCTTCTGGGGCCGCTACTGCGGCTGGTGTTCCGACCGCGGACCGAGGGACTTGAGCATGTTCCGGCACAGGGCGCGGCAATCGTCGCCGGGAACCACCTGTCGCTCGCGGACCCCCTTTTCATGCCCGCGGTCCTGAAACGACGCATCACCTTCCTGGCCAAAGCCGAATACTTCACAGCGCCGGGCCTCACAGGCCGCCTCACCGCGTCATTCCTCCGCCACGCCGGGCAAATTCCCGTGGACAGGTCGGGCAGGGCGGCAGGGCAGGCGGCGATCCGAGAGGGGCTGGGGATACTGGCGAAGGGAGAGCTGCTCGCGATCTACCCGGAGGGCACGCGCTCCCCCGACGGCCGGCTGTACAAGGGCAAGGTCGGGGTCGCGATGATGGCGCTGGCCGCACAGGTGCCGGTGATCCCGTGCGCGATGGTGGGGACGTTCGAGATCCGGCCTCCGGGCGGGGTCCTGCCGAGGATCCGGCCGGTCGCGATCCGTTTCGGGGAACCGCTGGAGTTCTCGCGCTTCGCGGGGATGGAGCACGACAGGACGGTCCTGCGGGCCGTCACCGACGAGGTCATGTACGCGATCCTGGGGCTGTCGGGCCAGGAGTACGTGGACCGGTACGCGGCCGACGTGAAGGCCGGACAGACGAAGGAACGGCGGGGCTGAGGCCCCCGCCGTTCCGGCTGCGGTCCGTCCGGACGGCCGCCCCCGCAAGGGACAGGCCGTATACCCTCGCTCTCCGCCTCCAAGGCGTCCTCCCAGGGCCCGGATTTGACGGCGTCAAGCGGTTCACCCAGATCGCGGCCGACGCCTCGGGCCACAACAGCTGCCACCCGCTCCGCCTCTGGGGGGCGACTCCCGAGGCCGCCGCGTCGCCCAGCAGGCCCTGCGGGAAGGCGGCCGAGGGGGCGGACGGCGAGGCCGCGGACAGCGGCTCGCAGGCAAACCACCCGCCAGCCGCGTCCCCAACCTCACAAGGCGATACACCTAGGAGCGTGTCTCGGTAACGGGCCACTGGCCGGGAGGTCGTGATGGGCGGGATCGGTCGTGGTCGCCCGGTCAGCGCCTATGGGGCCGAT
>NZ_JBHWKX010000067.1:0-40344 GCF_042730885.1 Streptomyces sp. NPDC059909
CGAGCACCGCCCGTAAAGGTCACGCATTCGACACAAGAACGCCAGTTCCCTCCCGAAAGGGCGCGATGACCAAGGCACGCAAAGACCACCCGTACACACCCCCGCTCACCAGAACACGCTTGAGTGCACTTCAACGGCAGCAGCTCCAAACCCCCGTTATGTTCCTCGCGGTCCTGCAATAGGGCCGCTGGCCTCCGGGCCCGGCATGACTGTGTCCCCCTGTCGAACGGATGACCTGGGGGGTGGTGTCACCGGGCCCGAGTGGTGCCGTCGGAGACGCTGATGAGAGGTCCGGCCACCGCCCGGCCGGGCGCAATGCCCGGCCGCATACGGGCGGCAGGTCTGCATAACGTGGATGCGCGAGAACGGCCCCGATGCCCAGGCCAGCACTGCAACGAGCAAGTGGGGGCACGATGATAGACACTGGCGACGTGGACGTCTTTCTCGGCTTGGACGTCGGCAAGAGCACACACCACGGCCACGGGCTAACCCCGGCCGGCAAGAAGGTCTTCGACAAGCCGCTGCCCAACAGCGAACCCAAACTGCGGGCCGTGTTCGACAAGCTGACCGCGAAGTTCGGCACCGTCCTGGTGGTCGTGGACCAGCCCGCCTCCATCGGCGCCCTCCCGCTGACCGTGGCCCGGGACGCTGGCTGCCAGGTCGCCTATCTGCCGGGACTGGCCATGCGCCGGATCGCCGACCTCTACCCAGGCGAGGCAAAGACCGACGCGAAGGACGCGGCCGTCATCGCGGACGCCGCCCGCACCATGCCGCACACCCTGCGCTCGCTGGAGCTGACCGACGAGATCACCGCCGAACTGACCGTACTGGTGGGCTTCGACCAAGACCTGGCCGCCGAGGCCACCCGCACCTCCAACCGGATACGGGGCCTGCTCACGCAGTTCCACCCCAGCCTGGAGCGTGTCCTGGGTCCCCGTCTCGACCACTGCGCGGTGACCTGGCTGCTGGAACGCTACGGCTCCCCGGCCGCGCTGCAGAAGGCCGGCCGCCGCAGACTCGTCGAGATGATCCGCCCCAAGGCCCCGCGCATGGCCGCCCGGCTCATCGACGATGTCTTCGACGCGCTCGACGAACAGACCGTTGTCGTTCCGGGCACCGGAACCCTGGACGTGGTCATCCCGTCCCTGGCCCGCTCGCTCGGCGACGGCACCAGCTTCCCCACCGCCGCCCACCTCGCCTCCTACGCCGGTCTCGCACCGGCTACGAAGCAGTCGGGCACCTCGATCCACGGCGAACACGCACCCCGCGGCGGAAACCGGCAGCTCAAACGCGCGATGTTCCTGTCCGCCTTCGCCGCCCTGCACGACCCCACCTCCCGCGGCTACTACGACCGCTGCCGTGCCCGGGGCAAAACCCATACCCAGGCACTCCTTCGCCTCGCCCGCCACCGCATCAGCGTCCTGTTCGCCATGCTCCGCGACGGCACCTTCTACGAGCCCCGAACCCCACGCCACATGGGACTCTGCAGTTAACAGATGAGCCCAGCTGGAGTACCCGTGACCCTTGAGGAACTGATCAGCCGACTGACTGAGACGGATGACGGCCTGACCGTCTTCGCCAGCGAGCCCTGGACTGCGCAGAGCGACGCGGTAGCTGTCCCCAACCGGGAAGGCTCATGCCGGCCAGACGCCGAGGGCCGCTCCTACCTCTTGGAAACCGTCCTGATCCGCGACGTCCTGGAGACCTGGCGCGCGCACCATGACGGGGCCGTTCCCTCACCGCAACAGGCATGCGCGGCAGTCATCTACTACGCCGAGAACGACACATACCTGCACCCGGACGAAGACCTGCCCCGATCAACCCACCCGGAGCAGCACCCCCGGCATCCGACCTTCACGTCGCCCAGGCTGGAAAGCTCGTGCACAGCCCCGCCTGTTTGACCAAAGACATAGAGGCCCCCCGCGTCGGCACGTGTCGCCCCCCGATCGGCACGTGACGTGGGTCACCGCGGTGGCACTCCCGTCGGCGGCATCCCGTGGGGTACCCTCGGCCGCTCCGACCCGCAGTAGTCAAATTTGAGGAATGCGTCATCGCTGTGCACACGCTCCCCGCGGCAACGCCCTCCGAATTCCACCAGCCCTCCGAACTCGCCACCTGCTCTGCGGTCTTCCTCCCCGCGGACCCGCCCCGCGCGGGCCGTGTCGCGTTCTGGTACGCCGACGGCAGCACGCCGCCCGCCGGGCCCGGCGACACACTCGAGGACCTGACCGTGGCCCAGGGCGGCGGCCCCGGCGGCGTGTCGACAGGTGCCCTACGCGCCCGGCTGCTGCCCGTTCGGGACGCGCTGCCGGTGCTCACCCGGGCCCGGCTGTCCGCCGACGCCTCCCCCGCCGCGGCGTTCTGGGGCGCCGCCACCGTCTTCGCCCTTCAACTCGTGGCGCGCGGGCTGCTGTTGCCGGGACTCACCGCGAGCGGCCACGACTCCTGGCGGGCCGGACCGCTGACCGCGGAGGATCTGGACCGCGTCCGGACGCTCGCGGCCTGCATGCCGCCCACCGCGCACGCCGTCCCGCTCGACGCCTCCGCGGAGCCGCTGCTGCTGCCCGATCCCGAGCGGCTGCTGCGGTCCTTCCTGGACGCGGTCGCGGACGTACTGCCGCGCACGCCAGCGGCACCGCTCGCCACCGGCTCCGGCGCGTTCGCTGCCCAGGAGCCGCAGCGGCTGCCGCAGGCGCGCGCCTGGGCGCAGGATGTCGCGGCGGGCCACGACGCGGGGGTGCGGCTGTCCCTGCGCGTGGAGGTTGCCGGCCTGAACGACAGCGGGGGGACCCGGGCTCCCGCCTTCCGGGCCGTGCTGCAGATGCACAGCGTCAGCGATCCCGCCCGGGTCGCCGACGCAGCGGCGGTCTGGGCGGGCGGGCAGGATGCCGCCTTCGGACCGCGTGCCCGGATGGACGCGCTGCTCGCGCTGCGCCGCGCGGCACGTGCCTGGGCGCCGCTCACCCCGCTCCTGTCGGCGGCCGTTCCCGACGCCATCGAGCTCGCCGACGAGGAGGTCACCGAGCTGCTCGGCGAGGCGTCCCGGGCGCTCGCCGCGACCGGTGTGCAGGTGCACTGGCCCAAGGAGCTGGCCCGCAAACTGACGGCACGCGCCGTCATCGGCCCGCCGGAGGGCGCCGAGGACGCCAAGGGCACGGACGGCACGGGCGCGACGGGCTCGGAGATGCCGTCGTTCCTGTCGGCGGACGCTCTGCTGGCCTTCAACTGGTGGTTCGCGCTGGGCGACCAGCGGCTGACCCGCGAAGAGCTGGACCAGCTCGCCGAGGCCCACAGGCCCGTGGTGCGACTGCGCGACCAGTGGGTGCTCATCGACCCCGAGGAGGCCCGCCGCGCCCGCGCGTCGCAGGACCGCAAGGTCACCCCGGTCGACGCACTCGGTGCCGTACTGACCGGTTCCACCGAGGTCGACGGACGCCGTGTCGAGGTCCGGGCGTCCGGGTGGCTGGAGCGGCTGCGCGAGCGGCTCGCCGACCCGGAGGGCGGCGAGCAGGCGGTCGCCCAGCCCGCCGCGCTCGCCGCCACCCTGCGCGACTACCAGCTGCGCGGACTGAACTGGCTGCACCGGATGACGTCGCTCGGGCTCGGCGGCTGCCTCGCCGACGACATGGGACTCGGCAAGACCATCACCCTCATCGCTCTGCATCTGCACCGCCAAAGCGACCCGTCAGCCGCCGGCCCGACGCTCGTGGTCTGCCCGACGTCCCTGATGGGCAACTGGCAGCGGGAGATCGAGAAGTTCGCCCCCGGCACACCCGTGCGCCGCTTCCACGGGGCGACGCGCAGCCTCGATGCCCTCGCGGACGGGGAATTCGTCCTCACCACGTACGGCACGATGCGGCTCGACGCGGCGAAGCTCGCCGCCGTTCCGTGGGGCATGGTCGTCGCCGACGAGTCCCAGCACGTCAAGAACCCGTACTCGGAGACGGCGAAACAGCTGCGCACGATCGGCGCGAGGGCGCGGGTCGCGCTCACCGGCACGCCCGTCGAGAACAACCTGTCCGAGCTGTGGGCGATCCTCGACTGGACGACGCCGGGGCTGCTCGGAAGGCTCGGTACGTTCCGGGCGCGGTACGCGCAGGCCGTGGAGGGCGGCGAGGATCCGGCTGCCGCCGAACGGCTGGCCTCGCTCGTACGGCCGTTCCTGCTGCGCCGCCGCAAGTCCGACCCGGGCATCGCGCCCGAGCTGCCGCCGAAGACCGAGACCGACCGCGCGGTCTCGCTGACCGCCGAACAGGCCGCTCTCTACGAGGCGGTAGTGCGTGAGACGCTGGCCGCGATCTCCGGGGCCGGCGGCATGGAGCGGCGTGGACTGGTGGTGAAGCTGCTCACCGCGCTGAAGCAGATCTGCAACCACCCTGCGCAGTACCTCAAGGAGGAGCAGCCGAGGATCCCGGACCGGTCCGGGAAGCTGGAGCTGCTGGACGAGCTCCTGGACACGATCCTCGCCGAGGACGCGAGTGTCCTCGTCTTCACGCAGTACGTGCAGATGGCGCGGCTGATCGAGCGTCACCTCGCCGCGCGCGGGGTACGGACGCAGTTCCTGCACGGCGGCACACCGGTCGCCGAGCGTGAAGCGATGGTAGGGCGCTTCCAGGACGGTGAAGTGCCCGTGTTCCTGCTGTCGTTGAAGGCGGCGGGCACCGGGCTGAACCTGACCAGGGCCGGCCATGTCGTCCACTACGACCGCTGGTGGAACCCGGCCGTCGAGGCGCAGGCCACGGACCGGGCGTACCGCATCGGCCAGACCCAGCCGGTACAGGTCCACCGGCTGATCGCCGAGGGCACGATCGAGGACCGTATCGCCGCCATGCTGGAGCGGAAGCGGGAGCTCGCGGACGCGGTGCTCGGCTCCGGGGAGGCCGCGCTGACCGAACTGACGGACGCCGAGCTGGCGGACCTGGTGGAGCTGCGAGGGGGCGCACGATGACACGGAGCGGGTACGAGGACGAGGACGGGCGGACGTTCGCCGCGCTGCCGCCCGCGCGGGGGCGGGGCTTCGCGCAGACGTGGTGGGGCCGGGCGTGGCTCCAGGCGCTGGAGGACACGGCGCTGGACTCGGAGCAGCTGAAGAGGGGGCGCAAGCAGGCGCGTGACGGGGCGGTGGGGGCTGTGTCCGTACGGCCGGGACGGATCACCGCGGTGGTCAGGGACCGGGACGGTACGGCGCACCGCAGTGATGTGCTGCTGCAGGAGCTGACCGGCGACGCATGGGACCGCCTGCTGGACATGGCGGTGGACCGGGCGGGACACATCGCGGCGCTGCTGGACCGGGAGATGCCGCCGCACCTGGTGGAGGACGCGGCGGGCGCCGGGGTCGAACTGCTGCCGGGCATCGGGGACCTGGAGCCCGAGTGCAGCTGCGAGGCGTGGGACCTGTGCCCGCACACGGCGGCGCTCTGCTACCAGGTGGCGCGGCTGCTCGACCAGGATCCGTTCGTGCTGCTGCTGTTGCGGGGGCGCGGGGAGCGCCGACTGCTCGACGAACTTCAGGTGCGGAGTGCGGCGCGGGCGGAGCCCGACGTGCGGCCCGCGCCCGTGCCGGAGGGTGTTCGGGCGGACGAGGCGTTCGCCGCGGCGGACATCCTGCCCGCGCTGCCGGACGCACCGCCGCTGCCGCCCGAGCCAGGGATGCCGCCGTCGCTGGACACCGAGACCGACGCTCCGCCGGGTCTGGACGCGGACGCACTGGAGTTCCTCGCGGCGGACGCGGCGGGGCGGGCGCACCGCATGCTGGCGGACGCGCTGTGCCCGGGGCAGCCACGGCAGCCCGTCGAGCCCGACCTGACGGTGGGCCAGGACGCGGTGCGGCTCGCCGCGGCCGGCGGGGACACCGCCGTCCCGGCGGCGGTCCTGGCGCGGCTGGCGACGGGTTCGGGCCGTTCCCGTGCGGACCTCGACCTCGCGGTGCGCGCCTGGCGGCTCGGCGGGGCGGCGGGGATCGCGGTCCTGGAGGACGAGTGGGTGCCGGACGAGGAAGCGTTCGCCCGGGCGAACGCGCGGCTGGCGGAGGCATGGGCGGAGGGCGAACGTCCCCGGCTGCGGGATGCAGGTGCGGGGCGCTGGACGGTGGTCGGGGCGGATGCGCAGCTTCGTCTGGGCGCCGACGGCCGCTGGTGGCCCTTCACCAGGGTCCGCGGCCGCTGGGCCCTCGCGGGGCCGGCCGCTCCGGACCCGGCATCGGCGCTGGCGCCGCTGCTCGTGGAGGTGTAGTGGAGGTGTAGCGGCGCCGACGGGCCAGGGCTCCGTCGTTCTCGCGGTTGGCCCGACGTAGCCGGTATGGGCCTGATGCCCCAACTCGCTTGCATGGCGGTGGTTCGCAGGCGCACGCGCAGTCACGACTCCGGTGATCATGGAGTGTCGAGTTCGCTGATCACCACAACGGAAGACCGTGCCTGCTGCGTCAGCATCCCCCATGCCTGCCGGGCTTGGCCAACTCGTCGGTTCCGATCCGGCCCGCCGATGAATTGCCTGACCTGATGGACCGACTGCGCCGCCTGCCCGACCCGCGCCGCCTCCAAGGCCGGCGTCACCGGCCGTGGTACGTCCTGGCCCTGGCCGCCTGTGCGGTCCTGGCCGGGGCGAAGTCCCACACCGCGATCGCTGAGTGGGCCGCCGACGCCCCTGAGTAGCTCCTTCTCCAGTGCGGGGCCACGCTGTGCGATCCGGACCAGCCCTACCGGGCGCCCAGCGAGGCGACCGTGCGCCGGGTACTCCAGCGCAGCGACGGCGACGCGCTCGACGCGGCGATCGGCGGCTGGCTCACCGCTCGTGCGGACGCATCCCGCGCCGCCGACGAGGACTAATGCCCGCCGTCCCGCCCGGTGCAGACGGCGGTCGCGGTGGACGGCAAATCCCTGCGCGGCGCCATCCGCGCCGACGGCCACCGCGTCCATCTGCTGTCGCCGCGCAGCGCGGACAGCTGCGCCGCAGTCACGCGCCTGCTGGGTGGGCTGTCTTGCCGCTGCTGCCCTTGACAGGCGGCCCCGCGTTGTAATGGAATCTGTTACAACGCTAGCCGCTCGAGGCAGGAGGGTCCGATGGCCGTCAGCAGTCGCATGACCGTGGCCACACACGCATTGACCTGGATGGCGCTCACCTGCCCTCAACGTCCCGGCGGCATTGTGACCTCCGACAGGATCGCGGCGAGTGTCAATACAAACCCTGTGGTGATTCGTCGGGTCCTCGGCGGTCGACGTGAGGCCGGCCTGGTCGTGTCGGTGCGTGGTCAAGGTGCGGGTGTGAAGCTCGGGCGACCCCCGGAGTCGATCACCTTGAAAGATGTTTACGAAGCCGTCGAACCCGAGCCGCTCATCGCATTGCATTCGGCCCTCCCCAATCAGGAGTGTCCCATCGGCCTGGGCCTCCCGCCGGTGCTGCAAGGTGTGTACGGTCGCGCCGAGGATGCGATGAAGGAAGAGTTGGCGACGATCAGCATCGCCGACGCCCTAAGAAAGACGATCGCCGCCGCCTGAAATGCGGGCGTTCGGTGATATCCGGTTTATTTCCGGCCGATCTTCGGATCGGCCTCTCTTTGAAACAGTGATGTAACAGGTATGGTTACATCACCAGGAGCACCCCCGACGTGTACCGATCACTCCTCGTACTGCCTGCGGCGCTCTTCGCTATCGGCACGGACAGCTTCGTCATCGCCGGTATCCTGCCCGACGCCGGGCACTCTCTGGGTGTTGGCATCGGAACCGCCGGATGGCTGATCACGGCCTACGCCTTCACCTACGCCATCCTCGGCCCCGTCATGGCGGCACTCACCACGCGCCGGCCGCGACGCACGATGTTCCTCACGGGACTCGGCATCTTCGTCGTGGGCAACCTTTTGACCGCATTTGCCCCGAACTTCGGTATCGCTTTGTTCGCACGGGTGCTGGCCGGGCTGGGCGGCTCGATGGTGACCCCGACCGCGATAGCTGCGGCCGCCGCGCTCGCTCCGCCGGAGCGCCGGGGGCGCGCGATCTCCACGGTGATGGCCGGTCTCAGCGCGGCGACCGCGCTCGGTGCCCCCATCGGCACGGCCATCGGCAGTCTGACCGGTGACTGGCGCATCACCATGGTGTTCGTCTCCGCTCTCGGGGCTGTTGCGGCGCTGGCCATCGCGCTTCTGCTGCCCGAGATCCCCAACCCGCCGCTGATCCTGCTGCGGACGCGTCTCGCGCCGCTCGGCGACCGCCGTATCGGCATCGGCCTGCTGACGACACTCCTGCTGTTCACCGGCCTGTACATCGTCTACTCCTACATCGCGGACGGCCTGGACCGCGCGACCGGCGGCAGCGGCACCACGCTCGCAATCCTGCTGTTCGTGTGGGGTGTGGCCTCGACGATCGGCACACTCGGTTCGGGGCACCTGGTCGACCGGCTCGGCGCCCGCCGGATCATCAACACCGCCCTCGTGGTGCTCGCCATCGACTTCGTGCTGATGCCATGGTTCAGTGCGCACATTGGCACAGCCGTCGTCGCGCTGATCGTGTGGGGCCTGTGCGGCTGGGGATTCATCACGCCGCAGACCCACCGCCTGATCGGTGCGATGCCGGCGGCTGCCCCGATGCTGACGGGCCTCCACTCCGCGACGCTCTACGTCGGGGTCTCCATCGCCCCCGTCGTCGGCCAGGGCGCGCTGAACTGGGCCGGCGTGCACTGGCTCGGCCCCGTCGGCGCCGCACTGATCGTCCTTGCCTTCGGCGCGGCCGAGATCACACACCTGATCATCCGCCGCCACCACCACCAGCCTGCTGCCGAACCGGCTCCGGCCCGGTGACCGCGAGCGCCGCACGGTCCTGACACCGGACGGTGCCACAGGGTGGGTGTGAAAACGCGCGCAGCCTGGACACACGGCGCACGCCGGTGGACGCATCACGTGCCCCCCACAGACTCGGCGACTACGAGGTCGCCGACCCCAGCCGGGAGCATTTCGGGTGTTCGCGGTAAACAGAAGAACAAAGCATCGAAAGTACAGAAAGCGGACAATCATGGCTCTCGAATACGACGTCCTCGTCACCCTTCCTCCCCGGGCGGTCCTGCCCGATGGTTCCTCGGTCCGGCCGCTGCCGGCCTGGTCCCCGATGTCGGCGACCCTCATCTACGGGGAGCGGGACGCCATCCTGATCGACGCCCCGCACCTGGAGGAGCAGTCCCGGCAGGTGGCCGAGTGGGTGCTGGCCTCGGGCAAGAACCTGGTCGCGATGTACGCCACTCACGGCCACGGCGACCACTGGTTCGGTTTCTCCGAGGTCGCCAAGCACTTTCCCGACGCGCGGATGATCGCCACCGAGGGCACCGTGGCCCTGGCGGAGTTCACCGCCGGAAAGCGTATGGCGTTCTGGAACAGCCAGTTTCCCGGCCAGATCGTCAAGGACATCGTGCTGCCCGAGGTGATCGACGACTACACCTTCCTCCTGGAGGGCGAGGAGGTCCGGTTCGTCGAGGCCGGCGACAGCGACGGACCGGACACCACGTTCGTGCACGTGCCGTCCATCGGCCTCGTCGTCGCGGGCGACATCGCCTACAACGGCGTCCACCCCTACCTCGCCGGCGGCGAGAAGGCCCGGCCGCTGCCCGAGCGGCGCGTGGACTGGATCGCCGCCATCGACAAGATCGCTGCGGTCCACCCTCGCGCCGTCGTCGCCGGGCACAAGAACCCCGCCAACGACGACGACCCCCGCCACCTGGACGAGACCCGCAAGTACCTGCAGGACACCGAGGAAGTGGCCGCCGTCGCCCGCCACGCCAAGGAGTTCGCCGATCTGATGCTGCTGCGCCACCTGGACCGCATCAATCCCACCATCCTGGCCCTGACTGCCGAACACCTCTACCCCGGAACGACCGTCGACGGACGCGCCATCGAGTGGTGACACACCACTCCCGCGGGCACCGGCACCACGGTCACACGGAACGGGGCCCCACCGCAGGACGGACCGACGAGCCGCCTGAGCACGAGGACGAACCCTGTCCGTCCCTCGCGGCCGGCGGAGAAACCGTAGCTTCACGGCCTTGGGCTTCGGCCCCGGTAGGTCTCCAGCAGCCTGAGCCAGACCTCGCTGATGGTGGGGAAGGCGGGCACGGCGTGCCACAGCCTGTCCAGCGGGACCTCGCCGGCGACCGCGATGGTGGCCGAGTGCAGAAGTTCCCCGACGCCGGGGCCGACGAAGGTGACCCCGGCCACCATGCCGCGCTCCACATCGACGAGCATGCGGGCCTTGCCGCGGTAGCCGTCGCCGTACAGGAGCGCGCCTGCGACGTGGGCGAGGTCGTAGTCCACGACCTCGACCCGGCGCCCGGTCCGCTCCGCCTCGCGCGTGGTCAGACCGACGGACGCGACCTCCGGGTCGGTGAAGACGACCTGCGGTACGGCGGCGCCGTCGGCGGTCGCGCTGTGCGGGCCCCACCTGGTGTCCTCGACGGGCTCTCCCTTGGCGCGGGTGCCGATGACGGCGCCGGCGATCCGGGCCTGGTACTTGCCCTGATGAGTCATCAGCGCCCGGCCGTTGACGTCACCGACGGCATACAGCCAGCCGCCGGTGACGGCGGTCACCCGGAAGGTGTCGTCCACACTCAGCCAGTCCCCCGGAGTCAGGCCGACGGTCTCGAGGCCGACGTCCCAGGTCCGCGGGGCCCGGCCGGTCGCGAACAGGATCTCGTTCGCGGCCAGTTGCCCGCCGTCGGCCAGCCGGATCCGCACTTCGCCGCCCTCACGTGCCACGGATGCCACGGAGGCCCCGAGCCGGACGTCGACGCCTGCTTCGCGCAGCCCGTCCGCGACCAGCTCGCCGACGAACGGCTCCATGCGCGCAAGCAGTCCGGCGTCGCCACGCACCAGCATGGTCACCTGCGATCCGAGCGCCTGCCAGGCGGTGGCCATCTCGACGGCCACCACACCCCCGCCGACCACGGCCAGACGGCCCGGCACCCGGTCGGCACTGGTCGCCTCACGGTTGGTCCAGGGGCGCACGGTCTCCAGTCCGGGGATGTCGGGCATCGCCGCACCGGTGCCGGTGCAGACGGCGACGGCGTGCCGGGCGGACAGCCGGATGGTGTCACCGTCCGGGGTCTGTACCGCCACCCGCCGGGGACCGTCGAGTCGGCCGTGACCGCGTATCAGCTCGACGGACACCGACTCCAGCCAGTTCACCTGGCCGTCGTCCTTCCAATAGGAGGCCGCCCTGTCGCGGTGATCGAGGACCGCGGCGACATCCAGCGGCCCGGCCACCGCCTCGCGCAGCCCGGGTACCCGGCGCGCGTCGGCGCGTGCCAACACCGGCCGGAGCAGCCCCTTGCTGGGGTCGCAGGCCCAGTACGAGCACTCGCCGCCGAGCAGCTCGCGCTCCACGATCACGGTGCTCAGCCCGGCGGCACGGGCACGTTCAGCCACGTTCTCACCGACCGGGCCCGCGCCGATGACGACCACGTCGTACGTCTGGGAGACCTCGTCCATCACTGCTCCTGCTCACTCATCCCGAGGTCTTCAGGCGATCTGGGTCCGTGCAAGTCGGGCTCGCCGGGCCAGCAGGCCGGCCTGGATGATGAAGAACACGCCGCCGGCTGTGGTGTAGAGGACCAGAATGCCGAGCTTGGGCTGGTCGGCGAGGGCCTGGGTGTTGTGGCCGATGCCCGCGAGGATGGACAGGCCGCCCGCGAGAAGCATCGGCCACTGCGTGCCGAGTTCGGGGCTGCGCCGCCGGATGCCGACCACTATCTGGGCCACGCCGGAAATGACGGCCCAGGCACCGAATACGTGCAGTACCGCCTGTGCGCCGTTGGCCCCTGCTACGCCGAGGGTGATGGCGATGAGGGTGCTGAGCACCCCGTTGAACAGCGTGACCCGACGCTGCGATTCGTTCGTGACGGCACGGTAGTCGATCAGTGATGACACTGCGTCGATCAGCGGGTAGACGGCCAGCAGGATGATCGCCGGGGCGTCGAGGGGGTCATGGTTCACGGAGAACGCCGCGGCCCATGCGACGGCCAGGATGCCACGGCCCAGGTACAGCTTCAGCAGTGAGGAGCGGGGGTTGTCGGCAAGGGGCGTACGGGATGACTGGGTGTTCGTACTCATAGGGTTGGTCTTTCTCAAGGTTGCGAGTTGCGGTGGGGCCGATCAGTGCCGGGCACTGGCTCGGGGCCGGTGCCCGGCGCTGATCGGGAGGGCGTGCGGCGACCGGGGGTGTGGTTACCCGGCGGCCCAGAACGAGCAATGGTGCTTGGCGGCGAAGTCCTTCTCGACCTCGGGCTGCGGCGGCACGAGCGACATCACGTCCGTGCTGTTGTGGAACGACAGCCAGGGCACCGCTGCCGTCGAGGGGTTGCCGCCGGCCGCGAAGTTCGCCCAGGCCGCTCGCATGTCGGCCGAGAGCTTCTCCTGGTCGGCGCTGAACGGGTCCTGGAACGGCGCGTCGGGCAGGTCGAAGAGGTAGTGGACCTCGGAGCCGTGCGTCGCCACGGGCGGCGGGTCGAGCCGGAAGTAGCGCGCAGGCGACTGGTCGTCGTTGAACTCGTAGGCGAAGGTCGGCACCCGCTTGGAGGTCCACTTGTTCACCTGGAGCGCGCTGCAGGCGAAGCTGGCGTCGCCGGACACTGCGCTGAAGGCCAGCGTCGGCGACGGGTACGCGCTGAGCGGATACTCCTGCGCGACCGCCTTGGCCCGTGCATCCGACACGCCGAGCACCGACGCGATGGTCCGTTCGTAGTTCTCGGCAGTCACGCCCCCTTGGGGCAGCGGCAGGAACCCGCCGCTGACGACGCCCCCGCGGGTGACGAAGACCCGCTCCTCCTCGCGGTTCATTCCGTTGAGGATCGGCACGCGGGCGAACCGGCCGGCGGCCAGCGACGTCCCGATCGACTCCTTGAGGACCCTGCCGTCGACGACGCCGGGGATCGCGGACGGGCCCCAGTTGTTCACGAGGTTGGCGGCCGGCAGGTCGCGCAGGCACTTCGCGGTCTGGTCCGTGCAGCCCGCCTTGGCCGCGAACGCCTGGCCGGCGGTCTGGGCAGTGGCGAGGGGCTGCTGCTTCAGCGCGAAGGTTCCGCTCTGCACGATGGCGCGGTGGAAGAGCCCACGGGAGCTGGGGGAGGTGAGGTGGGCGAGGACGGACAGGCCGCCGGCCGACTCGCCCGAGATGGTGACGTTGCGCGGGTCGCCACCGAAGCGGCCGATGTTGTGCTGCACCCAGCGCAGGGCGGCCTGCTGGTCCATCAGCCCGTAGTTGCCGGACGGGGCGCCGGGCCGCGAGGCCAGCACGGGGTGGGAGAGGAAGCCGAGGGCGCCGAGCCGGTAGTTGACGGTGACGACCACGGTGCCCTCGGCCGCCAGCTTGGTGGGGTCGTACTCTCGGCCGGCGCCGGTGACCAGGCCGCCGCCGTGGATCCACACGAGCACCGGCCTGCCCGCGCTGTGACGCTTGCCCGGCTTGGGCGTGGAGACGTTGAGGTACAGGCAGTCCTCGCTCGTGGGACCGGGCTGGGCGAGGCCCATGGGCTGCGGGCAGCTCGGCGCGAAGCCGGTCGCGTCGCGCACGCCCTTCCAGTCGGCCGCGGGCTGCGGGGCTTTCCACCGCAGCTGTCCGGTGGGCGCGGCGGCGTAGGGCAGTCCATGGAAGGCGTAGCCCCCGTCCTTGACCGTGCCGCGGACGGCACCGCCGTCGATGGTCACGATCGGGCCGCCGTCAGAGTGCCGAACCGATGCGTCACCACCGGGTTCGGTAGCGGTGGCACCCACTGCCGCGATGGTCAGCGCGGACAGGCCCGCGCCGAAGGCAGTTAGAGGGGCACGCCACCTCCACCGCCGCTCGCGCCTCGCGTGGGTCGACTTCATGATCTTGAATCCTTCGGTTCGGGAGAAAGCGTGGGAGGCTCGGGCGGGGCAGTCGGCCGATCGTGGAGCCGTTGTGCGAACAGCGAGGCTTCGACGACGAAGAACGCCTCGGCCGGCGGCCGCGATCAGCGCGAGCGGGTCCTGCGTCTGATCACCGCCGGCCGCCATCCCCGCCAGTCACGGCCCGCCGCCCTCGCATGGCTGTGTGCCGTCAGCGGCGGGGCGCCCGCGCCTTGCCGCTGACGTGCTGGGAGACCCCTCCGGAGATGAAATGAGAAGGTATGACTGCCATGGGGGTTTCCCTCGATGTTGCGCGGACAGGAGTAACCGGATCGGTCACCGGTCAGGCCGGTGGCTGCCAGTGTGCAAGGCTGAACCATCGATGGTCCGTGGACGCAGGAAACCCGCACGGTAGGGGTCAGGAATGCAGGATCACGTCAGACCGTTGAGTGACGAAGCGCTGGCGCTCATCCATGCGATGCAGCTGCAACCGCGGGCATCGTGGACCGACCTCGGCCGCATCCTGCGCGTGGACCCGGTCACCGTGGCACGGCGGTGGGGCCGGCTTGCTGAACGTGGCGAGGCTTGGATCGGTTTCTCGCCGGGGCCTCGGATGATCGAGCAGCTCTGCGCCGCCTTCGTCGACATCGACTGCACCGCCGCAGATGCCGGCGCGGTAGCCCGTGTGCTCAGCGCCCATCCGCACGTGGTCAACCTGGAGCGGGCAGCCAGCACGCACCAGCTGCTCGCGACCGTGGCCACCAGCGACCTGGCCGCGATGTCCCGCTACACCCTCGATGTGCTGCCGGCAGTGCCGGGTGTCACCGTCGTCCGGGCCCGGATCGTCACCCACATCTTCACCGAAGGCGGCCGCTGGAGGATCGGCGCCCTTGCCCCCGCTCAACGAGCCCAGCTCACCGCCCAGACCGGTGCCGCCACCGTTCAGCCAACCCGCCAGGTCACCAGCTTCGACCGTGCGCTGCTCGCCGAGCTCGCCCCCGACGGCCGGGCCTCCCACCAGGCCCTGGCCGACGCCCTGGCCACCAGCGCCTCCACCGTCAAGCGCCGCCTCGACCAGCTCACCCGGACCGGCACGCTGCGCTTCCGCTGCGACTTCGCCCGCCCGCTGGGCGGCTGGCCCGTCGCCGCCACCTTCTGGGCCACAGTCCCACCCGCCGACCTGCCGGACATCGGCCATTCCCTCATCCGGCTGCCCGATGTCCGCGCCTGCCTCGCGCTCAGCGGCCCCCACAACCTCGTCCTGCAGGCCTATCTCCGCTCCGTCGAAGACGTTCTCCGCTTCGAAACCCAGGTCGCCACCGCCCACCCGAGGATCAACATCGCCGAGCGAGTGATCACCTTGCGGCACTACAAGCATCTCGGCCACCTCCTCGACCCCTACGGACGCTCCGTCGGCGTCGTACCGCCCGACATCTGGTCCGATCCCGGCAGCACGGAGGCTCAGGGCTCGGATCCTGCGTGAAGGTGCTGCCACCTTGGTGGGGTGGGACGCAGGCCGGCGGTGGCGTGTGCCGACCCTGGACTCTGCGGACGGCTCGCCCTCGTGACGGGTTGTCCGCTCCACCTTGGATGGCGCGCTCGGTCAACTACTTGGCGTTCCGTGACAGGGACTTGAGTCGCGGCCTGCGCAAACCTGACCTGACGTAGGGCCACGAGGGAGGCTCCAGCGCATGGTGGATGCCCGGAGCCCAGACGTATCCGCACGCACCTGCGGTGATCGAGCCGGGCGTGATCGAAGGTACCCGGCTAGTAGGGCTTTGCTAGGTTCGGTGGTGGGGTTCGGGTGTGGGGGTGGGTCGGCCGCATATCGAACAGGCGCCGGTCCAGGTGGCCAGGAGTTTCTGTAACGCGCGGAGGACCGCGTAGAGGGTCAGGCCGACGCAGGGACTTTTGGGTCGAGTCGGAGCAGGGTGCAAAAGGCCTGGGCGAGGGAGGCGAGGGTCACGTGGCGGTGCCAGCCGAGGTAGCTGCGGCCTTCGAAGTGGTCCAGTCCCAGGCCGTCTTTGAGTTCGCGGTAGTCGTGCTCGACGCGCCAGCGGATCTTGGCGATGCGGACCAGTTCACGCAGTGGGGTGTCGGCGGGCAGGGTGGACAGCCAGTAGTCGGGTGGGCTCGGCGGCGCCGGGCGGCCATTCGGCCAGCAGCCAGCAGTCGGGTAGGGAGCCGTCCACGCCGCGGCGGATGGTGCGGTTGGCGGGGCGGACCCGCAAGGCAAGGAACCGCGAGCGCATGGCAGCGTGGGGGTTGTCCCTGGTCGCCTTGCTGCCGTGGCGCCAGGTGACGGTCCGCGCGGCCTGGCGCCCGGCGGCCAGGGTCAGCGCCCGCAGCGTCGTGTGCGGCTGGGGGTAGGCCGGATTCGGCGGACGGCCCTGGCCGCTGTAGGGCGGGCGTTCAGGGACCGCATCGCCCGGGTAGCAGGTGGTGCTGCCCTTGACCGCCACCGCGTAGGGCAACCCGCGCTCGGTCAGGCCTTCACGGAAGCCGGTGGCATCCCCGTAACCGGCGTCGGCAACCACCGGCAGATCGGGCAGCTCCCAGTCCTCGCGGGTCTCGTCGAGCATGTCCAGGGCCAGGCGCCACCTTTCCCGGTGCCGGACCTCGTCGGGGATGCCCGCCTTCGCCCGCCGGCGTCGGATCGCCTCCGCCAGCAGCGCATCCCCGGGGTTCTTGGCGTCGTCCCAGCTCCCGGGCAGGAACAGCCGCCAGCCGACGGCATTGCACCACCGGCCGACTCCTCCACGGACTTGTGCTCGATCGGAGTCTCGCTCACTTGGCGTCTCTCCCTTGATCAGCAGATCCGCGCGTCGAGCGCGTCGCCGTCGCTGCGCTGGAGTACCCGGCGCACGGTCGCCTCGCTGGGCGCCCGGTAGGGCTGGTCCGGATCGCACAGCGTGGCCCCGCACTGGAGAAGGAGCTACTCAGGGGCGTCGGCGGCCCACTCAGCGATCGCGGTGCGGGACTTCGCCCCGGCCAGGACCGCACAGGCGGCCAGGGCCAGGACGTACCACAGCCGGTGACGCCGGCCTTGGAGGCGGCGCGGGTCGGGCAGGCGGCGCAGTCGGTCCATCAGGTCAGGCAATTCATCGGCGGGCCGGATCGGAACCGACGAGTTGGCCAAGCCCGGCAGGCATGGGGGATGCTGACGCAGCAGGCACGGTCTTCCGTTGTGGTGATCAGCGAACTCGACACTCCATGATCACCGGAGTCGTGACTGCGCGTGCGCCTGCGAACCACCACCATGCAAGCGAGTTGGGGCATCAGGCCCATACCGGCTACGTCGGGCCAACCGCGAGAACGACGGAGCCCTGGCCGACGGGCAGGGGTCAACGGGGGCTGACACCAACGGAGTTCGGGGATCACGCGTCTTCGCCCTTCGAATCTTCCCCGCAGAAACTCCCCCTCCGAATCGCACTCTCCGAATCGCACTCTCCGAATCTCGGTCTCCGAATCTCGGTCTCGCCCATTTCGTCATCGCCGTTGACAAATTAATATCCGGGGCAGCTCTCAGGAAGACGCAGTGCAGGGACGCCGAGCGGAAACGGAGAGATCGATGTCTGTACCGGAAGGGCCGCTCGTCGTCGGAGTGGACAGCTCCACCCAGTCGACGAAGGCACTGGTCGTCGACGTCGCCACCGGCCGGGTCGTGGCGAGCGGCCAGGCCCCGCACACCGTCACCGGCCGGGGCGGCGCCCGTGAGAGCGACCCGGAGGACTGGTGGGCGGCGCTCGCGGACGCGCTGGGTCAGTGCGGGGCGCCGGCCCGTCGCGCCGCCGCCGTGTCCGTCGCCGGGCAGCAGCACGGCCTCGTCACGCTGGACGGGCAAGGCCGGCCGGTGCGTCCGGCGATGCTGTGGAACGACGTGCGGTCGGCGACGCAGGCCGAACGGCTGATCGAGCACCTCGGCGGCCCGAAGGCGTGGGCCGAGCGCACCGGCAGCGTCCCCGGACCCGCCTTCACCGTCACCAAGTGGGCGTGGCTGCGCGAGCACGAACCAGAGGCCGCCGCGGCCAGCCGCGCAGTGCGACTCCCGCACGACTTCCTCACCGAGCGCCTGACCGGCCGGGCCGTCACGGACCGCGGGGACGCCTCGGGCACGGGCTGGTGGACCCCCGCGACGGGTGCGTACGACGTGGAGATTCTCGGTCTCGCGGGCCTCTCCCCCACGCTGCTGCCGGAGGTCGCCGACCCGTTCGAGACGGCCGGGACGGTCCGCGATCTGCCCGGTCTGCCACTCCCGGCGGGCGCGTTGGTCGCGCCGGGGACCGGGGACAACGCGGCAGCGGCCCTCGGTCTCGGGCTCACCACCGGGCAGCCCGTGCTGAGTCTGGGCACCTCCGGCACGGTTTACACGACCTCACCGCATCCGTCCGCCGATCCGACCGGGACCGTGGCCGGCTTCGCCGACGCCCGCGGCCGGTGGCTGCCGCTCGCCTGCACGCTGAACTGCACCCAGGCCGTCGACCGGATCGCCGCGCTGCTCGGGCGTGACCGGGACGCGGTGGAGGCAGGCGGCCGGGAGGTGCTGCTGCCCTTCCTCGACGGCGAGCGCACCCCTCAACTCCCCCACGCATCCGGGCTGTTGTACGGGCTCCGCCACGACACGACACCGGGGCGGCTGCTCCAGGCCGCGTACGACGGTGCCGTCTACGCGCTGCTCGACGCGCTGAAGAGGGTGCTGGCCGGAACCCCGGGGCAGGACGACGCCCCGCTCCTGCTCATCGGCGGCGGCGCGCAGGGGGCCGCCTGGCGTGAGACCGTCCGCCGGCTGTCCGGCCGCGCGGTCCAGGTGCCGGCCGCCCGCGAACTCGTCGCGATCGGCGCCGCCGCACAGGCCGCCGCTGTGCTCACGGGCGAGGACCCCGCCGCCGTCGCCCGGCGATGGGGCACGGCGGACGGTCCGTCGTACGACCCCGTCCCCGTGGACCGCGCCGCGCTGGACCGGATCGGCACCGTCCTCACCGACGGCGGACCGCTCCTGCACAGGCAACTGCACGGGGAGCACCCGGCATGAACCCGTCGCCCCTCCCGGACGCGCCCTGGGGGCTCCCCCACACCCAACAGGGCATGCGCCGCCGCAACCTGTCCCTCGTCCTGCACGCCGTCGCCGCGGAGGGCCCCTTGTCGCGCGCGAGTGTCGCGGGCCGGATCGGGCTGACCAGGGCGGCGGTGTCCTCGCTCGTCGACGAACTGACCCACGCCGGGCTGCTGGTGGAGCTGGGTCGCGAGCAGTCCGGCACCGTGGGCCGGCCCGGCAGTGCGATCGGCATCGGCGACCGCGGCCCGGTCGGCATCGGGGCCGAGGTCGGCGTCGACCACCTGTCCGTCGCGGCGGTGGATCTGCGCGGGAAGGTACGGGCGCGGGCGAGTGCCGGGGCCGACAACCGGGGCCGTCCGCCCGAGCCGGTACTCAAGGAGCTGGCCGGCCTCGTCCGCGAGGTCACCGATGCCGTACGCGGCGAGGGGCTGCGCCCCGCCGGCGTGGCCGTTGCGGTGCCGGGTCTGGTGGCGCGCGACACCCACACCGTCGTACGCGCTCCCAACCTGGGCTGGTGGGACGTCGACCTGGGCGCCTGCCTCCCGTACGGGCCACGGCTCACCGTCGACAACGAGGCCAATCTCGGCGCGCTCGCCGAGCTGTGGATCGGGGGCGATCCGGCGCCGCGGGACTTCGTGCACGTCTCGGCGGAGATCGGCATCGGCGCGGCCGTGGTCGTCGACGGCAGGCTGCTGCGCGGTGCTCATGGATACGCGGGCGAGCTGGGCCACGTACCGGTACGGCCCGAGGGCCCCGCGTGCGCCTGCGGGGGCCGGGGCTGTCTCGAGCAGTACGCGGGCGAGGAGGCCGTGCTGCGGGCCGCGGGGCTCTCCACGACGGGCCGCCCGATCGGGCTGCTCGCCGAGCGGGCGGCGGCCGGTGACCGCGAGGTGCGCCGGGCGCTGCGTGGTGCGGGCGCGGCGCTCGGCATCGCGCTGGCCGGTGCGGTCAATCTGCTGGACCCGCGTGCCGTGGTCCTGGGCGGCGCGCTGTCGCGGCTGTCGCCGTGGCTGCTGCCCTCCCTGGAGCGGGAGTTGACACGCCGTACGACCGATCCGGCACGCCCGGCGCTGACGGTCTCGAGGCTCGGCTCGGACGGGCCGCTGCTGGGGGCGGCGCATTCGGTGGTGCGGGCGGTGCTGGACGATCCGGCGGCGTACGCACTGGGTTCGCCGACCGGCTGCCAGTAATCCAGCGCGCCTTCGTGAGCCACGACCGGGGCGAGCATGGCCACATGCCGAGCTTCTCGAACAGATGGACGTACCGCCGAGGACCCGGTAACTATGATCGCCGACCAGGTTCGGGGAACAGACGTCCGGGGGAACGATGATCAGAACGGTATTCCAAAGCGACCTCCTGCCACCGGCGGAGCGGCTGGACAGCTTCAATGACTTTCACGTCAACAGCTGCCACCCGATGCGAGTGACAAGCGCGGACCCGGAAGGATTCCGCGCCACGGTACGGGCCTTGGATCTTGGGACGATGGACGTCGCTGAGCTGACGTGCTCGCCGTCCGATATGCAGCGCACTCCGAAGCTGATCCGGCAGGCCGACCCGGAGCTGTGCGCGGTGGTGTTTGCGCCGAGTGGGAAACTGGCGGTGATGCAGGGCGACCGCGAGGCGGCGCTGGGACGGCAGGACTTCGCGCTGTGCGACAGCTCGCGGCCGCTCAGCCTGCGGATCGCAGGCGGTGAGACCGTCACTCTGGTGCGGGCCCATGTGCCCCGTGCGATGCTGCCGTTGGCTGCTGGACAGACCGACCGGCTGCTGGCGACGCGGTTGTCGGGACAGGAGGGGTTGGGGGCTCTGCTCACCCAGTTCCTCAGTACCGTGGCCACCGGCTCCGCCTCGTACCGGCCTGTCGACGCCGCCCGGCTGAGTACGGTGGCCCTGGACCTGCTGACCGCGACGCTCGCCCATCACCTCGACGCCGACGCCCAGGTGCCGGACGAGTCCCGCCGGCGCACCCTGCTCCTTCGGATCGAGGCGTTCATCGAGGAGCACTTGGATGACCCCCAGCTTTCGCCTCAGGTCATCGCTACCGCCCACCACATCTCCGCCAGTTACCTGCACCGCCTCTTCCAGACCCGCGAGACCACGGTCGCGGCACTGATCCGCCGGAAGCGCCTGGAGCACGTACGCCGTGACCTGACCGATCCGCGGCTGCGGGACGTGCCGGTCCACCGGATCGCGAACCGCTGGGGCTTCAAGGGGCACCCCGCGTTCACGCGCGCCTTCCGTGCCGCGTACGGCCTTCCGCCCAGGGACTACCGTCACCAGGCCCTCGGCCTTTCGGAGTAGGGGCGCCCGTCCGCCTGCGCCGAGCGACGCAGGCGGACGGGTACGGTCCCGGCGGAACCCCCGCGTCCGCCGGGACCGCTAGGTCACGATGTCGCCGTACGTCTCGAACGTGACCTTCCCGCCGGGGTCGCCGTCATCGGTCTGCATGGCGGCGAAGCTGGGCGTACCCGTCAGGGCACACGAGTGCCGCGGCCGTGGCCCCGAGTATCCCTCGAGCACGCATGAATCGCATGAATCAACTCCGATGTCTGTCGTCTCTTGCGCCGCGGGTGCCCGGACCGGCACGGCAGCGCTTTCCTTCCCCAGCAGCATTTCGGATCCTCGGGGCACAGTCCTTACCACTCTGTCCACAGGGCTTGCCCAGGCCTCTACATGTAGTGGCCACGACGCGGCCACTACCCAGGACGACTCCTGCTCGCCAACGCTTGTCGGGTCTGCGGTACGGGACGACGATGGGCCCCGCGAGGGAAAGTCACGGTCCGGGAGGCCGAGTTGACCGACGTGTGGGTGGCTCTGGAGGCCGGGGGCGACCCGGTGGAGCGCGGTGGCGAGCTGCGCCGGGCGTACGAGCGGTTCGCCACGGCGGGCCGGGTGGAGCGGACCGTACGGCCCGTGGTGGCCGAGTCCTGGCGGCGCTGCGCACGCGCGCACGTCACCACCGAGGGCGCGGCGAGCGTGGAGCTCGGCGACGACGAGCTCGGGGTGTACCGGGACGGTCATCCGCTGTCGCGCGTGATGCCGGTCATCCGGGAGCTCATGGGGGTGTACGCGGTCGACGGCGAGCACCTCGTCGCGGTGTGCGACGCGCAGGCGCGGCTGCTGTGGGTCGAGGGCCACCCGGAGGCGCGCCGGCGCGCCCGGCGGATGAACTTCGTGGAGGGCGCCCGCTGGGCCGAGTCCGAGGCCGGGACGAACGCGCCGGGGACGGCGATCGCGGTGGACCGTCCGGTCCAGGTGTTCGCCGCCGAGCATTTCCGGCGGCCGGTGCACGAGTGGACGTGTGCGGCGGCTCCCGTTCACGACCCGCACAGCGGGCGGCTGTTGGGCGCGGTGGACATCACCGGCGGCGACCGGCTTGCGCACCCGCACAGCCTGGCGTTCGTGGGGGCGGTGGCGCGGGCCGCCGAGTCGCAGCTGGCGCTCCTCGCGCCGCGGCCCACGGAGGGTGCCGTGCAGCTGACGGCCCTCGGCCGGGACGAGGCGCTGTTGCTCGCGGAGGGCCGCAAGATCCGGCTGAGCCGCCGCCACAGCGAGATCCTCGTCGTCCTCGCACGCCACCCTGAGGGGCTCAGCGGCGACGAGCTGCTGCTGGAGCTGTACGAGGACGAGCACGTCACCCCCGTCACGCTGCGCGCGGAACTGTCCCGGCTGCGCGGCCTGCTGGGGCCGCGGCTGCTGCTGTCGCGGCCGTACCGGCTGGCCGTGCCCGTGGACGCGGACTTCGACGCCGTGTCCCGCCGGCTCGCCTCGGGCGCGGTCGCGGGGGCGCTCAGCGGGTATGCCGGACCGTTGCTCCCGGGCTCGTGCGCTCCCGGTGTCGTGGAGCTGCGGCGCCGCCTCGTCGACCAGCTGCGTGCGGCGCTCATCGCGCGCGGCGATCCGGGGCTGCTGGCGGACTGGGCGTACAGCCCGTGGGGCGAGGACGACCTCCCGGTGTGGCAGGCGCTCGCCTCCGTGCTGCCGAAGGGGCGGGGTGCGGCTGCGGAGGCCAGGGCGCGGGCGCTGGACGGGGAGTACGCGGCCGCAACCTGGTTGCAACGTCCGGCTCCCTAGGTTCGCCGTCAAACGCCGTCCAACGGCGGACGGCGAGGACCTCGGGAGGCCTCATGACTCGTTTCGCAGCGCCTGGCACGGACGGCGCGATCGTCACGTACGCGTCCCGTTACGACCACTGGATCGGCGGCGAATACGTGCCGCCCGCCCGTGGCCAGTACTTCGAGAACCCCAGCCCCGTCAACGGGCAGCCGTTCACGGAGATCGCCCGCGGCACCGCCGAGGACGTCGAGCGCGCCCTGGACGCCGCCCATGCCGCGGCGCCGGCCTGGGGCCGAACGGCCCCCGAGGCCCGGGCGAACATCCTGCTGCGGATCGCCGACCGGATGGAGGCGCATCTGGAGGAGCTCGCGGTCGCGGAGAGCTGGGAGAACGGCAAGCCGGTACGGGAGACCCTGGCCGCGGACATCCCGCTGGCCATCGACCACTTCCGCTACTTCGCGGGTGTGCTGCGCGCACAGGAGGGGTCGCTCAGCGAGCTCGACGACAACACGGTCGCGTACCACTTCCACGAGCCGCTGGGTGTCGTGGCGCAGATCATCCCGTGGAACTTCCCGATCCTGATGGCGGTCTGGAAGCTGGCGCCCGCGCTGGCCGCGGGCAACGCGGTCGTGCTGAAGCCCGCCGAGCAGACCCCGGCATCCGTCCACTTCTGGATGAGCCTGGTCGCCGATCTGCTGCCGCCGGGCGTGGTGAACATCGTCAACGGCTTCGGTGTCGAGGCGGGCAAGCCGCTCGCGTCCAGCCCGCGCGTGGCGAAGGTCGCGTTCACGGGCGAGACCACGACGGGCCGGCTGATCATGCAGTACGCCTCCGAGAACATCAAGCCGGTGACGCTGGAACTGGGCGGCAAGTCGCCGAACATCTTCTTCGACGACATCTGGGCCGCGGACGACGAGCTGCGCGACAAGGCCCTGGAGGGCTTCACCATGTTCGCCCTCAACCAGGGCGAGGTGTGCACCTGCCCCTCGCGTGCGCTGATCCAGCGCGGGCACTACAGCGAGTTCCTGGACGCCGGCATCGCCCGCACCGAGGCGATCGTGCCCGGGCATCCGCTGGACACGGACACGATGATCGGCGCGCAGGCCTCCAACGACCAGCTCCAGAAGATCCTGTCCTACCTGGACATCGGACAGCAGGAGGGCGCGAAGATCCTGACGGGTGGTCAGCGCATCGAGTACGACGGCGAGCTGGCGGGCGGCTACTACGTGCAGCCCACGATCTTCGAGGGCGACAACCGCATGCGGATCTTCCAGGAGGAGATCTTCGGTCCTGTCGTCGCGGTGACGTCGTTCTCGGACTTCGACGACGCGATCAAGACGGCCAACGACACTCTGTACGGCTTGGGCGCGGGCGTGTGGACCCGGGACATCAACCAGGCGTACCGCGCCGGCCGGGCGATCCAGGCGGGCCGGGTCTGGACGAACTGCTATCACGCGTATCCGGCACACGCGGCGTTCGGGGGCTACAAGCAGTCCGGTATCGGCCGCGAGACGCACAAGATGATGCTCGACCACTACCAGCAGACGAAGAATCTCCTGGTGTCGTACTCGCCGAAGAAGCTCGGCTTCTTCTAGACGCACGGAAAAAGGCGCCTGACCTGGGTTTTCACCCGTCAGGCGCCTTTCGCTCAGCCCGCTCTCGGCCGAGCCCGGCTTGCGCGCTAACTCCCAGTTCCTCCCACGGCTGTACCCCTCCTGACCAGTGCTTCCGGACCAGTCACGGACCAAACCCCCGGTTCAGCCCTCGGGTGCTTCACCTTGGCTGACGCGCTGTCACTCGTTCATGGACTGCTCGATGAGGCGGTTCGCCTGCTCTCGAAGGCCGTCAAGGAACTTGGCGTAGTGGCGGAAGAGAACCTCGATGCTCTGGCCGGCGCGGCGGGCGCACTCGGCCGGGTCCACTCCGGAGTAGAGCCAGAACGAGATCCCGGCGTGCCGGAGATCGTAAGGCCGCTTGGCCAGGCGAGAAGTCCGCTCAGTACGAGTCAGGGCTTGTTCCCGGGCCCGCGCCCACGTGATGCCGTAGGCGGCAGCGTCCACGTAGTTGCCAGCCTGGTTCCGGAAGAGTCGGCCGTCGGGTGCCACGTCGGCCCGGTCTCCGGCGCACACTTCAACCCGGTCGTTACCCTGGCCGAGTGGTGGACGGCGCGACGCGGGGGCGCCGGGGTCACCCTGCGCGAGGCCGCGGTGTACGTGCCCGCGCAGATCGTCGGCGCGATCGCGGGCGCCATCCTGGCGGACGCGATGTTCGGCAAGCCGCTGGTGGAGTGGTCCACGCACGCCCGGTCGGCGGGGCACCTGCTGCTCGGTGAGGTCGTCGCCACGGCCGGCCTGATCCTCCTGATCTTCGGCCTGGCCCGCACCGACCAGCTGCGCTTCGCACCGGTGGCCGTCGCCTCGTACATCGGTGCTGCTACTGGTTCACCTCCTCGACGTCCTTTGCCAACCCGGCGGTGTCCATCGGCCGCGCCTTCACCGACACCTTCGCGGGCATCGCGCCCGGCTCGCTCCTGGGTTTCATCGGCATGCAACTCGTCGGCGGCGTGGTCGGGCTGGCGCTGGTGGCCCTCATCTTCATGCCCGGACGATCCGCCGAGTGACCAACAGAACGCAGGTCGTGGTGATCGGCGGCGGCAGTCCGGGCTCGCCGCTGGCTACCACCTGCGCCGCCTCGGCCTCGGCTTCGTCATCCTCGACGCCCAGACCGAGCCCGGCGGGGCCTGGCAGCACGCCTGGGACTCGCTGCGTCTGTTCTCCCCGGCCGCGTACCCCTCGCCGCCTGGCCGCCTCATGCCGACGCAGTCCGGCGAGACCTACCCCGACGCGGAGCACGTGGTGGAGTACCTCGCCGAATACGAGAAGCGCTACGACTTCCCCGTTGAGCGGCCGGTACGAGTCCTGGGCGTCCACCGGGACGGTGTACTCCTGCGGGTGGAGACCGACTCCGGCGCCTGGCACGCCCGCGCCGTGATCAGCGCGACCGGCTCCTGGTGGCGACCTTTCCTCCCTGCTGTCCCTGGCCAAGCGGTCTTCGAAGGCCGCCAGCTGCACACGGTGGAGTACCGCAGTCCCGCCGACTTCGCAGGCCAACGCGTGGTCGTAGTGGGCGGGGGCAACTCCGGCGCCCAGATCGCCGCCGACCTCGCCTACGACACGGAACTGACCTGGGTGACCCAGCGTCCACCGCGCTTCCTCGCCGACGACATCGACGGGCGTGCGCTGTTCGACGCGGCCACCGCCCGCCGCCGTGCCCTGGACGAGGAGCGTATCGACACGGGCGGCGTTGCCTCGCTCGGGGACATCGTCGCCGTACCGCCTGTACGCCAGGCCCGAGACCACGGCCGGCTCAAGGCGAGCCCCATGTTCTCGCGCCTCGTCCCCGGCGGCGTCGAATGGGCCGACGGCACCCGCGCCGAGGCCGACGTAATTATCTGGTGCACGGGCTTCCGGCCCGCCCTGGCCCACCTTGCCCCGCTCCAACTCCGCAGCCGACGCGGCCACATCGCCGCCATCGGCACCCAGGCGGTGGACGAGCCGCGTCTGCACCTGCTCGGCTACGGCAACTGGACCGGCCCCGCCTCCGCCACCCTCATCGGCGTCGGGCGCCCCGCTCGCAAGGCGGCCAGCGAGATCAGCGCGCTTGTCTCAAACGGGGTGCGGTAACTGCGGGTTGGCGCCTTCCCCCGTCAAGGCCCCTCGTCGGCCAGGGTGAGCTGGCGGCGGTGGAAGTCGAAGTGCTGGGTCGGGTAGCGGTAGAGGTCGGCGATGGTCATGACCTCGCGGAAGAACGGGTCCCAGCGGGTGGGGTAGTGCATCGCGAGCGCGAGGTCGGCCGACTGTTCGGTGTCGAGACGCCGGTGCAGGGAGGCGATCACGCGGTCGAACACGATCCCCATGCGGCGGCGCCCGACGACCCTCGCCCCGCCGAGCGGACCCAGGTAGTTGACGACGTCGAAGGGCCTGGTCCCAGCGTTGAGGATTCCGGCGAAGGCCCGGCTGACGCCACGCGGCAGTCGCCCGAACATCCGCAGCAAGAGCAGCAGCGGTCGGATCAGGATGTAGCCGAAGAGCATGTGGAACAGTAGCTGTTCATTGGTCCACCGGGTGCCGTCGGTGGGCCGGCGCAGGTCGTCCTCGGTGGCCTTGTCGAGGAGCCGGTGGAACGTCGTCCGGGCCCGCTCCAGCTCGTCGTGGATCGCCTGACGATCCACCGACGCATTGCTCATCGGATTCACCCGCTTCCCGCGGTCCGTCCAGTCGGCTCAGCCCAGGCTGCCGAGCATCTGCCCCATCGCGGCGACCACCGACGGCTCCACCCGGTAGTACACCCAGGTGCCACGCCGCTCGGAAGTGAGCAGCCCGGCCTCCTTCAGCTTCTTCAGGTGATGGGAGACGGTCGGCTGCGAGACGCCGACGTCGGAGATATCGCACACGCACGCCTCGCCACCCTCATGGGAAGCGACCAGCGACAACAGCCTCAACCGCACCGGGTCGCCGAGCGCCTTGAACATCCGGGCGGTCTTCTCCGCCTCCTCCGCGGTCAGCGGACGCTCGGTGAGCGGCGGGCAGCACGGCACCACGGCCTCGGAGACCTCGGGCTCCAGCAGCGGCAGCACCTTCGTATTCGACATGCATCTATGTTGACATGCATCGAACCAGCATGCCCGAGGGGCAGCTTGCCCCAGCCGGGGGACCGTACGGCGACACGATCACCCGCCCACCGAATTCGATGCATGTCTATGTTGACGCTTGTCGATACAGGTGCCATGCTGGCCGCACGAGCCATCGACAAATGTCGAAGCAAAGGGGAACATCGTGGCCGCGTCCACTAATAGCGTGCCCACCAGCGACCAGCTGCCCGCCGTGGTCATCGGAGCCGGGCCCATCGGCCTGGCCGCCGCCGCCCATCTCGTCGAGCGCGGCATCGAACCCCTGGTCCTGGAGGCCGGTCCCGCTGCCGGCAGCGCCGTACGCGACTGGTCCCACGTCCGACTGTTCTCGCCTTGGGGCGAGGTCGTCGACCCGGCCGCCGAGAAGCTCCTCGCCCCGACCGGCTGGGTCCGCCCTGACGCCTCCGCCTACCCGACCGGCGGCGACTGGGCCGAGCGCTACCTTCAGCCGCTCGCCGACGTCCTCGGCGACAAGGTCCGCTACGACACCACGGTGACCGGCGTCGCCCGCGCCGGACGTGACCGCATCGTCGACGCCGGCCGCGACGAGCAGCCCTTCACCGTGCACGTCCAGTCCGCCGATGGCCACGAGGAGCGGATCACCGCCCGCGCCGTTATCGACGCCTCCGGCACCTGGTCCGTCCCGAGCCCGATGGGCGCGGACGGCCTGCCCGCCCTCGGCGAGAAGTCGGCCGCCGGCCGCATCTCCTACCGCGTCCCCGACCTGAAGGACCCGGCCGTACGTGCCCGTTACGCGGGCAAGCGCACCACTGTCGTCGGCTCAGGTGCATCCGCCTTCACCGCCCTCGCGCTCCTCGCCGACCTCGCGAAGGAGGAGGACGGCACGCACGCGGTGTGGATCCTGCGCCGTGGCATCGGCGCGAACACCTACGGCGGCGGCGAGGCCGACCAGCTCCGCCCGCGGTGCCCTCGGTCTGCGGGCGAAGGCGGCCGTCGAGGCCAACCATGCGAGTGCGGTCACCGGCTTCCGTACGCAGGCTGTGGAGCGGGAGGGCGACCGGCTGGTCCTCATCGCAGAGGACGGCCGCCGCCTGGACCCGGTCGACGAGGTCATCGTCCTGACCGGCTTCCGCCCCGACCTGGCCTTCCTCTCCGAACTCCGCCTCGGCCTCGACGAGCGCCTCCAGGCGCCCACCGCGCTGGCCCCGCTGATCGACCCCAACGTCCACTCCTGCGGCACGGTCTACCCTCACGGCGTGGGCGAGCTCTCCCATCCCGAACAGGGCGTCTACCTGGTCGGCATGAAGTCCTACGGCCGCGCCCCGACGTTCCTCGCGATGACCGGGTACGAGCAGGTCCGCTCCATCACCGCCGCCATCGCCGGCGACCAGGAAGCCGCCGAGCGCGTCGAACTCACCCTCCCGGAGACCGGCGTCTGCGGCGGTGCGGGGCTGTTCGACGAGCCCGAGGCAGCCCAGAGCAGCGACGGCGGTGGCTGCTGCGCGGCTCCGGCCACTCTGCAGATCGGTATCGGCGCACCCGCCGCGTCCGGCGGCTGCTGAACTCCCCGCCCACCCAAGGAGGTTCGCCATGACGTCCCGCGTACAGCTCGCCTTCTGCATTCCCGACCTCGCCGAGTCCGTCGCCTTCTACGCGAAGCTCTTCGGCACCGAGCCCGCCAACCTCCGCGACGGTTACGCCAACTTCGCCATCGCCGAGCCCTCGCTCAAGCTCGTCCTCATCGAAGGCACCGCAGGCGAGGCGACCCGCATGGACCACCTCGGCGTCGAGGTCGACACGACCGAAGCGGTCCACGCCGCCACCACCCGCCTGGGCGAGGCGGGTCTGGCCACCGACGTGGAGAACGACACCACCTGCTGCTACGCCCTCCAGGACAAGGTCTGGGTCCACGGCCCCGGCCAGGAACCCTGGGAGGTGTACGTCGTCAAGGCCGACGCCGACTCCCTGGCCAAGCAACAGGGCAGCACCTGCTGCGCCGGCACGGTCGAGGCCGACACCGGCTCGAAAGAACCGGCCGTCGCGGGCGGCTGCTGCTGATCCACCGATGACCGACCTCGACACCAGCGGGGCCGTGACCGGGACGGGAGACCGGTCACGGCCCCGCGCCGCGCTGCCCGCCCTGTGCGCCACCCAGATCACCAGCTGGGGCCGGCGCTTGTCGACGGGGAACTCGCCGGACGCAAGGCGGTGGAGCAGGACCCGGTGGAAGGTCACGGACGTCTCGGCTTGGACGAAGCTGCGGTGGGCATCGACCAGGCGAGCCTGAGGCTCGTCGAGCAGGCCGCGGACACGGTGCTCCCACAGCTGGTCGACGCTGCGTCGCACGGCGGCCTCGATGCGGCGATCAAGTCCCGTCAGCGGAGGTGCTCACGCCCCGACTGTACGGCGGGCCGGTGGCATCGGGCATCGGGCGTCGACGCGGATGCGCGGACCGCTCGGGCGTAGGCTTCGCTCAGCGCAGACGCGGCGGGGGGCGGAGCACATGACGGCTGAGACAGCACAGAGGTGGGGGTCGACCCTCGATTCGGTCGTGGTGTACGCGCAGGGCGCGGTCTGCCGCCGCCTGGCCCGTGGCAGCGTGCCGCCGGACGGCCGGGTGAGGGTGACGGGACTGCCCCGCTCGCTGGACCCCGGCTCACTGCGGGCCCGTATCCTTCGCACCCCCGGGGTGCGCGTCACCGAGGCCCGGGTGGAGGTCGAAGCCGAGCCCCTCGGCTCCGGCACGCCCGACGACTTGCGACGCGAGGTCTCGCAGCTGCGCGACGAGTACGCGGCGGCGCAGGGACGCCGGGACCGGCAGCTGAGCCGGATCGAGGAGGTCAGAGCTCTGCGCCCGGTCCCGCCGGCCCGCAGGCGCGAGGACCCGCACCGCCGCACCCCGGTCGACGCGTGGCTGATGCTCGCCGACTTCGTCGACGAGCGGCTGACAGGACTGCACACGCGTCTCGTCGAGCTCGAGGAGGCGCTGCGCCGCGTCGAGCACGAGCTCACCGTCGCCGCGGACAGGCTCGCCCGCGCCTCCACCGACGCACCGTCAGCGCACGTGGAGACCACGGTCTGCGCGGTCCTGACCCTCGACGGCACGGGTGACGCGGAGGTGGAGCTGGAGTACGGGGTGCCGGGCGCCGTCTGGGTGCCGGCCTATCGCCTCACTCACCGTCAGGGCGACGGCAGCGGCCGTCTGGTGCTGCGCGCCTCGGTCGCCCAGCGGACCGGCGAGGACTGGACCGGCGTGAGCATCGCCCTGGCCACCGCCGATCTTCGGCGCCGCACCGACCTGCCGAGGCTCCGCTCGATCCGGATCGGACGCCGTCAGCCCGCCCCCGCGCCTGCTGGCTGGCGCGAGCCTCCGGTGGGGCTCGCCGACCTGTTCGCCGGATACGAGGCGGCGGGCCCCCGCCCTGCTACGACTGCAGCACCTGCGGCTGTCGGGGCCGGCTCCGCTCCCGTAGCTGCCGCGGGCGGTTCCGCGTCCGGTCCCGTTCTGCCACCGCTGCCTCCGCCGCCGCCGGCATCGCAGGGCTACGGCGGTCCGCCGGCCGCGGTCCCGGTGCCCGGCGGCGCATCCGGCCCCTCCCCCGAGGTCTTCGGCGGGGGGACGCCCGACCTCGCGCAGCCGGTCCGGTCGCGACCGGACGGCGGGCCGCGTACCGGCGGCAGGCCCTCCGCGGTCCCCGCCGCCATGGCACCTGTGGCTCCTGGCCGTGCTGCGCCGCCATCGCCTCCGGCACCGCGGCCGGCCGGCCCGCCGCAGCCGAGCGGCGCCGAACTCGACTACGCCGCCCTCGTCCTGTGCGGCGCCGACGAGCAGGGCGGTCGCAGAGGCCGGCTGTTTCCCCACTCGCCCTTCGACCCGGTGGCGGCCGAGTACCGCCGCCGCGCCGAAGCGGTGGCCGCGCTGCCGCTGCCCGGACACGCCGTGCGGCCCCGCGAGTCGGCGGATTCCTTCGACCACCGCTTCGATGCCGCCGCGCGCGCCGACATTCCGTCGGACGGCACCTGGCACACCGTCACCGTCGGCGAGATCCCGGTCGGGCTGCGCACCGAGTACGTGTGCGTGCCGTCCGTGGAGCAGACCGTGTACGCGACGTTGGTGCTCTCCAACGCCACCAACCAGGCGCTCCTCGCCGGCCCGGTGGAGGTCACCGTCGGCGACGACTTCCTGCTGACCGCCGCACTGCCCACCCTCGCCCCCGGCGGTGTCCGCCGGGTGGGGCTCGGGCCGGCCGAGGGCATCCGGGTCACCCGCCGTACGAACCTCCACGAGTCGACCGCGGGCCTGCGCAGCAACACCACCGTGCTCGACCACCGCGTCCACGTGGAGCTGGCCAACCGGCTCGCGAGGCCCGTCACGGTCGAGGTGCACGAGCGGGTTCCGGTCACCTCCGAACCTGAGGTCCGGATCGAGGAACGGGCCGACTGGGCGGCACCCGAGAACGGCGCGGGGCCCGAACACCATGCCCCGGGCACCCGCGTCTGGCGGGTGGACCTGCCCGCCGGCGGCACCGCCGCCCTCGACGGCGGCTACGAGATCCGCATCCCGGCCGGCAAGACCCTGGTCGGCGGCAACCGCAGGAGCTGACACACGCCATGTCCACGGCCCCGAAGCCGATCGCCCTCCCCGTCACCGCCGTCACCTGCCTGGAGGATCGCGCCCACATCGAGCGCGCCGTCGTGCTCGACCTGGAAGCCGGGGTGCAGCGGCTGCGTCTCGGGCCGGTCAGTGCGCTGGCCGTCGACCGTACGCTTCATGCCGAGCTGACCGCCGATCACCCGGCGACCGTGCTCGACGTGCGGATCGTCCGCAGCTGGACGCCGCGCGGGCCGCTGCCGCCCGCCGACGACGACTCGGCCCTGCGCCGCCGTGTGCACGCCCTCGAAGAGGAGCGACTCGTCCTGGGGCAGCAACGCGATCGGCTGCATGCCCGGCTTGACCTGCTCGGCCGTCTCGCCGCCGATCTGCTGCGGGAGATCGGCGAAGGAGCCGGCTCCGGGGAGACCGAAGGGCCCCGATGGGCCCGCGAAATGGACCGGGTGGACGACGAGCGCGACTCGTGCGGCGAGCAACTCCGCACGATCGAGGCCCGGCTGGCCGCACTCGCTGTCGAACTCGGGGAGACCCAGCGAGCCATGGATTTCTCCGAGGGGGAGCCCGTTGAGCTGGTCGGCCATATCGAGCTGACGGTGGAGGCCGCTGTCGCCGGGCCGGTCGGGTTGCGCCTGAGCCACCTCACCCCGTGTGCGCTGTGGCGGCCCGCCTACCGGGCCGTGCTCGACGGGGAGTCCCTGACGCTGGAGACCGACGCGATGGTCTGGCAGCGCACCGGCGAGGACTGGTCGGACGTACGGCTGACGTTGTCGACGGCACGGTCGGCGCCGGCCACCGATCCGCCGCGGCTGGGCGAGGATCGGCTGACGCTCAAGGACCGCTCGGCTGCGGAGCGCCGCACGGTCGACGTCGAGCTGCGCGAGGAGGAGATCGGGGATCTCGGCCCCACCCCCGTGCTGGGCCTGCCAGGGGTGGACGACGGCGGCGAGGCACGGGTGCTGAGCTCCCCCGCGCCGGTCTCCGTGCCCGGCGACGGCCGCGCTCACCGGGTGCCGCTCTCCGTCTTCACCACGGCCGCGAGCAGCGAGTACGCCTGCTCACCCGAGCTGTCCCCGCTGGTCACCCAGGTGGTGCGGTTCGGCAATCTGTCCGGCCACGCGCTGCTCGCCGGGCCTGTGGACCTGGTCCGCGGCAGCGGATTCACCGGCCGCGGCACGCTGGACTTCACCGCGCCCGGCGCTCCCGTCGAGCTCGCCTTCGGCAGCTGCGACGACTATCGCGTTGTCCGGTATGCCGAGGAGTCCCGCGACTCCGCCGGAATCACCCAGCGGACCGTGGTCACCCGCACGGTCCGGCTGCACCTGTCCCGGTTCTCTGCTCCCGGAGAGCACGGCGAACGGGTGGTCGTCCTCCGGGAGCGGATACCGGTCTCCGAGGTCTCGGCGGTGGAGACACGCCTGCGCAAGGAAGCCTGCTCCCCGGCGCCCGACGTGGTCGACGCCGAAGGCATCGCCAGCTGGGATGTCACCCTCCCGCCGGGCAGCCGCCGCACGCTCACCCTGGTCTACGAGCTGTCGGCGAGCGCCAAAGTCGCCGGGCTCTGAGCTCGGAAGGGGGCGCTGGACCGGGCCGTGCGCCGCTTCATGTCGCTTACCCGACTATGATCCACCGACCGAGATCACACGTGCGGCAGACCGGGGACACAGGAGGGGCACAGCCCGCGGTAGGTGACCTCGACCTCGGACACCGTGAAGCCGAACCGTGCCTCCGCCGGTAGGCCCGCCAGCGGATCGCCAGCCGGGTGAACGTCGCGGATGATGCCGCAGCCGGAGCACACCAGGTGCTGGTGCGGGTGGTGGGCGTTGGGGTCGTAGCGCTTGGCGCGGCCATGGGTGGAGATCTCGGTGACCTCGCCGAGGGAGACCAGTTCGCCGAAAGTGTTGTACACGGTTGCCCGGGAGATCTCGGGCAGCCGTCGTGCCGCGCGGACGTGCACCTCGTCGGCCGTGAGGTGCACGTGGTCGCCGTCGAGGACCTCCGCGACGACACGCCGCTGGGACGTCATCCGCCAACCGCGCCCTCTCAGTCGCTCCAGCAGGCCGCTCATATCGGTTCACCTGTTCAGGCTCGGTGGGATGACGGAAATTCACCGGTAGATGTCCGGCTGATGGGAAGCGGATGAGGTGACCTTCTGGACCTGGCCTCTGTCCATGAGGGCGGTGGGCCTGACGGGGCCGGCTTCACCCACGTTGTGGCGGGGGCACCGCTCCATTACGTGCCAGGCCAGCTTATAGGTTTCCGCTTCTGCTTCTCACGTCAGCGGGGTGAGCGTGATGATAAGAAAAAGCCGACGCCTCCTCTCATATGGCTCAGAGGCCGGGAGAGTCGTCAACCATTGAGCCAGAGTCAGGCCCCAAACGACTTTGGGCTTTTGAGTTCTTGTTGCCAGGGATGCTCTGCGTGTTCTCGTAGCGGTGCGGTCTGCGGTGCGCGACCATACGGACGCCGACACAGGCACAATCATCGGCATCATGCGCGAGGAAAGGTTCTCGTCGGCCGCTGGCCCCACGCTGCCTGCCGCGGGCCTGGCAGGCGTTCAGCCGGCGGGCGCCATGGCGGGCTGCGAGCGCGAGTAGCAGTGCTCGACACCAGAAAAGCAAACAACGTCAAGAGCAGGCAACCAGCAGAGGGAAACACCGAGACAGGAAGAAGGACGGACGTGCCCGGCAGCGAAAGCGAGAACCCAGCAATCCCCTCCCCGGCCCCCACGCCGACTCGCCCCAAGACAGTCCGGGACTGGTGGCCGAATCAGCTGGACCTTCAGGTTCTCCACCAGCACTCGCCTCAGTCCAATCCGATGGGTGAGGACTTCAACTACGCAGAAGAGTTCTCGACCCTCGACCTCGACGCGCTGAAGCAGGACGTCTTCGAGGTGATGACGGCGTCGCAGGACTGGTGGCCTGCCGACTACGGCCACTACGGGCCGCTCTTCATCCGGATGAGTTGGCATGCCGCGGGAACGTACCGTATCGCCGATGGCCGGGGCGGTGGCGGCTCCGGCGCTCAGCGCTTTGCCCCCCTCAACAGCTGGCCGGACAATGTGAGCCTCGACAAGGCGCGCCGTTTGCTCTGGCCGGTCAAGCAGAAGTACGGCCGGAAAATCTCCTGGGCCGACCTTCTGGTCTTCGCCGGCAACTGTGCCATGGAATCTATGGGGTTCAAGACGTTCGGGTTCGGCTTCGGGCGAGAGGACATCTGGGAACCCGAGGAAATCTTCTGGGGGCCCGAGGACACATGGCTCGGAGATGAGCGCTACAGCGGCGACAGGAATCTCACCGGTCCTTTCGGCGCCGTGCAGATGGGACTGATCTACGTCAATCCGGAGGGGCCCAACGGCAACCCGGATCCGATGGCTGCCGCCAGGGACATTCGCGAGACGTTCGGGCGCATGGCGATGAATGATGAGGAGACGGTTGCGCTCATCATCGGCGGCCACACGTTCGGCAAGTGTCACGGTGCGGTCGATGCCGAGTACATCGGCCCGGAGCCCGAGGCCAGCCCCATCGAGCAGCAGGGCCTCGGCTGGAGGAACACTTACGGCAGCGGCAAAGGGGCAGACGCGCTCACCAGTGGGCTTGAGGGCGCATGGACCGCCGAGCCGACGAAGTGGGACAACGGGTACCTGGACAACCTGTTCAGGTACGACTGGGAGCTGACGACGAGCCCCGCCGGCGCGAAGCAGTGGACTCCCACGGATCCCTCGGCCAAGGGCACCGTGCCTGATGCTCACGATCCGTCGAAGAGGCACGCTCCCATGATGCTGACGACGGACCTGTCGCTGAAGATGGACCCAATCTACGGGCCGATCGCGAGGAGCTTCCACGAGAACCCGGACAAGCTCGCGGTCGCGTTCGCCAAGGCGTGGTACAAGCTGCTGCACCGCGACATGGGACCCCTTTCGCGTTACCTCGGCCCGTGGATTCCCGAGCCGCAGCTGTGGCAGGACCCCGTCCCCAAGGTCGATCACGATCTCGTCACGGACGAGGACATTGCCGCCCTCAAGGGCAGGATCCTCGCCTCGGGACTGTCCGTCTCCCAGCTGGTCACCACCGCTTGGGCGTCGGCGGCGAGCTTCCGCGGCACCGACAAGCGTGGCGGGGCCAACGGGGCACGGATTCGGCTCGCGCCGCAAAGGGACTGGGAGGTCAACGACCTGCCCGAGGTGGCTGAGGTGCTGCAGACCCTTGAGCAGATCCAGCAGGACTTCAACCGCTCACAGGCCGGCGGAACGAAGGTTTCACTCGCTGACCTGATCGTCCTGGGCGGGTGCGCGGCCGTCGAGCAAGCCGCGAAGAACGCCGGGCACGACATCACAGTCCCGTTCGCACCGGGGCGCACGGACGCCTCGCAGGAGCAGACGGACGTGGAGTCGTTCGGCGTGCTCGAACCCAGGGCGGATGGCTTCCGCAACTACCTCCCGGCGGGAGAGAAGCTCTCGCCGGAGACTCTCCTCCTGGACCGCGCCAACCTGTTGACACTGACCGCTCCCGAGATGACGGTTCTGATCGGCGGCATGCGGGCCCTGAACACCGGCTTCGCGCGATCCCCACACGGCCTCTTCACTCACCGGCCGGAGACATTGACCCACGACTTCTTCGTCAACCTGCTCGACATGGGCACGGAGTGGAAGGCGTCGACTTCGGACGAGAACGTGTTCGAAGGTCGGGATGGCGCCACGGGCGAGGTCAAGTGGACCGCCACCGCCGTCGACCTCATCTTCGGTTCGCACTCCCAGCTACGCGCCGTCTCGGAGGTCTACGCGTCCGCGGACGCGGGAGAGAAGTTCGCGCGTGACTTCGTGGCAGCGTGGGACAAGGTGATGAACCTCGATCGGTTCGACCTCCGCTGACCCCGGGTTCCTGGTCGCCCCCTCATCGGCCGACCGGGACATCCTCGGGATCCGGGCAGCGCAGTGATGAGGGGTCCATGAGGGCTCCTCCCGCGACCACTTGGGCAACCACGCCGCAACCGAAGAGGGTCACGTTGATCGTCGGCATCTCGCCGGTGATCGCTCAATCGCTTCTTCCAAGACATACAACAGGGTCGCCCGGCATGGAAGTTGGCGGCCCTCCTCCGGCCAGAACGGCCGGCGCCCCGATGGCGGCCCGCCCGAGGCGGACACGGCGCCGCGAGTGGCGGCTGAGCAGGATGTAGCCGCCCTCCGAATCGCCACCGACCCACCTTGTCAACGCGGAGCTACCGGATCGGTGAGACGAAGCTGTGCCGACAGGTGGTATTGCAGCGGCTGACCGACCGCCGCGAGGTCGTGGACGAAGTCGAGCGTGTCCGCGTCCCTCAGGGAGTACCGGCGGCGGGTGGCGCTGACCTCCTTCGCCGTGGGAGCGAGAGCCACCTGATGGGTAGTGAGATCAAGCGTACCGTCGTCCACACGGCCGACCAGGATCTCCGCGATGCCAGTGGGCTGGGTGATCAATGCCTCCACGCGCCCCTCGGGCTGCAATCGCCACCAGCCGCTCTCCCGAGCCGCGGGCCGCAGCGGGGTGTCGTCCGCGTCGAGGAGCCAGGCGCGCGCTTCGTAGAAGAAGAAGGGCCGCCCGTCGTGGCTGAAGGTGACCTCCTGCGCGTACGCGAATTCCTGGGCAAGTGTCGGGTACCCGCCGCGCCCCCGGCCGGTCCAGGTGCCCAGGAATCCGATCAGCGGCGCGAGCAGTGCGTGCGGCACAGGGGCTTCGTCCGGTCGAAGAGCATCGGGAAACGGGTGCTTCTGGACGGGGTCGATCATTATGTGCGCGCTCCTGGGTCGAGGCCGGTGCCGCTGCCTGGCAGCAGCCTAAGGCGTCGATCCGCCGGCAGCGGGCAGCGAAGCGTGTTGCCGACGGCTACTGCCGGATACGAAGCGCCTCCGTAGAGATCCCGGACGATGGCCTCTGGGCGATGGCTGACAGAATGTCCCGCGAACTCACCGGAGAATCCGCACCAACCTGGCGAATCGAAACAGAAATCTCACCAACCGGCTCGGGCGTCGGACAGATCGCAGACCATGATCAGGTCGCATGCCGCGGGTGCGGGCGACCAGCAGCGCGACGGCGCCGCCGGGGCGGACTGGGAGCAGTGCGTCGAACACGGCCGCGCAGGTCCTCCGGGCCCACAACGCCGTTTCGGGTGGCAGCTCGGCTCAGAACCCTCCGAAGCGTCGCGAAACCGGCATCGGCTCCCTTTCCTCGGCGTTGGATCAGGCCGTGGCCGCAGAGCACCAGTTGGCTGCCCTCGGGCACCTCCCACTCCGCAGTGGTGAAGGAGCCGCTGCCCAGGCCGAGGGGCGGCCCGGCGGGCACGTCGGGGAAGTCCACCCGGCCATCGGGGCTTATTACGGCGGGCGGCCGATGCCCGGCCCGGGACACCGCGCAGTGCCGGGAGACCGGGTCGTAGATCGCATAGAGACACGTCGCTCCCCTGAAAGAGCCCTCCCATTCGTCAGGGCCCCGGCCCCACCGGGTCGCGAGATCATCGAGGCGGCCCAGGATTTCGTCGGGCGGCAGGCCGGCCGAGGAGAGGTTGCGGACTGCGCCGCGCAGCCGGCCGATCCAGGCGCGGACACGCGGGCCGTAGCCCACAACACTGCCCACGGCCATGGCCACGCGATTCTCGGGCAGCGCAATGAGCTCGACCCAGTCGCCCGATGTCTCCGTTCGTGCAGGCCGATAGCGGACTGCCACGTCGACAGCGTGCTGGGCGATCGGGCTCCGGGAGGCGTGGGCCATCTCGAGGGATGACGTTTGTGCCGTGTCCGCGGACGTAGTCGCGTTCATGTTCCGCTCCTTGTGAGTTTGTGGGATCGGATCGAATCCGTGAACCCGACGCTAGGCGTGCAGGGCACGAATGCCACTGGGCGCGGAACACCACCTCTCAGTTGGGGTTTGTACCAACGAGCCAATCGGCCCTCACCAGCACTGAAGCCGTCAGCGGAACACGCCTCGGCGCGTCCGGCACGAGAGCCCCTTGGTTCTCGGTGAAGTCGTCGTCTCAGCGCTCAACGGCCCGCAACACAGCAGGCGTTCCCGGCCGGGAAACCCCGGCCGGGAACGCCTGACCTGGTTTTAGTAGCCGCCGCCACCCCAACCGTCGCCGTCGCCGCCGTCGCCGCCGCCGTCGCCGCCGTGGCCGTGGCTGTGGCTGTGGCTGTGAGCCGAGTAGGCGACTTCGTGGCTCTGCGCCGACGCCGACGCCGCGCCGACCCCAATACCCGTGAAGGCGAGGACGACTGCGGCAGAGGTGACGGCAGCCAGGCGGCCAATGCGGGACACATATGCACTCATGACGTTTTCCTTTCAGAACTGAATTGACTAGCGGATACGGAGGCGACATTTCTTGTCCCTAACGCATTCAGCCACGCGTCCATTGCTTCCGCGAGTACGGGTGTTCACGTAGCCGGTGCCACAGATCCGTGGGCACATCCTCCGTGCTGTCCGCCACGCTACGGACGGACGTGAGGCAATCCATCGGACGCAGAACACGAGAAAGCCGGCACCGTTCGTATCCGGGACCCAACATTGCTCACCGAAGGCAGCACAGTGCGTTGCCCGGAACAATGATGAAGATCGGAGCTCCGCCGAGTCGGGCCGCACGGATCGACTTCAGCGCGGCCAGATTGCGGGCGGTGCCTTTGCGGCGGCGGTTGACCACAGCCGGTCGTCGCCGGCGGAGCAGCAATACCGGTCCGGGAAGCATTCCAGCACCTGGATCACCTCCCGCAGCATATGAGGTGAAGAGAGCAGGTCAAACAGGTTTCGTCACCCGTGGCCCCAAGCGCTGACAGCGCGAGGACATGGCTGGAATGCGATTATTGGAGCAAGAGGGTGATCGCTCGATCATCGCGAGTGAACGGCAGGTGGGCGCCCAGGGCGGCGTCGTTCAGAGGATCTGTCCGACTTGATGCTGGTTCAGGTGGCGGACATGGCTGCGGAGTTCGCGGGGCCGGAACGGAGGCAGGCACGGCCTCCGGGTGATCCTGAGATGTCGAGTCCCTGATCACCACAACGGAAGACCGTGCCTGCCCGTTCATCATCGCCCATCCCCGCCGGCCTGAGCCAACTCGCCGTTGTCCGGCCCGCCGAGCCCGAGGACCACCCGGGCCTGCTGGTCTGCCTCGCAGC
>NZ_JBHWKX010000068.1:0-5600 GCF_042730885.1 Streptomyces sp. NPDC059909
CCCCCGCCCGCCCCGCCCGCAAGGGCCCGACCGGAACCGAACCGTGGAAATGCTGGGCAGACCAGCGGACACAACCTGCCCTCACCCGGCCACCCGACCCGAAACCGATCAAAAGACCACTCTCAAACCACCTCGGTGGATCAAGGCTTAGAGCCCGACAGCGTCCCGCTACGAGCGGGCCCGGCTCGCCAGCGATGCTCTTACCGCTCGGATCCGGGCCGCCCGCCGCTCGCGACGCCTTGCCACCCGCTCCCTGCCGCACGCGGTGTCCCCTGCAGCCGGAACTGTCTCACCGCAGCAAGATCGGCAGGCCCGCAGCGAGGCCCGCGTTGCCCGGACGATCGCCAAAGCCCGCCACGAGAGGCAGCAGCAGACGACCGACATCACCACGGCCGACAGCACCCTGCGGCTTATCGAGGCCGCGGCCAAGCTCCGCGATGGCGTGAACGAGCGCATGGTCGCGTGCGGCCCACCCACCCGGCACGCAAAGCCGCACCCCGCCCAACAGCCGACCCCCCAGTCCGCACCGGACCAGAGGACCACACCTCGGAGGCCCGTATGACCACACCGAACGACAAGAAGATCGAAGCCTTCGCCGCACGGCTCCAGGAGGGAGTCCGCGAGCGTGCGGCCGTATTCGGCCCGCGCCCGCTGCCCGCTCGCGTAGAGACCGAGGCGTCCAAGACGGAAGCGGAGCGGAAGAAGCAGGTGCGCGAACAGCGCAGCCGACTCCAGGCGGCATCACGCCGCCGGTTCACCGCGCGACAGTCCCGTCTGCCCCGCCCCCGGCAGAACCGCATCGGCAGCGCCGCCGCCCGCGGTGACGCGCGCGCCTTGTCCCGGCTGCGGCGCTCCAACGGGTGGCTGTGGTGACCAGTCGGCCCAGCGGGCATCGCTGACCAGTCGCTTACGAGAAGGCCGCACCGCCCGGCACTTGCACCCGCGAGCCGGAGCCGGGCGCGTGGCTGATGGGCGAGAACTCGTTGAACGGCTTGCCCACCTGCTTGGCGAGCATCGCGGCCTGGAGGCCCGGACAGCTCGTCCGCCGGTTCCTACTTCGGCAGGCAGCACCGTGCGTCGTGCATCCGGCGGTACACGGCCGGGTCAGCGGCTAGGAGCAGGTCCCGGTCCGGCTGTTCCCCGTCGATGTCGATGGTGCACAGTGCCGGGGAGACGCGGGCGAAAGCCTCGTGCGGGCTTTCTGGTTTCGGGCCCGGGGCGGGAGAGTGCCGACGCGGCGGCGGAGGTCCCGGCCTGAGCAGGCCGGGTCCTCTCCCGTACTCACCGACGCCCCGCGGATGGCCGCGCGCACCCGCGGCGGCGTGGAAGGGGCACTCTTCCACTCCGATCACGAGGCGCAATACGGTGCCAGGGCCTTCGCCGGCCTCTGCGACCAGCTCGGTCACCCGGTCGATGAGCGCGGTCGGCAGCAGCGCGGACAGCGCGGCCTGAGAGTGGTTCCACGCGTCCCCGAAACGCGAGACCCTCCGCGGAGCCCGCGTCTACAGCGACGCTGCCACCTGCAGGGCCACTGTCTTCGCCAGACTGCCCCGCTACAACACCTGCCGCAGACACTTCGCCAACGGTCACCCCAGCCCCAGCGAATGCGAACGACGACACGACGCGGCTAACGACTTCGGGGAAAATGAGTTTCAGGCGTGCCGGCCTGGCGGCTCGTGCGCAGTCAGGCGGCGTCGCGCGGACGGTCCATCCGGGACGATCAGCGTGTCCGCCGAGGCCGTAAAGCGGTGGACAGCCTTGCGGTGCTGGGCGACCATCTGCGCGATGACTAGCGAACTTCCCTCCGTCCCCAAACACGTCCGCTTTGTCGAGCTCAGCGCAAAAGCGCTTCGGGCGCTTGCCGAGGGTGACCTCGCAGGCGGCAGCGCTGAGGCCGGGGTCGCCCTTGACGAGTACTTCGTCTCTGACCGGGCCCGCGGGATCTTCGGCTATCGCGCCGGCCAGCTCGCCGAGGACCCGTCAGTCGCGCCCTGGATCGTGCGGGCCGCGGTGTCCGAGCCGGACGGGGCCGTTGTCGGCGACGCCGGGTTCCATGGGCCGCCGGATGAGGCCGGCATGGTCGAGGTCGGCTACACCGTCGTGCCCGGGTACCGCCGCCAGGGCTATGCCCGCCCCATGCTGGCAGCGCTGCTCGTCAGGGCCGCCGCCGAACCCAGTGTCAGGACCGTGCGGGCCATTATCAGATCCGACAACGACGCCTCCCTGGCCACCATCGCGGGCTTCGGTTTCACGTGCGTTGGCGAGCAGGGGAACGAGCGCGACCGGCTCGAGCTCGTCTTCGAGGTCCCGGCTGACGCGATCCAGGCCGAGTAGCTGCACGGCCGCGGCGAAATCGCGAGCGTCCTTGTCGGGCCGTGACATGAGAAGGGCCGTACAGGTTGGGTGAGTTGTGAAGCTGACCTGGGCCCGTGCGGCCTGTTCCCATCCTGCCCTGTCCGGCGTCTCAAGCGCACATTTCGGTGAGTTGTTCGCCGAGCTCGCCAGTGCGTGGGAGGCCGCCCGGCAGTCCACGCTCCGCGAGGCCCGGGGCGGGGAGCGTCGGCGGATGGAGGGTGCTGGCCGAAAGCCCAAGCTGGTCCTCTTCGATCGGCTGCTGGTCACCCTGGTCCATCTGCGCCATCAGTTGCCGCACATGGTGCTCGCCAAGCTCTTCGAGGTGGATCGCTCCACCGTCTCCGCGGCCATCCGCCAGGTCCGCCCGCTGCTGGCGGCCCGTGGTTTCGCAGTGCCCGACCGGCCCGGCCTGCGGCTGAAAACGCTGGAGGACGTATTCGCCCATGCCGAGGCGGAGAGTGTTGAGCTGCGGCTCGACGGGGCCGAGACCCAGGCCCCCCGCCCGCAGGCCGACCGCCCCGGGCGCCGGGCCTTTGTTTCCGGCAAACGCAAGCAGAAACGCCATCAAGACCATCACGTTCAGCGACGGCCAGGGCCGCCTGCTGCTGTCCGGTGTGGTGCGGCCGGGCCGGATGCACGACCAGTGTGCGACACGAAGGCGCACGCAACGAGCGGTTGCGCGGAAAGGAGGCCGACTGATGTCGGCGGCGTAATCCCAGGCCAGTGTCCGAGTGCCTGTCCCCACTCCGGCATGCGTCTCCGGTAACGGCGGGGTGTGAAGCCCGGGGGAAAGCCCAAGGGCCGCCGATCCATCCGGTGGCCACAGGCGAGGGGAAGACCGGACGGGTGAACGCGAGTGAACCCTCGATGATGCTTCGTGATGCATCACCTCGGTTGATGGATGGCACCACCGGGGTTCAGGAACCGGCCGCTGTGAGGCGGCAGGCGGCGGCTGAGGATTTGGTATCGGCCGTGTGGACACCGCCGTTCCCGGAGTAGAGGGGGCACCCACCCCGGTCGCATCTCGTACGTGTGCAACGTGACAACCCCGACGGGGTCCGGCCGCCAGCGGTGGCCGGTAAGCCGACCGTGAGGAAGGCCCAGATCCCCAGCGGGCGCAGGACGGTCCAAGAAGCGAATGCCGGCGGCCGAAAGGAAGCGGGAAACCGGGACAGCATGATCGGCTCCTCCGCCGATCGTCCCGCATAACCGGCCGGACAGGGGCAGTTGCCCCGACCCGAAAGGGTGCTGACGTGGACCGGGTGAGCCCGTGAGGACCGATGACCGAAGACGACGGAACCGAGGGACAAGTTGGACACCATGACGACGCAACCCAGCGCAGCCACCGAGGCTGCCACGGCAGGCGCCGCCGTGGTGAACGGACCCGAGGACGACCTCGCCGACTGCGACAGCGCATCTTCACGGCATCGCAGGCGGGGGACCTCAAGAAGGTTCGCAACCTGCAGAAACTGATGCTCCGATCCCGCGCCAACACGCTGCTGAGCGTGCGACGCGTGACGGAGGTCAACGCTGGCCGAAAGACGGCGGGGGATCGACGGACGGACGGCGCTGCTGCCCCGGTCCAAGGCCGAGTTGGCCGACTGGGTGCAGTACCGCTCCCGGCCGTGGACTCCCAAGCCCGTCAGACGCGTGTTCATCCCCAAGGCCAAGGTCAGGCGCCCTCTCGGGATTCCTGTGATCGCTGACAGAGCACTTCAAGCTGTTGCGGTTGGTGCACTGGAGCCCGAGTGGGAAGCACGGTTCGAGCCGAGATCCTATGGATTCAGGCCGGGCCGCGGCTGCCACGACGCGATCGAAGCCATCTTCAACACCGCCAGCGGGAAGAACCCGCGCAGACGGTGGGCGCTCGACGCGGACCTGGCGGCGGCGTTCGACCGAATCGACCATTCTCATCTTCTCCGGCAGCTCGGCTCGTTTCCCGCCAGGGGACTGGTCGAGCAGTGGTTGAAGGCGGGAGTGGTCGACCAAGGCCGGTTCGCCCCGACCGAAGAGGGGAGCCCTCAAGGCGGGGTGATCAGCCCCGTCCTCCTCAATGTGGCTCTGCACGGGATGGAGGAGGTCTCCGGGGTCCGCTACTTCGCAACCGGCAGAGATGCCGGGAGCGCGGTGCCTGGCAGCCCCGTGCTGGTGAGATACGCGGACGATCTTGTCGCGCTCTGCGAAAGCCGCGACCAGGCCAACCAGGTCAAGGCGCGGCTGGCGGCATGGCTGGGGCCCAGAGGGCTGACCTTCAACGAGGACAAGACGCGAGTCGTCCACCTCGAAGACGGGTTCGACTTCCTGGGGTTCAACATCCGCCGGTATCGCAGCGGCAAGCTGCTGATCAAACCGAGCAAGGCGGCCGTGCGGCGCATCCGGAAACGGCTCGCCGCCGAGACGAGGGCCCTCCTCGGGGCCAACGCCGAGGCGATGATCGGCAAGCTCAACCCCGTCATCCGGGGCTGGGCCGCCTACTACCGGACGGCAGTGTCCAGCAGGACCTATGCCCAGCTGGACCACTACGCGTTCAAGCTCACCTACAAGTGGGCCAAGCGCAGCCACCCGAACAAGTCGAGGCACTGGGTCGTGGACCGGCACTTCGGCATGTTCGACCATTCCAGGCGCGACCGGTGGGTGTTCGGCGACCGTGACAGCGGCGCCTACCTCGCCAAGTTCGCCTGGACGAAGATTGTCCGGCACCAGATGGTCAAGGGCAGGGCGTCTCCGGATGATCCAGCCCTGGCCGACTACTGGACCCAGCGGCGACGCCGCCGGAAACCCCCGCTGAGCACGGGCGGCTGCGGCTCCTCCAGGCCCAGCGCGGCCGTTGCCCGCTCTGCGGGGAACTCCTGCTGCACGCCGACCACGAGCCGCAGAGCCCAGACCAGTGGGAGCAGTGGCTCAAGGTCATCCGCAAGGCGGCCCGCCGACAGGCGATCGTCACCAGCGGACCGGGAACCTCGGACACACTCGCCCCCGCCCAGCCTCGTACACGCTCACTGCCGACGCCGACTCGGCACCCGACCAGCACTTCTGCCCGCCAACGAGCCCACAGGGGCTTGCTTGAGCCCGGTGCGTTTAACGGCGCACGCCGGGTTCTGAGGGGGCGGGGGGGGAGCAACGCGCCGCCACCCCCCCACAAGACCAACCGCCCCCTATCCAACAGCGGACGTGGTCCGGGCGGTTGGACCAAGCCCCGTGCGGTGAGCTTGCGGTGCCGTTTCCGGTTGGCTTTCTGTTCCTCC
>NZ_JBHWKX010000068.1:5610-40243 GCF_042730885.1 Streptomyces sp. NPDC059909
GCGTGCGCTGGCCTACTGTGGGTTGTCGAGAAGGGGGGAGGGTGGGGGGGGGGGGGGGGGGGGTGGGGGGGTGGGGGGGGTTGGGGGGGGGGGGGGGGGGGACCGCACCCCCTCCCCCCCCCCCCGCTACCCGACCCGCCGTGGGCACCGAGGGCATCACCGAGCAGTTCCGCATCCGTCCCGGCGCGAAGGCGAAGGTCGACTCTGGCTACCTCTCCATCCACGCCCAGCGAGGAATAGGCGAGCGCTCGTCTACCTGGTTCGCTTCTTCGTTACTTCGGTTCCTCGGCCTGCAGGGTGTCGCCGCGCAAGGCTTTGTCCGTGGCCCGTCCGATGACAGCAGTTGCTCCTGCGTCCACAGCGCCTCCGACAATGCCCCCCAGGATCGGGACCCCCTTGGCGAGCGTGATCGCAGCGCGCTGGGTTCCGTACTTCGCGACGAGGTAGGTCCCGGCCTTCTTGTTGATCGCCCGGATCATCGCGATCGGGATCTTCTTGATCATCTGCTCGCCGATCTTCTGGCCGACCTTCACCCCGAAGGCTGCCAGGACGCTCTGCGTACTCATCCCGATCGCGAGCATCATCACGACGGTCCGCACGTGCGGGTCACGTATGTCCCATCCCCGAAGGTGCGCGATGGAACCAGCCATCCTCATGTTGATGGCGACGGATGCAGCCACGTTCGCAGGGATCGTCACGCCTGCAACGAGCAGACCCCCGAGCCCGGTAACGAACCCCTGAGTCCCAGCCGCAGCCACGGACTCCTTGATGAGGCGGGCGACGACCGCATCGACGTCATCCTTCATGTCCTCAGGAGAACGGCGCTCGTCGTCACCAGGTGCCCTGTAATCGGTGCCCTGCCTACGCGAAAGACGGTCCTCGGCCCAGGTCACCGACCCAGTGATCGGCCCCACACCGTTCACCATGACCTTCTCCGCAAGACCAGCAATCCACTGCCCAGTCTTCTCGACCGCTCCGTCGTCAGACGTCTTCTTGTCAGCCATCACACGCCCCCTTCTGCGAGCGCCCCACGAGAGGCATCCCGCACTGCTGCGGGCAGGAGAAGGATTCCGGTCGCAGGCATCTCCGGCAAGGCTGCGGGCGGCGAAAGCTGCGTCCCTCTCGCTACCGCTCGTCCACCCCTTCGCACCACGACGTCCTTCGCCGCGCTGCCTTCACGAGTGAAGCGGTTGCATCTTCCCGTGTAAGTGAAAGCATCGTCAATTTGCTTGATTTGAGGATGGTGGGTAGACAGTGTCGGCTACCTGCCCCGCAGTTGGCTTCCACCAGGAACGGGCTCGGCTGCCCGGTCCACGAGACGTATCGGCCGTACCGGGCCCGGGTGCAGGCGACGAACAGCAGGCAGCGTTCCGCGGCGAGGTCGGCCTCGTGCTGAAGCCGGTCGACCTCCTCCTGTCTCCGCCGCGTGGACCAGGGGCTCGGAACCGTGCAAAGCCGAGCCGTACCCCATCAGGGTGTTGTGCCGTCCGCTGTCGGCCAGTTCGGCGTAGGGCCGGCCGAGCAGGAGTCCCGTCGCTCAGCTGAGGATCTCCTGGGCGGAGCGGTAGTTCTTGCGCAGCTTGGTCGAACGGCCGGCAACGCTGATGCCGAGGGACTTCAGCGACACCCGGTTGTGGTAGATCCGCTGGTGCGGTCGCCCGCGATGAACAGGTCGTCGGGCCGCCGCGGGGCGGCCGCGCGGAGCATCCGCCGCTGGGCCGGGTGGAGGTTCTGGGCCTCATCGATGACGAGGTGCCGGTAGCACGGCCCCCGCTCGGTCGGCAGGTCGGTGACCTCCACGCAGGTGCCGAGGTATACGCGCAGCCCATCCTCGGCCAGGCGGCGGGTGAACTCCTCCACGGTCCGCCACACCAGCGGCCGAGCTGAGACCGGCCGCGCGCTGCCGCGGCCCCGGCGCTCGCAGCGCTCGTACTCCCCCGGCTGCGGACGCCTTGGGCGAGGACGACGTGCTTGTACTCCTGGGCGAGGAGCTGCGGGGTGCCGGTGAAGCCGGTGGCTTCCGCGGCCTGCTCCCAACGGGCGTTCTCCTCATACCCGGTGCGCGGCCGACGGGAGGTGTTGACCACGCGTCCGGCGAAGGCGTCGACGGTCATGACGTCGACCCGGTCGCGCAGGTCCGGGTCGACGACGAGCCGGAAGAGCCCTTCGTTGAAGGAGTCCACGGGGGCGGAGGTACGCCTGGTCGCCGAAGGCGGCGAGGCCACCGAGGCCTTGGTCCGGGGCGCGTTCACCCCCGCCGCGCCGCGCCGCGCAGACCGCGCTGGGCAGGCTGGTCGGGACGCTGGCCGTGGCGGACGGGGCAGGACAGCTGGCCCTGCGACCGTGGAAGATCGCGACCCTCCAGCTGGGTCGCCGACCGGCCCGCATCCCGTCCCGCCCGGCACGGCCGCCTCGGCGACCCGCGCGCGGCCAGCGGCGACCCGGCGGTGTCGGCGAGCCCGCCGGCCTGGCCCGCTATAGGTGGGTACTGGCAACGCCGTTGAGGACGGTCGAGGGGAGATACGGGCGGGACGGTGCACGGCGACGGATCGCCGCACCGCGACAGGGAGCGTGGTCTCGTGCATTGTCCGCCGGAGCCTGTCCGCCTCGGCCGTGCCACCGCCTACTCACCGGCGACTCTGCGTGGCGGTGTCCCCGCGCGTGGTGGCGGAGTATGCGTACGGGCATCCTGACGGCCGGAGCGGGGTACGCGACAACCCTGGCAAGCGACGCTGGGGCCGTTCGACCGCGGCCTTTCTCGGCGGTTGCTAAAAGATGATCTCCTCCAGGCTGCCCGCCGAATACATGGCGGGGATCGCGCCGGAGCGTCTGGCCGAGCAGTGGATTCCCGACGAGCCTGAGCTGAGGTCCCTGGACCGGTTCCCCGACTTCCTGGCTGCCCGCAGGCGCTTGCTGGCCAACGTCCTCAACGAGCTGCTGGGCCTGCCCACCTACGACGGGCAGTCCGCCCACCGGGAAACCGACGAGCTGCCTGCCGACGAGGAGGTGATCGCGGAGGATCCAGCCGCGCCCAAACTGGTCGGGGCGGCAGTTCAGGAGCTCCGTACAGAGCGGGGTGTCGAGATCCACGCGCTCTACGAGAGCCGACGTACCGATGCCTACTACGACCCGTCGTGCCGCACGGTGACGATCCCCTCCGGTCCCGGCCGCGGCGAGTACGAGACTCCCAGCGGGGCGGCAGTCGCCGTGGTGCACGCCCTCAACCCGCACGTCAATCCGAATCGCAACGGATGGTCGTTCTGGACCGTCACTGCCACGGGACAGCTGCTTCAGAGCATCAGGTAGTGGCTCGTCCGCCGCCTCGACATCGACTACACGGTGCCTTGTTCGCGGGGACGTGCCGCTTGCCGGTCAGGGGATGAACCCGCCAGGGGCTGCTTGTCGTGCAGGCGATGAACAGCGAGGACGGGGGGCCGTCAGGGTGTCGGGACGCGCTTCGGGACTCGCAGCCGGAAGGCGCTGAGAACCAGTGCCGCCCGCGCATCCCAGGGCGAGGAATCCGCCCCAGTCGAGGTAGGAGTGCTTGCCGGAGACGCTGAGCTCGATGCCCACCCAGAAGGCGCACGGCCCGGTGGTGAGCACTACTCAGGAGGTGCAGGGGGCCCTGCGCGCTCGCCGTCGTCGGAGCCGGCCGACGGGGTCACACCCCCGCCTCCACCAGGAACGGGCTGGGCTTGCCGGACCAGGAGACGTACAGGCTGTCCCGTGCGCGGGTGCAGGCGACGAAGAGCAGGCAGCGTTCCGACAGCCGTCTCGTGCTGTCTGGCGTCCATCTCGGGCGGGGTGATCGCCTTCGGGAACGGCAGCGTCTCCTCGGTGACGCCGATGACCGCGACGCAGCGGAACTTCAGGCCCTTGAAGGAGTGCATGGTCCCGGCCAGAACGGTCGTCGCTTCCCCGGTGGCGATATCGGCGGCGCGCAGGGTGGCGGCGGGGATACCGGCGTCCTTGAGACGTCCCACCGCCTTCGCGCAGGTCCTGTTGAACCGGGCGCTGATCCCGATCTCCCTGCTCCGATGCCCGCGTCCAGCCAGGCCCGTACGTGCGTGACGAGCGCGTCCAGTTCGGCCTCCTCGGTGGCCGACGCGTGCACAGCCAGCCCGTCGCCGTGGAGGGCGGAACGATAGCCGAGGAGGGTTTCGTTGCGGTTCTCGTCGTCCAGCTGGGCGATGGGGCGGCCAATCAGCAACGCCGTGGACCAGCGCAGGATCTCCTGCGTACTGAGGTAGTTCTTACGCAGCTTCACCGACCGCCCGGTCACCTTGATGCCCAGCGATTTCAGCGACACCCTCGAGTCGTAGATGCGCTGGTGCGGGACCCCTGCGATGAACAGGTCGTCCGGGCGGGCGGGGACGGCCGCGCGCAGCAGTCGCCACTGCGCTGGGTGCAGGTCCTGTGCCTCGTCCACCACGACGTGCCGGTAGCGCGGTCCGTGCTCCTCGAGCAGCCTTGCCGCCTCCGCGCACGTCTGCAGCCAGGTGCGGGCCCGTCCGCCGCGAGGCCGGCCGTGAAGCGCTCGACCGTCTCCCACACCAGTGGCCGCTCGGCCGCCCAGTCGGCTCCCGCGGCCCCACCGGTCCGCCGTTTCGTACTCGGCCAGGGTCCGGATGTCCTGGGCCAGGATGACGTGCCGGTACTCCTGGGCGAGGAACTGCGCGCTGCCGGTGAAGCCCGTCGCCTTGGCGGCCTTGCTTTAGCGGCTCTCCTCCTCGTTGCTCATCAGCGGGCGCAGTACCACCGCCCCCGGTGCTTCGGCGACGACCCGGCTCGCGAAGCCGTCCACCATCACCGCGGTGCGGCGTGCGGCCACAGCTCGCGGGCCAGGCCGGTGAGGACCAGGCGCTGTCTGCGGGTCATCGAGGCCGGCAGGCGCCGCGCGTAGCGGGAGGCGCGCATGTGGCTGCGTCGTGCGCTGCGGAGGTCGCCGCGGTGGCGGGCGGCGGCGATGTCGCGCAGGGTGTCGTCCAGGGCCATCAGCAGGTCGGCCCGTGGGATTGATCCCGGCCGCAGCGCGGATGCCTCCCAAGTACGCGGGACGCGTTCGTCCCAGATAGGTCCGCCACCGGTCAGGCGCGCCGCTCGTCGTACGCGCATAGTTGTCCCCCTTGCTGTGTGAAGTGACGGTTCCTCGGTCAGGCCCACAGCGGAGCTGCTTGTGGGATGTCTTGTCCGGCCCCGCCACGGAGGCCGTGTTGTTCCACCCGCGGGTCGGTGTCGGGGTCAGGGCGCGGGGTCGGCCTTGGCGGTGTCGTTGACGTTGTCGAGGCAGGCCTTCATGAAGTCGTCGCGGTGGACGGTGCCGCCGTTGGGCTCCTTGGAGATCTGGGAGTACTGCTGCGAGCAGGTGGTGTCGCTGGCGGTGAAGGTCAGGTCGCCATCGTCGGTGTAGATGCCCCCGGTGATGACGCCGGCTGCGTAGACGCCGAGGAGGGTGGAGCGACCGAAGACCGGCTTTTCCACGGTCTTGGTGACCGTCTTGGTGACGACCTTGGGCGGGCGGGCCTCGGCCTGCTCGGCGCGGTGCGTGGCAGTGGCCGTCTGGCGGCGGGCGGCCTCCAATGCGGAGTGGGTACGTATGTGGTCGACCACGGTCACGGTGCCGGAGGCGGCGGCCAGTCCGCAGGCCGCGATGGCGATGATCTTCTCTCTGGTCACTGAGCGTTCCTTTGCGGAGGGCGGGCGAAGCGCTTGCGGGGTTCCTGCAACGGGTGCTGCGGGCTGGGGTCAGCCGCCGAGGGTGAAGGCGATGTCGCCCTTGCGGAGTTCGGCCTCCGTCTTGGTGAGGTCGCCACGGTGGGAGACCTCGACGCGGTAGAGCTTGGAGCCGGCCGGGATGCCGTGGACGGTGAACTTGAACAGGCAGGTGGTTCCGACGACTTCGCCGGTGGTCAGGCTGTCGGCGGCGACCACCGTGCCGGAGGCGTCGGAGATGGTGACCTCGGTGCCGGCGTCGAGGTCGTCGTAGCCGTCGTCGCCAGTGCAGGAGCCGCTGTCGTTGGTGAAGCCGTCGGGGTCCATGAGGAAGATGCCGCCGGTGGTGGTGAAGGTGTCCGGGGCATCGGCGAAGTCGATGGTGGTGCCGACCCAGGCGAGGGCGACCAGGGCGGCGCCGGCCACTGCGCCGAGGGTCAGTGCGGTGGTGGGGCGCATGCCGCTGATTCGTGTGGCGAGCGACGGGCGCGGCTGCGGCGGCGCCGGCGCTGGTGCAGGAAGCGGTGGTGTGGTGGGCGGGGCGGGGACGGTGACCTCGGATGCGGCGGGCGCGGTCACGGGGGGTGCGGGAGCCTGGCCGGTGGCCTCGGAGGCGGTGTCGGACATGGCGGTGGTTCCTCTCGCGGGGACTGCAGTGGGTGTCGTGCGGTGGTGCGGGAGGTGGGGGTGGTCAGGCGGTGGCGCGTCGCCGGTGGTCGGCCAGGGCGCCGGAGGCCCACAGGGGTACGAGGCGGGGGAGTTCGGTCGGGGCGACCTGGCCCCGTACGCAGCGCAGGCCCAGCTTGGCGAGGGAGTCGGCGGCCTCGTTGAGGGGGTGGCCGACGTGCGCCTTCTCGTGGACGAAGGTCAGGTCCGGGGTGTATTCGGCGATCATCTGGAGCTGTGCGAGGGTGGGGGTGCGGCCCTGGGAGCGGAGGCGGGTGTCGTAGCCCTCGGGCATCCCGCTGTCGCCGCGCTGCCAGGCGTGCAGGTGGGCCAGGGCCTCGATGTTGTCGACGCGGACCTCGACCGGGTGGCCGGGGTGGGCGGCGAGGATGCGCTTCAAGCCCCAGTAGACCGCGCGCAGTTCGGTGACCAGGACCCGGATGCCGGGGCGGGCGAGGTGCCTCGGGTAGAGGTGTGCCCGCAGGCCGGCGTGTCCGGTGGTGGCGAGGTATCCCGAGGCGACGCGGTCCGCGGCCACGGATGCGTCGGTGGCCAGGACGATCGGCCCGGATATGGCCTTGACCTGGTCGTCGATGCAGATGCCATGGCGCTTGCGGGTCTGCGGCCGGGGTGCGTGTGCGAGCGGTGAGCGGCGGCCCACGACGGTCCTCCTCTTCGTGGCGATGGGGGCGGCGGGCGGCCCAGGACGGCCCGCCAGCCGGGCGGGGCGGCGGTGGCGCGGGTGGTGCTCGGCGTGGTTCAGGTGGTGGGCGTGGGGTTGGCGTGGACTCCGGCGTAGATGGTCAGGAAGAGCTCCAGGTCGGCGGCCTCGTCCGGGGCGGCGCGTCCGGAGGCGAGCCGGGCGCGGGCTGCGCGGTGGGCACGGTGCAGGTAGCCGCTGTGGTCCAGGTGGTGCCAGAGGAGACGGAAGGCCTGCTGGTGGTCGTACAGGCTGGTCTCGTATCCGCCCTTCGAGACGCGGCGCGCCTGCTCCAGCAGGGCGCGGAAGTTGTCGTCGTCGCTGCGCTCCAGCACGGCGGCCAGGTGTCGGTGGTAGACGGTGAGCTCGGGCTCCTCGGACTTGGCCAAGCTGTGCTTCTCCCTGTCACTCGGGGTGTGGTGTGTCGCCTGTCGGTGCGCTGTGCCGGTCAGCCGACCTTGACCCACTTCTGGCAGCGGGTGGTCTTGAAGACCTCGCCCTTTCGGACGGTCACCCGGCCGCTGCCGTTGAGGTTCTCGTTGCTGATGATCGAGTCGAACTCGCCGCTGGAGTCCTGGGCCCGCTCCCAGTAGCAGCCGAACGAGCCGTCCGGCCCGGCGGTCCGGTACGTGCCGGCGGCCATGTCCGTGCCGACCAGGTACTCGCCGTCCCCGGCGACGGTGGTGGCGGGGCCCTTCGGCTTCGGCGGCTTGGCGGTCACCGTCGCGGTCACGGTCACCGTCGGAGCCGGGGCGGCGGCGGGGGTGGCAGTTGCAGTCACCGTTGCGGTAGGGGCAGGGGCGGCAGCCTTGCTGTCTCCGGCCTCGGCGTTTCCGCCGCCCATCCCGGCGCCGAGGATCAGGGCGACGAATCCGACGGCGCCGTGGGTGAGCCAGGCCTTGCGGCGCGAGGGCTTCGGCTGGGCCGGGGGCTGCGGCGGTACGCCGGGCCACGTCGCCCAGCCGGTGGTGTTCTGCGGTTCGGGGCTGGTCATGGCTGGCACTCCATGTGATCGAGGGAGGTGGGGCTTCGAGACCACCTGGGGCGTGCGGCGGCCGCAGTGAGTTCATGCGTGCATGCGGGAGCGCAGGTCCTGTAGGAGCGCTGCGTGAGCAGCGCTCCCAGGTGCAAGCGTGAACAGATAAGCAGATAGATGAAAGCACTGTCAATCGAGCTAACGGTTTTGAGTGGCGGGGTAAAGTGTTGGCGGTCAGCACGCCCACCAGGTCAGGAATGCCATGCCCAAGCCATCCGCGCAGGTGACCGCAGCCGAGATCTCCCGGCTCGCCGGAGTCACACGCGCCACGGTCAGCAACTGGCGCCGCCGGCACGCGGATTTCCCGGCCCCCGCCGGCGGCACAGACACCAGCCCGCTGTACGACCTCGAAGCGGTCCGCGCCTGGCTCGACGCGCGCGGCCACGGCACCGCCGCCTCACCGACGGAGGAACTCCGCGCTGCGCTGCGCCTGTACACGGGTGGCGGCAGCGCCGCGACCCGACTACTTCCCCTGGTGCTCGCCGCGGCTCAACGCGACGCGGCCCAACTCACTGCGCTGAGCAAGCTGCCCGACCCGGACCTCGCGGCCCGGTCGCACGACGCCGTCGCCGACCTCGCCGAAAGCGTTCCCGACGCCGAGTCGGTCACCTACACCCCCGCCGACGCCTCGTTGCTGCGCGCGCTCCTGCACTGCGTACGGGAAGAGGGCGGACGAGCAGCGCTCGACGTCCTGGCCGAACGCGAGCTGGAAGAGAGCGCCGCCAGCGGCGCCTACCAGACGCCCGAGCCGCTTGCCGACCTCATGGCCCGCCTGCTCGCGCCCGCCTCCGGCCCGTACCCGGCCCGGGTCCTCGACCCGGCATGCGGCAGCGGCACGCTGCTCGCTGCCGCGGCCCGTCGTGGGGCCACCGAACTGATCGCCCAGGACTCCCTCCCGGTGCAGGCCCAGCGCAGCGCGGTACGACTGCGCCTGGCCGCACCCGATGCGGAAATCTCCGTACGGGCCGGGGACAGCCTGCGCGCCGACGCCTTCCCGGAGCCCACCGCAGACGCGGTGCTGTGCAACCCGCCGTACGGGGACCGCGACTGGGGCCACGATGAGCTCGCCTACGACCCGCGCTGGGTCTACGGCGTACCGCCGCGCGCCGAGTCCGAACTCGCCTGGGCCCAACACGCTCTGTCCCACCTGGCGCCGGGCGGCCTGGCGGTCATGCTGCTGCCGCCGGCCACCGCCTCACGCTCCTCCGGACGCCGGGTACGCGCGGAACTGCTGCGCGGCGGCGCACTGCGCGGCGTGATCGCGCTGCCGCCGGGAGCGGCCACCCCCTTCCACATCGGACTGCAACTCTGGCTCCTGCAACGCCCCCAGCCGGATGGCGGCGATCGCCAGACCGTGCTCTTCGTCGACTTCTCGGGTGACCAGACAACGGCCGACCGCGCCTCGACCCGAACGCGAGGCGGGCAGGCGGCGCTGGACTGGGAGGCCCTGACCGCCAGCGCGCTCGAATGCTGGCAGGCGTTCGATGCGGACCCGTCGGGGTTTGCCGACACCCCCGGCATCGCACGCGCGGTGCCGGTTATCGACCTTCTCGACGACCTCGTCGACCTCACCCCTGCCCGCCACGTCCGGGTCACCCCGCCCGCCGCCGACCCCGCCCAGGTCGCCAAGCGGGCGGACGAGCTGACCGAGCGCTTGGGCCGCGGCATCGGGGCACTCGCTGATGCCTCTGCTCTGGGCACCTGGCAGCCGGCGGGGGACAGGTCGCGGGAGTGGCGAACGGCGACTGTCGCCGACCTCGCACGAGGCGCCGCCCTCTCGGTACTGCGGGCAGCACCTGCCGTACGAGGGGCGGACGATGCAGATCTGCCGAAGGAGTACGCGGGTCGGCCCGTCCTCACCGCGTCCGATGTCGCGACCGGCGTCCGCGCCTCCGGCAGTCACGACGAGCAGCGCCTGGCCCACACGGTACCCATCGAGGTCGGCGATATCCTGGTACCGCGCATCGTCAGCGCCCACGGCACCCGGGCCCGCGTGGCCGACGAGCAGGACGCCGGCTGCCTGCTCGGCCTCAACGTCCACCTCTTCCGGCCAGATCGGGAACGCCTGGATCCGTGGTTCCTGGCCGGCTTCCTCTCCGCCGAAGACAACATCAGCAGCGCCTCCACCGGCAGCACATCCGTACACCTCGACTCTGGACGGCTGCGCGTTCCGCTGCTGCCGATCGCCGAACAACGCCGCTACGGCCAGGCGTTCCGGCGCCTGCACGAACTACGCACCGCCGCACAGCAGGCCGCGGACCTCGCGGCGTATAGCGCCGGACTGCTGACTGCCGGCCTCACCAGCGGCGCACTGCTCCCCCCGGACACCGATTCCGTCTGAGCCCGGCCCGTCCACCCACGATCCACTCAGGCAGTGGGCGGCAGGAATTCGCTCGGCGTGCCGCTCCAGGTCACGCTGAGCGCTTCGCGGGCGCGGGGCAGGCGACGAAGGGGAGGCAGCGCTCCCGGAGCAGGTCGGCGTCGTGCTGCAGCGGATCGGCCTCGCGCGGGGTGATCTCACGGACGAACGGGACGGTGCTCTCGGTGACGCCGAGGACGGACAGCGTTCTGGAGTCCACAGTGCGACGGCGTCGAGCACTCCTCCCTCGTCCCGCCAGGCCCAGGATGTGCAGCCCGGGAGTGCTACTGATGCGGGATGACAGGTCAGAGGGCGGGATGATGCTGTCAGTAGGGGCTGCTCAAGTGGAGCGTCCACTGTGGTGCCACGCTGGTTGTGCGCCGGGTCGTGAAGTGTGCTGCCTTCGGCAGGAAGCGGCCGTATGCGTGACCGGGGCCGGCACACCTTGGCGCGGACGACTCCGTAGCCGAGCGGAACGGCGGCCTGGTCGCGCGCGGCTGGCTTGCTGCACCAGGGGACCGTCCGTACGCAGTCTTCTGTCCGGCCGTGACCACGCGGTGTGCACCGCAGAGCACGAAACGACCCGACTTTGAGGCGGCCCGCAGATCGCCCAGGAACCCGGGAACACCGATCAACTCCTCGACGTCCATGGCCATCAGGGCGTCGACAGGGTCGCCGAACACGAGAGCGCCCCCGACCGTGTGGCCGAGGGCGTCATCGGCTGGTTGCGGCTACGCCTCGGCCTGCTCGCTCAGCGGGCGGAGCCGGAAGATCGTCCGGCATGCCGGACAGGCATACAGCGTCATGCCGGGGCCGCTGTTCGCGTGCACGATGCGCACCGCGACGGCATTGGGTGAGGTGCGCTGGCACCAGTTGCAGTAGTGGTAGGTAGGCTCCGCCATGTCGCGACTCCTCGGGTCGTGGCCACGCCCCGGGGGTGTTCGCGCACTCGCCGGGGTCCCTTTCCCATATACCACGGTAGACCATGGACAGCCATGGTGCACCATGGGCTGCCGATGCGGGCAACGGTGCACCGCGTGACGATCGTCGTATGGCTGAGTACGAGTGGCAGCGCATTGCGCGGGCGATCGCTGATGACATCGCGTCCGGGCGCATCCCGCCGGGCGGGGCGCTGCCGGGCATCGTGCGCATGGCGGAGGAGTATGGCGTCGCCGATCGGACCATCCGGCGCGCGCTCCAAGACCTTCGGGAGCGGGGACTCATCGAGACGCTCCCGTCGAAGGGATCATTCGTCACCGAGCCGGCTGACGACCAGGACGGCGTGTAAACGCAAAAAGCCCTCTCCGCCTGAGCAGGGCGGATTCGCGTGATCGTCGCAACGCTGCAGGCTCATGGTGCCAGAGCGGCGGCGAAGGCTCGGGCGGGGGTCTGCCAATCCAGGGTTGCGGGGTCGGTTGTTCAACCGGTGCTCGATGGCACGGAGGTCCTGAGCAGTGTGGAGGGAACGGCGCGTCGACCATCTGCCGGTGGCAGTAGCCCTCCAGCCACCCCGGCACCGGCAGTAGCTCCCGCACCGCCGCCCACTCGGCGTCCGTCATGTCCGACGGATACCTCGGCTCCCGGCCCGGCGGATCGCCCGCATTCCCGAACCGGTGCGCGAGACAATCACACCACCGGGTGGACTCGACGGTGGAACCCTCCCGACCGCGGAGGCACTGCGACCGCACGACGCGGAACTCTCCGAGGCACGGTTCGTGACCCTGGAGAAGATGCGGGAACTGGTCGGGACACGCATGCGACACCGCTTGGACGCCGCGATTCGTGCCCAGGACGAGGGCGGCTGGCATACCTGCACGATGGTGCAGCGGCATGGTGATCCTCGACGAGGTTCGCCAGGTTCCGCGGGAGTGGTAGATCCCCAGCGGCGCCAGTACGAGACCGATCAGGGCCCCGATCTCGGACTTCAGGCTGATCTTGCGGACGACGATCGCGACCAGGGAGACCTGCAGATCCTTGTCTCCCCATACCCGAGCGCCTCGAGCCGGGAGTTATCGAGATCGGCCAGCTTCCCGGCCAGCTATATCTGGGAGTTCACTGCGCCGCACTCCCCAACGTCGCGTGGGTCGTGGACTCGGGCGGGCCTCCGCCGTAGCCGTTTTCACCTCGGGCCAGCATGAACGGCGAGGGACTTCCCACAGGCCCGATCGGGCGGTCATCGTCAGCGTGTAGACCAACGGCCACCGATCGCCTCGGGGCCCGTCGCGGTGACATGGGCCTGGACTCGCACCACCGTGCCATCGACCGGCACTGCACCCTCTGCACGGTCCGAGTCGGTCGCGGCCCGCTCGCACCGTCCTTCGTGACGACGAGACAGCGCAGTACCGCACGACCGTCCTTGCGCCGAGTCCTGCGCTCGGGTCACCACCGCCGGTGAACTGCGAGGCGACGACGACCGGCGAACTCCCGTCGTCCAGCTCGGTGCTGCGCACCGACACGGTGCTGCGCAGCAGCTGCGCAGTCCCGACGCTCAGCTGCGCGCCAGCTGCCGACCGGTTCCGCAAGCCGGCACGACGACAGCCGGAGTGCCGGCCAGCACGCCGGGGAGCGCGGCGGCGCGCCCCTCCACGCCGGCCGCAAGGGCGGCAAGCACCTCGCCAGCCCGATCGGAGCGACGTCGTGAGCGCCCGCCTTGCGCCCTTTCCCCGTTTCACCGGCGCCGAGCCCTGCCAGGGCCCTGACGTCGACCCCGAGTGGTGGAGCAGCAGCAACACCACAGACCGGATCGCCGCCGAGCTGTTCTGCATGCGATGCCCCACCCGCGAGGCGTGCCTTGCCTGGGCGCTGGACCACCCCACGGAGGCCGGTGACGCGATCTGGGCCGGCACGACCCACAACCGGCGCTACCAGCTCCGCCGCGAATTCGGCCTCATTGCACGAGAGGAGAAGAAGTGAACGACGCCGCCCGCGCCCTCGTCATCGAGCGACTCAAGCAGGGGTGCAGCGCTGACGCGATCCACGCCGAGGTGCCCGGTGTTTCGGTCGGTGAGATCGTCGCCATCGCCGAGACCGAGCAGCTGACCCGGTCTCAGGCCGGATCGCTCCCGACGGCGGACCTCGACCCGAAACTGGTACACACGCTCGCAGCCCTGGCCTGGGGCGAGGACCACCCCACCGCCCGCATCCGGAACCTGGCCCAGCGCACCCGCGCCGGGCTCACCGATCTGCTGCAGCTCCAGCGTGACAGCGCAGAGATCGAAGCGACCGAACGGGAGATCAACGAAGCGAAGGAGCAGCTTGCCGCCGCCCAGGGCAAGCTCCGGCGCCTCAAGAACGGCGCATCGAAAGCCCCCTCGGCCGGCACCACGCCGGGCCACAAGCAGAGGCGCAACGAAATCCGCGAGTGGGCCCGCGTGAACGGCTACGAGATCGGCGACCGAGGCGCGATCCCGAAGTAGATCATGGACGCCTGGAACGACCGCGGCAACAAGCGGCCGACCGTCCCCACACAGCGCCAGGCCAGGTAGCCAATGGCCGCCTTATCCGTCGTACCGGACGGCGGTCAGTCGCTCGCCGGTACGGGGCGGGTCACCCTGCTCCGTACCGGCGGCGGCGCCGCCTTCGGCGCGTACGCGCTGCTCTACACCACCCGGCCGACCACCGACGGGGGAGTAGAGGCGATCGTCGCCGCCACCCGCCCCGAGGACACCGACCCGGCCTGGCAGCTTCACCGACCCCAGCGCCACGGACCCCAGGCGGGGGAGAGCCGGCCGCTGACGCGCTGGGCGGCCGCCCTGGAACCCGACAAGCGCAAGTCCGAGACCCAGGCCGCCTACAACCAGCGCCTGGCCCAGACCCTGATCCGCATCGCCCACAACGCCCGCAGCATCCCCCCGCCAGGACTGGTCGACCTTCCGCTCGCCACCTGGGAGATCACCACCGACCACCTGATCCACCTCGCCGGCCGACACCTCGGCCACACCGTCGCCCGGATCGGCCGCCTGGTCGCCGTCGAACCGAAGGAGGCATGACCATGCCGATCCGACCGGAGAACAAGAGCCGATACCCCGCCGACTGGCCGGCCATCTCCCTCGCCGCGAAGCAGGCCGCCGGCTGGCGCTGCGCCTGCACCGGCCAGTGCGGCCGCGGCACCCATCACAGGCGCTGCCCCAACCGGCAGAGCCAGCCCGCCTACGGCACCGGCACGACCGTCGTCCTGACCACCGCACACCTCAACCACCAGCCCGAGGACGTCCGCCCGGACAACCTCGCCGCCATGTGTCAGGGCTGCCACCTGCACCACGACAGAGCCCACCACCGCGTCACCGCAGCGCTCACCCGCGCCGCTGACCTGGCCGCCGCCGGCCAGCTCGCCCTCGAACCCGTCGCCGACCTTGCCATGCCCACCGAGCCAGTCCTGCCACCTGCCCCACCGGCCGCCCCGGCGTCCGTGTGCGGCGAGCCGCTGCCCTTCTTCAACCACCCCGACGACACAGAAACCACGGAGGTCCGTTCCTGATGGCCCGCATCACCGCCACCATCAGCCCCGTCCACGCCGACGGGACCGTCTGCACCCACAAGGTCACCGCCACCGGCAAGCCCAAGGAAGCCGACTGCACCGGCCGGGCCGCGTACCGAGCCACCCGCTCCGCCTGCACCTGGACCGACCAGAGCCAGGTCACAGCAGCGCTCGAGGACGACCGCAACCAGCACCTTCGCAGCCACCTCACCATCCCCGCCCCCATCGCCGTCTCCGCCTGAAAGGGAACTCCCACGATGAAGCTGCGCCTCGAACAGGCCCCGTTCGCCTCCGCCGTCGCCGACGCGGCCCGCGCCCTGCCCGCCAGGCCGCCCGTTCCGGTCCTCGCCGGCCTCAAGCTGGAGGCCGCCGCCGGCAAGCTGACCGTCGCCGCCTTCGACTACGAGGTGTCCGCCCAGGCCACCCTGGACGCCGACACCACCACGGCCGGCAGCGTCCTGGTCCCCGGCCGGCTGCTGTCCGACATCACCCGCGCCGTCAAGGGCAAGCACCCGCTCGACCTCGAACTCGTCGGCCCCCGGCTCGTGGTGACCTCCGGCAGCACCCGCTACACCCTGCACACCCTCCCGCTCGAGGAATACCCGAGCCTGCCCAAACCCGGCGACGCCTCCGGCACCGCGACCGGCCACGACCTCGCCGAAGCCGTCGCCCAGGTCGCAGTCGCCGCCGGCCGAGACGACACCCTGCCCATCCTGACCGGGATCCACCTCACCGTCGCCGACGGCAAGCTCACCCTCGCGGCCACCGACCGCTACCGCTTCGCCGTCCGCACCATCGACTGGACCCCCACCAGCGACACCACCAGCGGCCAGGCCGTCATCCCCGCCAAGGCCCTGCTCGACGCCGCCAAGATGCTCACCGACGCCGAACAGGTCGACCTCGCCCTCCCCACCAGCCAGGGAGTCTTTGGCATGGCCAGCCCCACCCGCAGCACCACGATGCGCGCCCTGGACGGCAATCTGCCCGACCACAGGACGCTGTGGCCCACCGAGTTCGAAGCCACCGCCGTCATCGACAGCGCCGAACTGACCGTGGCGCTCAAGCGGGTTGGGTTGCTCTCGTCGCCGAACGCGGCCACGCCGTCCAGCTCCACTTCAGCCAGGGCACCCTGTCGCTGACCGCCGGCAGCAGCGACGACGCCCAGGCCCACGACCGTATCGACGCCGACTTCACCACCGAGACCGGCGCCCCGCTCACCATCGCCTTCAACCCGGCCTTCCTGCTGGACGGCCTGGGCGCCATCGACTCCGACACCGTGCGCTTCCGCATCGTCAGCCCGACCAAGCCCGCCCTGCTCACCGGCACCGACAAGGACGGCAACGCCCCCAATGACGACTCACTGACCTACCTGATCATGCCGATCCGCGTCTCCAACTGACCCCGCCCCGGGGCGGCCGCCAGGTCGCCACGCTCAGCCGGCCGCCCCCGGCCTCCCCACCCCAACCACCGAGCGCCCGGGCCCCGGAGAAACCGATGAGCCTCGACCCGCGCACACCGTCTACGTCGTCAGCTGCGACAGCTGCGGCGTCACCTACTACGCCCAAGACCTCGAAGACGACGACTACGAACTCACCCTGCCCACTCAACAACTCGATCCGGCCTGGGCCCGCCGCAGCGACGCCACAGCGGCCGCTCCGCTGTCCGTCGACCACCCGTCGGACCGGCCCACCATCGTCTGCCTGTGCGGCTCCACCCGCTTCTGGGCCGACCTTGCCGAGGCCAACCTCCGCGAAACCGCCGCCAGCCGCATCGTCCTCGCCCCCCGGCTGCGACATGGAAGCGCCGCACCCGCTGTGGAGCAACTCGCAGCGCGCCGAGGAACTCAAGCAGCAGCTGGACGACCTCCACCGGTGGAAGATCCGCGCCGCCGACGAGGTCCTCGTCGTCAACCCCGTAGGCTACATCGGTGACTCCACCCGCGCCGAGATCCGCTTCGCCCACGAACTCGGCCGGCCCGTCCGCTACACCGACCCCCTCGGCTACGCCGTCATCCTCACCCGGCCCGAACTGGACCCGGTCCGCCTCGGCCCGTACGAGCATGAGCGCCAGGCCGAAGACGTCGCCGCAGGCCTGCGGCGCCAGATGCACAACACGCAGCACGTCGAAGGAACCACCATCGCCGTCGGCGACTACACACCCGACCGCGACCACCTGGCCGCTCGCGTCGACGCCGACCCGTACACACTCGCCGAAGCCATGGACGACGACCCAGGCGGCGACAGCACCGGCCGCAACTTCCCCGACCTCTACGCCAGGCTCATCGCCCAGGAAGGCTACGACCGCGCCGCCGAGCTCTGGGGCAAGGCCTGCCACGCCTACGACTACCTCCACCACGGACCCGACGACGACGCGTAGCAGCTGCCGGAATGGAGCCCAGCCGGACCGCTGTGCTCTGGTGATCGTCCACCGGCTGGCCCCATCTGCACACCTCCGGGTCGCCTTGTCTGCCGACTCTTCATAGCGTGAAGGCGTCTCGCCTGACAGGACGCGAGATTACGCAAGGAGCGGGCCCGTGCCACTTCGCACGTCCACGGGCTCGCTTCTGCGCTCTGGAGGGACAACGGATCCGCTCGCGAGCGGAAGTGGATATTGTGACCCGGCGGGGTTCACCATCTGGTGTCCGCTTCACAAGCCCCGCCATCGCGCCCCGGGGTCGCCGCTCTGGCCCGGGGCGCGTACGCATCTGCCAGGGACTCCGCTACGCTCCGCGGGCACGTCGTTGGGGCCCACGTCGAGCGTCGCCAGCGAACCGGGCGCGTCGCGGGCCGCCCTATGGACCCAGCAGCCCAAGGACCCTGTCGACCGCATCGACGACCGTCGTCCCCAGGGCTCCAAGGCTCTGGGCGATGCTGGCTACGGCAATCAGGGCGCCGCGCCGCTCCTCCGGGGGGCTCGCCTGCGAGGAGATCACGGGCAAGGAGTTGTCGATGACCTGCGCGGCTGCGGGCATGACCCCCTGATCGCGCAGTTCCTTCAGGAGGCGCGACAGTTCCGCGATCGCTTCGAGGAGAGCCGGGGGCGCCGGTTGCGCCCCGCCGGAGTGCTGGTGCTGGATCCCGATGTTGTGGGTCCCGCCGTTCATGTTGACGGTGTCACCGCTCACTTCTTCTGCACCCCCACGTTGCCCAAACCGCCGTACATGTTGACCTTGTCGCCGTAGTCGTAGTTATTGCGGTTGAAATTGATGGTTTCCACCCTCGCGCGCAGCTCCTTCTCCGGGTTCTCAACGGCCTCCACGATGTCAGCGACGAGCTGCCGAAGCCGCTCGCGGTCGGGCAGCGTCACCCACGCGCTTGCCTCGCCGCACGTCTCGATGACAAGCGCATACTGGCTCGGCGACGTCAGCACCTTCAGGAACCATGCGAACAGAACGATCACCAGACCGATGCCGACGACTCGCAGCTCGGGGACCGGACGGGCGAGGTACGCGATAAGGCCCCCGATCACGAAGTACCCGAACGCCCGCCAGCGTCTGGGCTTGAACTCGGCAGTCCTCACCCGCGCAAGGTTGTGCAGCGGATAAGCAGCCTCCCCCACCCACAGCATCCGCTTGCCGACGCGCAGATCGACGCTCTTCCCTTCAGGTGGCGGCACCGGCAGCGGCGGCGGCCCCAAGGTTCCCTTCGTCTCCATAAGTCCCCCGTACGCCATGCGGCTCCATGGCCGCGCAAGACTATTAGGCCTCGACAACTTGCCTTGTGGATAGGGGTAGTTGGCGGGCATCGAAATTGCTCGGAGCTCACGCCCTCACCAGCTTCCCGTTCTCATCCGGTTCCGCGTCCCTCGGTTCGTCGTCGACCTTGGTGCGCAGCCTCTCGTCCTCGACATCCACGTTGGGCAGGCGCGGTCCAGCCGCTACATGTGTCTCTGAATAGATGCCCGGCGGGCCAATCCCTGAAGCTGATGTTCCTCCCAGGCGCGGGGCTTGATGTGGCGGTTCGAACCGTCGCCCGTGCGTCGGGGACCCGCTACGACCCGTGGGCAGGAACGTCGTTAGGGCCCATGTCGATGCGGAGCCGGTGGAGGCGTACAGGGTGGCGCCAGCGGCCCCGATCGACGGCTGTGTCGCCGTGGAACTCGGCAACCAGCTGGGGCGCGACAGGGATGAAGGCAAGCGGTTCCCGGCTTCCCCAGCACCAGCTGGTGGGCGAACTGGCCCGGCAAGCCAGGCGGCTCACGGCCGAGGCCGGCCATCCCGTCACCGAGGACGTGCAGCACGAAGTCGAGGCGACCCTCCACGCGGTCCTGGCCGACCCACAAGCCGCACAGGAATGGGCCTCCGGCCGCCTTGTCAAAGGACTGACCCCGCCCGTGGGCTTCGCCGGGGCCGCCGTCTCAGGAGCAGCGCCCAGGACCGCCCCACACCGCCCTTCTCGTGGGCGCCCTCGATGCCGGGCCGGCAGTAGAAGCTCTCGATCCCGAAATGTGATCTGAACGCGATCCACCGGTCAGCTTCCACCCTTGCCCGGCTCAGACCCAACACCCGGGCGACGGCGGCCTTCAGGTTGTCGTAGCGGACCTTGCTCCGTGGGACCCCGCCCAGCGTGCGGAGTGCATTGCGCAGGCGACGACCAGCGCTATCGGGCCGGCCATGAGGGCCGTCCATACCCCGATCCGGGCGAGCGAGACGCGCGGTGCGCGGTGCGCGGCGTGGCGACAGAAGCGCTGCGCATAGCACGCAGCGGCTGGTGTTCAGTGCGGCCGCACGGACCGGAACGCGTCGAAGAGGGGGCATACCAGGGCTCCTGGGAGCGAAGCGATCAGGTGTTGTCGCTGTGGAGCTCGGCGCCACACCGATTCGCTCACCACCGGAACCTGCTTGAAATCGCGGTTGGGCATCCGCGTCCGTGGTGAGTTTCCGCAGTCCTCGGCGCGGAGGGTCTGTCGCTCACCATGCCTGGTGACAGGGCCCATTCCGGTTGCCCGGACAGAGAGCGGGAGAGCGAGCGGGCAGGCAGGAATCCAGAGTCTTGAACTCACCACGTTTACGAACCCAACTCACCACAGTCGACAGCGGAACTCACCACGCGAGGCTGCTGGTGGAGCCTCACATTCACCCGTGCACGTGCCGGTGGCGCGCGGCCTTCGGCTGCTTGGCACGCATGGCGTACCAGAGATTGACCGCGACCTTGCTGGCGCCGGTTTGTTTGGCCATCCGGTGGCGCACACAACCCTGTACCGACGCCTTTCCCGTGCAACGCTCGCACTATCCCGCCCGCGATTGCCCACACCATTCCCCGCACAATCACCAGCACCACTGGCACCCGGAAGCGGGAGTCACCCGAGCTCACGCACGCTTTTTTGCCCGGTGAGTTGCCAGACTTCCCCTCGTCTACTTCCCTTCTCTACGTCTGGGCGTTGATGGTGTGTGGTGTGGGTGCGGTGTGGGCGGTCGGCTTCGGGGATTCGGCCTGGCGCTGCGCTGGCTTGTGCGGAATGTGTCGGCGTGCGGCCGCCGGTGTTTGTGTCGCGCGCATCAGGGGAGCCGGCCGAGGCCGTGGGCCGCCTCGCCTCGGCTGGCAGGGGAGTGCGGTGACGCGGCAGTGCTCTACGACTGGCTGGCGGGCGACCTCACACCGGGCGAGGGCGAGAATGCCTTGGCTGCACCGGCAGTGGCCCGGCAGCGGGCGGCCGAGTGTCGGCTCGCCTTCGGAGAGATCGATACTGCCCTGCGGGTCATCGAGGACTGCCTGGCTCTGGCCGAGGAGCTCCCCGTGGCCTTCTCTGGCCACGTCGTAGACGTGTGCGCCGAGGTGAGGGTCGATGCCGAGGAGCGGTGCGCTGACCCGGGTGCCGCATAAGCTGCAGGGGTGCACGCTGTCGGCGGATGTGCCCGGCACGCGTCACTGCTCAGTGACATCCGGAACTATCGACCTGCCGTCAGTCCGCCCGCTGCGAGCCGGTCGCTCACATCGTTCACCAACCCCTTGCCGACGCACTCCGCCCGCGTCAGCAGTTGCTCGAAGGTTGTGAGGCGGCGGAAGGTTTCAGCATATTCGGCCTGCTCCTCCAGGGGGAGCTGGAGCACGTTCAGGCGTCTGATGTCGACGCGAGAAGAGCTGGAAGCATGCGTGCCCGCCTGGCGGCCGTTGGCCGGAGCACGCAGGCAGCCGGCGAGGAAGTGGGCGTCGAGCTTGTCCGGGTCGACGCGCAGTGCGTAGAGCTGAGGGCCAAGGGCGACCGGAGGGCCCTCGTGCACCCACGCCTTGAAGGCCCGGACGACCCCGGCAACCACCACGTCACCCGGCTCGGCGACCGTGTGTGCCGAACCTGGAGGGATCATTCCGCTGGGCGCGCCGTCCGTCAGTAGGTCAGGAACGGTGAGCAGCGGCACAGCGGGGTCGCGGTCCGGTGCTGAGGTGTCCGAGGGCTGCTGTCCGGCGCGCAGCGTGAGGGCGCCGGCCTTGACGAGGTCACCCACCGTGGCTGTCGTCCGTGGCTCGTCACCTGCGAAGTCGAGCTTCGAAAGGTGCCTCATGAGATTGCCGAGTTCGCTCAGTGAGCCAGCCAAATCCTCCCACGAGGCGGCGAGTTCGACCCCGGATGGCTCGGCGCTCGATGCGGTGTAGCGGCCCGGTGTGACGTCCACCTCGTCGTCCAACAAGTCGAGGAGGGACACGCGTACGGCACCTTCGGGCAGTGCACGGTCCGGCCTGTCGAGCTCAGCGACGGCTGCGAGAACGAAGTTGGTGAGGGCCTCCCATTCCGGGCCGGGTTCGCGAGCCCCGGCCTTGCCGAACTGCGTCGCATCGACCAGGAGCGCGTCCTGGCCGGTCGGTCCCGCGGCAGAACCTTCCGGGGCGGCCCGCAGAACCCACAGTTGGAGCGAAACGCTGTGTGGCTGCGCGCTCCCTGGCGGTAGCGCGACGACTGCTCGAAGCGTGCCCGTGCGCAACAGCGAGCCTCGAATGCGACGGCCCGCCTTCCGGGAAGCGACGGCCGGTGGGAGGACGACGACGGCACTGCCGCCCGGTCTCACATGTGCCAAAAGATGCTGCACCCAAGCGAGTTCAGGCTCGGTGCGTGGTGGCAGGCCGTGAGTCCAGCGTTGGTCTGTGGCGAGTTCCTCGTACCCCCAGTCGCGTTCATTGAATGGCGGGTTGCACAAGGCGATGTCTGCGCGCAGGTCGGTGAAGGGATCGTCGCGCAAGGCGTCGGCTGTGGCGAACTCCACGCGGACGTCCCGGCCTTCGATCGCGAATCCGAGTCTGGCGGAGGCGAGAGCGGCGAGAGCCGGGTCCCGTTCGCAGCCGAGGAGGCGCAGATCCGGACCGTCGTACTCCTGCGCTGCCGCAGCCGAGAGATGACCTGTGCCGCAAGCCGGGTCGAAGACGGTGAGTCCTCGGTCGTTCTTCCCGAGGCGGGTACCAAGAGCAATACGGGTCATGAGCACGGCCAGTTGGGGAGGTGTGGTGCTCAGTTGCCTTACGTGAGTGTCCAGCCATCTCTGGAGCAGGAACTCGAAGGTCTCCCGTGGGCCTTCGCTTCTTCCGAGTCTCGCAGCTTCCCCGATCAACTCCACAGCTTCGACTGAAAGGTTCGGAGTGGCAGTCCGTGCCCGGGGTGTGCGCATGCGACGTGCCGACTCGGCGATGGCGAGGCCCGACTCGTCTCTGCTCCCTAGGGCCTCGAACCGGGGCCAGAGGAACTCGCGCCCGCCCACGTCTTTGAGCTTGTCGTTGTCCCGGAGCCATTTCTCGACTTCGGCAAGTGAGAACTGAGGGCTGACGTCGGTGCCACCGATGCGGGACGGGAAGGAGTCGTGGCGACGGCGCCAGTTGCTCACCGCCGCGCGTCCCACGCCGGCGATCCGAGCGATCTCGGCCAGGCTGACCGGTACGGCGTTGGATGTGCTCATCGAGGGGGTCTCCGGGGTCCTTGGCGGGCTGGGTTGGTCGGCGTCCCAGCAGCCGTAGTACCTGGCAGGCTACTACGCTCATTGACTTTGTTCACAGAGATGGCTGTAGCGTCGCTGTGCAGGAAGTGTGGAGGGTGGGAGATATGCAGAGCTTCGCGCCTGGAATGGTGCTGCGTGACCGCTATGAGCTCCGGACCGTGCTCGGGCGAGGCGTGATGGGACAGGTGTGGCGGGGGCGGGACCTGTATCTTGAGCGGCCCGTGGCAGTGAAGACCATTGCGGCGGAACTGCTGGCCGTACCCCAAAGTCGCGAGGAAGCGCTGGCCCGGTTCAGGAGGGAGGCTCAGGCCGCTGCTCGCCTTGACCATCCCAATGTCACCACGGTGTACGACGCGTCGATCACCGATGAGATCTGCTGTCTGGTGATGCAGCTCGTCGACGGCACGACGCTGGAGTACCTCTTCGACCAGCAGGAGGACGGACGCTTCGACGTCCCTTCTGCCACCTCCGTCGCCGCCCAGCTGTGCGCCGGGCTGTCCGCCGCCCACGCCGCCGGTCTCGTGCACCGTGACCTCAAGACGCAGAACGTCATGATCCGGCGCGACGGCGTCGTCAAGATCCTCGACTTCGGCCTGGTCAAGTCGCTGACCGACGCGGACCCCCGCCTGACCATGACCGGGGAGGGGATCGGCAACATCCTCTGCGCCTCGCCGGAACTGCTCGCGGGTCACGGCCGGCTCGACGGCCGCAGCGATCTCTACGCCGTGGGTTGCCTCCTGCACCATATGCTCGCTGGTGCCCCGCCCTTCTCCACCGATCAGCCCGCGCTCCTGGCCTCCGAGCACCTGACCGCGACCCCGCCCCTGATCGAGAGTGCTGGAGTGGACGTTCCAGGCTCTCTGCAGCAGCTGGTGACGGCCCTGCTCGCCAAGCGCCCGGACGACCGGCCCTCCTCCGCCACCGAGGTCTACGCCGCTCTCGCCCCCTTCCTTCCCGAATCGGACCCCGCGCAGGCCACCCGTCGGGGCGTTCCCGAGGATCCCCGCCGACCCTTCCTGGTCCCGCAGGGTCCGCGGCCGCTGTGATCGGTGAGAGGATGACATTGTCGATCGAGTACACCGCAGTGCTCCGGTCGTAGGGGTGTGGCGGGCGCCACCGGCGCCGGGGACTGGGGACGGGCGCAATGCGGCGAAGCCTGGGGCGGTACGAGCTCACGCGTGAGCTGGGCCGAGGCGGCATGGGTGTCGTCTGGGAGGCATACGACCCCGGCCACGGGCGCCACGTCGCGGTCAAGCTCATCGCACCACGGGGCTACGGCTCCGAGCTCACGGAGCGCCGTTTCCTCCGCGAGGCCCGCCTGACCAGCCGGCTCAGCCACCCGGGCATACCGGCCGTGTACGACCACGGCAGTCATGAAGGCGAGCTGTACCTCGTCATGGAGCTCGTCCCGGGCCGCGGCCTGGACGCAACCCTGGACGACGAGGGCACGCTGCCCGTCGACCGCGCCGCCGGCATCGCCCGGAGCGTCGCCGACGTCCTGGCCTACGCGCACGGTCAGGGCGTCGTGCACCGTGACCTCAAGCCGTCCAACCTGATGATCACTCCGTCCGGCGAGGTGAAGGTCCTCGACTTCGGTGTTGCCGCGGCTCTGGAGCCCCGTCCTGGCGAGACCCGGTTCACCGCCGCCAATGCCACACCCGGCACCGTCATCTACATGGCGCCTGAACAGGCTGTTGGCAGAACCGTGCCGGCCAGCGATCTCTACTCGCTCGGCTGCGTCCTCTACGAACTCCTTGCCGGAAGGCCGCCGTTCACCGAGGGCAGCCAGTTCATGCTGTACCACCAGCACGCGAACGAACCCGTGCCGCCGCTCGCCGGCCACCGCCACGGAATCCCTGCCGGCCTGCGGAAACTGGTGGAGGGGCTGCTGGAGAAGAATCCGGAGGACCGGCCCGGCTCGGCTGTGGAGGTGCGCGCGCTGCTCTCCGCATGGGTGCCCGACACGGCTGCGACAACGCTCACACACCCGAGGCTGGCCGAGATCGCCGCTCTGCGCCTGTCCGGCCGCCCCGCCCGCGCGCTGGAGGAATACGCGGAGCTCATGGCCGCCCCCGGCCTCGGGCACGTGGACTTCCTCGCCGCCCGAGTGGGGGCCGCCCTGTGTACGGGTGCACTCGGCCGCACCCGCGAGGCCCTCGACGAGCTGAAGTCGGTCCTTGCCGAGCAGCGCAGCCTCCTCGGCCCGGAGGACCCCGCCGTCCTGGACACGCGCTACGAAATCGCCGTGCTGCTGGTCCGCCTGGGAGAACGTCATGCTGCCGCGGAATTGCTGCGCCGCCTGGCCGAGGACGAGGCCAGGGACATGCCCGTTGGCGACCCCCGCCGCGGCCGTTCGCACGGCCTGTTGAAGCGGCTCGACCGCATGGCCTGACGCGACGACAAGTCCGCCTAGATATCGAGCTTGTAATCTATGTTCACAGTCTGATGGGTGATAACCTGCGGTCGCGTTGTTCGGGTGGGAGACAGGGCACACATGTCTACGAACGGCGCCAGGACGGACCGAGGGGATCAGCGCCCATGACACCGGCAGCCCAGCGCGAGACGGAACGGAAAGAGACGGAGGAGTTTCCGGAAGAGGGCAAACTCGTCGAAGTGCGCGGCCAGTCCTGGGTCGTGGCTCGCGTCGAGCCGTCACCGCCCGACGGCGAGCAGGGGGAAGGGGAGGGGGAACGTGGAGCGCGGCGTTCAGCCACGCTCGTTCACCTCCAGTCCGTCGCCGACGGCCGCTTCGGGGACACCCTCTCCGTCATCTGGGAGGTCGAGCCCGGCCGCCGAGTGCTGCCCGCCGGCTCCCTCCCCGACGCCTCCACCGGGACGTACGACTCCCCGAACCGCCTCGCGGCCTTCCTCGACGCCATCCGCTGGTCCGCCGTCGCCTCCGCCGACGCCAAGACGCTCCAGGCACCGTTCCGTTCCGGCGTCGCCGTCGAGCCGTACCAGCTGGAGCCGGTCTCCCGCGCCGTCGGCGCCCCGCGCGTCAACCTCCTCCTCGCCGACGACGTCGGCCTCGGCAAGACCGTCGAAGCGGGCCTCGTCGTGCAGGAACTGCTGCTGCGCGGCCGTGCACGCCGGGCCATGGTGGTCTGCCCGGCGGGTCTGACTCTCAAGTGGCGCGACGAGATGGCCGAGAAGTTCGGCCTGGAGTTCACCATTGTCGACTCCGAGCACTGCGCCAGGCTGCGCCGCACCCACGGCACCGCCGCCAACCCCTTCCGGGTGCACCCGCTCACGATCGTCTCCCTGCCCTGGCTGCGCGGCCAGAAGGCCCAGCGCCTCCTGGACGAGGTCATCGGCGCCCCGGAAGAGAGCGGCAAGGGCGAGCACAAGCGCTTCTTCGACCTGCTCGTCCTCGACGAGGCCCACCACGTCGCCCCTGCCGCGCCCAAGCAGGTGTACGCGGTCGACTCCCAGCAGACCAAGCTGATCCGGCGCCTCGTCCCGCACTTCGAGCACCGCCTCTTCCTCTCCGCCACCCCGCACAACGGCTACCCCGAGTCCTACACCGCGCTGCTCGAACTCATCGACGACCAACGCTTCGCACGCGGCGTCGACCCCGACAAGGAAGCGCTGAAGGACACGGTCGTACGCCGCCTGAAGTCGACCGTCACCAACGCAGACGGCTCGCCCCGCTTCCGCACGCGCAAGACCCTCGAACTCTCTGTCGACTACACGCCGCAGGAACGCGAGATCCACGAGCTGCTGGGATCCTTCGCCGAGCTGCGCCGCAAGAAGCTCACACCGCAGGCCCGCGGCGGGCGTCGCGCCGCCGACCTGGTGACCCTGCTGCTGAAGAAGCGCCTCTTCTCCTCCCCGGCCGCCTTCCTCCACACCGTCCAGGTCTACCTCTCCCACCTGGACGACACCGGCCCCGCGCGCAGCCGCTCGGCCGCCGCTGACGTCCCCGAATGGCTGGAGGAGTTCGCCGACCTCGTGGCCGACCTCGACGACTCCGGCCTCGTCGACGCCGAGGACGACGCCCTGACGCGCTCCACCTCGCTCACCCCCGCCGAGGACGGCCGGGAACTCGACCTTCTCCAGCACATGGAACGCTGGGCCCTCACCCACGAGTCCGCACCCGACTCCAAGGCCGACGCCCTGATCAACGCACTCAAGGCCGTCTGCCGCCTCGACGGAAAGACGTGGACCAACGAGCGGGTCGTAATCTTCACTGAGTACCGCGACACGCAGGAGTGGCTGTTCGACCTCCTCCAGCAGGAGGAACTCACCGACGGCGGCCGCGTCGAGCGCCTGCACGGCGGCCTGAGCACGGAGGAGCGGGAACGCATCCGCCTCGGCTTCCAGGCCGATCCGTCCCGGCCCGAGGGCAAGGTCCGCATCCTCCTCGCCACCGACGCGGCCGGCGAGGGCATCGACCTCCAGAACCACTGCCATCGCCTCATCAACTACGACATACCCTTCAACCCCAACAAGCTCGAGCAGCGAATAGGCCGCATCGACCGTTGGGGTCAGAAGAAGGACCCGGAGATAACCCACTTCATAGGCTCCGGATGGCAGCAGGCACAGGCCGGCTCCTACGAGGCCGACCTGGAGTTCCTCTCCCGCGTCGCCAAGAAGGTCGCGCGCATGGAGCACGACCTCGGCTCTGTGAACGCCGTCCTCGCCGACGCGGTGCAGCGCCGTATGACCGGCGACACAGCGCCCGTCGACATCGAGAACGCCAAGCCCAGGCCGATCAAGGGCCGTCGCACCGGCGGCGAGGTCGCTCCCGAGCAGAACGTCACGGCCCAGACGAAGAAGCTCGCCGACCAGTACGAGGAGACCGTTTCGGCCCTCGGCCTCACCCCGGCCAACGTCAAGCGCGTCGTCGACACCGCCCTCGCCCTCGACCACCAGCCCCCGCTCCTGCCCGCGTACGACCAGGACTTCGAGCCCGGCGACCTGTTCGACGTACAGCCGCTCTCCGGCAGCTGGGAGCGAGCCACCCGCGGCCTCGCCCACAAGCTGCGCGACGGCGAGCAGCGCCCCCTGACCTTCTCGCCGGCCGTCGCCGCGCACGGCGGCGACGACGTGGTGCTCGCCCACCTCAAGCACCCGCTCGTCGCCCTCTCGACGCGGCTGCTCACCGCCGCCGTCTGGAACGCCGACTCGGTCGGCCTCAGCCGCGTCACCGCCGTCGTCTCCGACGACCCGGCCGTCACCACCACCCTTGTCTCCGCCTACGCGCGGTACGTCCTCGTCGGCACCGACGGCACCCGCCTGCACGAGGAAGTCCTCCACGCGGGCGGCTGGTTCGGCGACACCGGACGCTTCCGCCGCTGGGAGTCCGTGGGCGACCAGGGCAGGGTCCTCTCCCGCGCACTCACCGCGGGCGCCGAGGCCGCTCCGCACCTGCGCCAGGAGCTGACCGGGGCCTGGCCGAAGCTCAGGGACCCCCTCTACAAGTCCCTGGAGGCGCGCGCCTCCGAACTCGGCCGCCAACTGGAAGGCCGGCTCGCCGACCGCAGGGCCGAGGAGGAGCGCCGCATCACTGCCACACTCGACCGCTTCGAGGCCACTCTGCGAGCCAAACTCAAGGAGGAGGGCGACGGCGACGGCGAACAGCTCGCGCTGCTGTCCACGCACGAGCTGACCGGCCACGAACGCCGCCAGTTCGAGGACGACCGCCGTCGCTGGCAGGACCGGCTCGACGGCCTGCCCGCCGAGCGCGACCGCGAACTCGCCGCCATCGCCGCCCGCTACCGCGAGCCCCGCTCCCACCTCTTCCCCGCCGCAGTCGTCTTCGTCATCCCCGCCAAGGAGGCCCGCCGATGAGCCGCCCTCGCCGCACCACGAACCGTGGTCTCGCCGCTGCAAAGGCCCAGGCCGCCGACGGCCGCACACAGCACCAGGAGTGGCTCGATCTCACCGAGGTCTCCGGCCCCTTCCTCACCATGCCCGTCCTGCTGCGGGCCTGGCCCCAGCTCGACGCCCTGGAGAAGGACGAGCGCGCCCGGCTGCGCGCCCGCCACGCCGACTGGCAGACCGACACCACCGCTGGCCGTGACGAATGGGTGGCCTACATCCTGTCCCGCCTCCTCGGCTGGAACGACGCCCTGACACTCCGTGTGGGCGAGTCCGAGCACCACGGCCTGGACCGCCTCACCCTGCGCGTCCCCGAGCACAACACCGACGTACGCCCCGACTTCGCCCTCGTCGACCCGGGCACCGATCTGGCAGCCGAGCCCAGCACCGAGGCCGCCGCCAAGCGGGTCCGGCTGCTCGGCATGACGGTCCCGGCCGGCACCGCGCCCACCACCCGAGCGGGCGGTGGCGGCGACTGGGCCGCAGCCCCCGCCGATCGCCTCGCCCGCCTCCTGCGCCACCACGGCGTCCCCGTAGGCCTCGTCACCGACGGCCGCTGGTGGTGCCTCGTCTGGGCGCCGATCGGCGGGGTGACCTCCACGGCAGTCTTCGACTCTATCGGCTGGAACGAGGCCGCCGAACGCAACGTCGTCCGCGCCTTCGTCTCCCTGCTGCGCCGCCGCCGCTTCTTCGAGTACGCGGAACCCGAGACCCTTGTCGGCCTGCTCAAGGCCAGCCTCGCCGCGGGTGAGGACGTCACCGAGGCGCTCGGTGTCCAGGTCCGGCAGGCCGTGGAACTCCTCGTCGACGCCATCGGCCGGGCCGACGTCCGCGCTGTCGAGCACGGTGCGTTGGGATTGCATGCGTCGGGCGTCACCGCCAACGAGGTCTACCGAGGTGCGGTAGCCGTGATGATGCGCATCGTCTTCCTCCTGTTCGCGGAAGAACGCGGCCTGCTCCCCGCCGACAACGAGGTGTACGCGCGCTCGTACTCGGCCCGCTTTCTGCGCGACGAGCTCAAGGCGCGGGCGGACGAGGAGGGCGAGACGTCGCTGGAGCACACGACGTCGGCGTGGCACCGGCTGATCGCGCTGTTCCACGCCGTCTATGGGGGAGTGGACCACCCGGGCTCCGGCTTCCGCCTGCCCGCGTACGACGGCTCGATCTTCGACCCCGACACGTACCCCTGGCTGGAGCGCACCACCCCTCTCCTCCCGATCGATGACCGTACGGTGCTCCACATGCTCCAGGCCGTCCAGGAGGTCCGCGTCGGCAAGGGCAAGGACCGCGAGGTCCGCACCCTCACTTTCCGCGCTCTGGACGTCGAGCAGATCGGCTACGTCTACGAGGGTCTGCTGTCATTCGACGGGCGTCGTGCAACTGAGCACATGGTGGGCCTCATCGGGCCGGAGGGCCTGGAGCACGAGGTGCCGCTTCGGGAACTGGAGTCCCTGGCGGCGAAGTCGGGTGGGTCGGTCAAGGCCCTGGCGAAGGCCATCCACGAGAAGTGGAAGGACCCGAAGCCGCCGGCGACGGCGGGCCAGCTGGAGAAGAAGCTCGCCCCGCTCGGCGCCGAGGACGCGCACGAGGCGCAGCGCCGCATCAACGCCGTGACCAAGGACCCGGACCTGAGGGCCCGACTCCTGCCGTTCATCGGCATCCTCCGCGCCGACCTGCGGGACCTGCCGATGGTCATCCCGAACGGCGCCCTGTACGTGACCGAGTCCTCGTTGCGCAGGAACACGGGCACGCACTACACGCCCCGCTTCCTCGCGGAGGAGGTCGTCCTGCACGCGCTGGAGCCGCTGGTGTACGAGCCGGGCCCACTCCAGACGGCGGACACGGGGGAGTGGCGTCTGAAGCCCTCCGAGCAGATCCTCGACTTGAAGGTCGCGGACATCGCGGTGGGCTCGGCGGCGTTCCTCGTCGCGGCCTGCCGCTACCTGGGCGACCGACTGATCGAGGCGTGGGAGTCCGAGGGGCGCACGGACGCGATGGTGTACCGGGCGGGGCGCGGGGTGGACGCGGCGACGGCCGCCGACGCGGAACAGGACCCGGTCGTGGTGGAGGCCCGTCGCCAGATCATCGAGCACTGCCTGTACGGGGTGGACATCAACCCGATGGCCGTGGAGATGGCCAAGCTCTCGCTGTGGCTGGTCTCCATGGACCCGAAGCGACCATTCACGTTCCTGGACGACCGTCTGGTGGTGGGGGACTCACTGCTCGGTGTGCACAGCATGGAGCAGATACAGGCCGTACATCTGAAGCCGAGGCAGCAGTCGGACATTCTTGCCGAGCAGGCCCGGGAGCTGGTGGACCAGCTGACGTGCGAGCGTCTGGCCATCACCGCGATCAAGGGCGTTGACCTGCTCGCTCTCCGCACCAAGCGGGAGCGGCTGGCCGAGGTCAACCGGCACTCGGAGCGCTTGCGGCTGGTAGGCGACCTGATTACGGGAGCGGCACTGGCAACATGCGCATCAGGACGCGTGGAGTGGTATGCGCAGAACGGCGGCGAGCGCGTCCGGGACCTGTTCCCGCAGGCGGCCTGGATCGTCCAGCGCATTATGGCCGACGGCGTTGAGGATGACGCGGAGGTGGTGCGCGAGGCACTGGCCACGGCGGAGAAGTGGCTGGCGGCGGAACTTCCGGAGGGGGCGCTGGAGCGGCGGGCGCTGCACTGGCCGCTGGCGTTCCCGGAGGTGTTCTCGCTGCGGGGTGGCTTCGATGCGATTGTGGGGAACCCGCCGTTCCTGGGAGGCCAGAAGCTCACCGGCGCGTTGGGGGAGTCGTACCGGGAGTACGTCGTTGACCATCTGGCGGCGGGGCGCCGGGGGAGCGCGGACCTGGTCGCGTATTTCGAGCTGAGGGTGCACGACCTGCTGAACGGTGGCGGACAGTCGGGCCTCATCGCCACGAACACGCTGGCCCAGGGCGACACACGCGAGGTGGGGCTCGACCAGCTTGCCTCGGCGGGCGTAGAGATCCGCCGGGCGGTCAAGAGCGCGCCGTGGCCGTCGGCGTCGGCCGTACTGGAGTACTGCGCGGTGTGGACGAGCAAGGCCCTGGTGGCGGGCGAGGCCGACCGGGTGCTGGGCGGTGTCGCGGTGCCCATCGGGATCTCCACCGGGCTGAACCCGGCGACGCGGGTGACATCATGGGCGGAGCCGTTGGCGGGGAACGCGGGGGTGTCGTACCAGGGCTCAATCGTTCTCGGTCTCGGTTTTACGTTGCCCGAGGAAACGGCGCAGGAGTGGATCGCGGAGGATGAGCGGTATCGGGAGGTGCTGTTCCCATACCTCAATGGGCAGGACATCAACACGCATCCGGAGCATGGCACGGATCGGTGGGTCATCAACTTCCATGACTGGCCAGAGGAGAGGGCGGAGCTGTTTCCTCGGGCTTACGAGCAGGTTCAGAGGGAGGTCAAGCCTGAGCGGGACGAGAACAACCGCAAGGTTTATCGGGACTACTGGTGGCAGTTCGCTGAGAAGCGCCCAGCGATGGTAAAGGCGTTGTCGGACTTGGACCACTGCATCGCCATCACGCTCGTCAGCAAGGTCGTGATGCCCGTCATGGTGTCCAATGGACAGGTGTACTCGAACGTGCTCGGCATCTTCGCCTCCGACGATCACGCCCTCCTCGCCACCCTCAGTAGCGCCCCCCATTACTGGTGGGCCCTCGACCGCGCCTCCACGATGAAGGGCGACCTCCGCTACACCCCTACCGACGTCTTCGAAACCCTCGTTCGCCCGCCCCTCACCGACGCCCTCCGCACCGTCGGCACCACCCTCCACACCCATCGCCGCGACCTCATGCTCGCCCGCAACATCGGCCTCACGGCCACCTACAACCTCGTCCACGACGTCGCCTGTCAGGACCCCGACATCATCGAACTCCGCCGTATCCACAAGGAGATCGACTGCGCCACCATCGAGGCGTACGGCTGGCACGACCTTCTGGACGAAACCGGCGCGACACTCCCAGCCGACCCCACCCACCAGTCCGTCCCGCTGGACCACGGCTTCCACGACACCGACCAGGGTCCCCGCTACACCATCGGACTCCTGGCACGTACCGAGATCATCGACCGCCTCCGTCAGCTCAACCACCAGACGTACGCGGACGAGGTCCACCTCGGCCTGCACAAGAAGCCGACGAGGGACGCCGACATGCCTCCGCCCTCCGCCGAGGCGATGCGCAAGCGCGACGGGAAGCTGGCCGCGCGAGGTGAGTCGGATTTCGGTGAGGGTGTTGAGGGCGCCCTCTTCTGAGCCGTCAGCATGACAACGGGCTCGTTCGCGTCACCCCAAGTGATGCGAACGAGCCGGTTCCGCTCGAGCCCTTTGGCCTCCTACCCGGCCGCGAGGGCCACGAACGCCGCCCACTTGTCCCGGCCGACCCGCAGCACCAGCCCATCACCTACGGCCTTCGAGTCCCGCACGTGCACGGCGTCCAGGCCAGCGGCCACCTCCACGCAGTCGCCGCCGTCCGATCCGCTGTAGCTGCTCTTGAACCAGCGGAGCCCGTCCACGTCGTCAGCCGCTTGCTCCACGCTCATGTCTCTCCCACCATCCGTTCGATGAGCCGCGCAGACTCCTCGACGTTCAGGGCCTGCGATCGCAGCTTGCCATAGCGCAACCCGAAGGCGCTGACCTCGGGGGCATCTTGGACGACGCACCCGACCCCCTGGGACTCGAAGTAGCCGAGGCGCCGGTGCTCCTTCGACTCCACGACCACGAAGGGGTCGTTCTTGCCCGGATGGAACCCACGTCCGGCAGGCATGACCTGAACCTCGACGTTCCTCAAGGCGCCCACCTCCAGCAGGCGCTGCCACTGGCCACGCATGACCTCCGGGCCACCCACCGGATCGCGGAGCGCTTCCTCGCTCACGATGAACGACAGCTCCGCCAGCGGCACCCGCGTCAGTAGCTTCTGCCGACTCAACCTGGCCTCCGTGTGCTGGTCCACGATCTCCTCGCTCAGCGGCGGGCAGTGCCCCGCGAAGACCGCCCGCGCGTACGCCTCCGTCTGCAACAACCCCGGCACGAGCAGCGGATCGTACGAGCAGCGGCTCACTACCTCCGCCTCGATGAGCGCGAAGTTGCGGAAGAACTGCGGCAGCTTCGCGCGGTCCACATCGTCCTGGAGGACCTCCAGTACTCCCCGCGCCTCCAGCACCCGGTCCGCCGCCACCGTGAACGCCGCCTTCGCCGGCCGCCGGCCCTGCTCGACCGAGGCGACCTGCTCCAGCGAGTAGCCGATGGCTTCTCCGAGCGCCTGCTGGTTCAGCCCGGCCTGCTTGCGTAGATGCTGGAGGAGCCTGCCGTACGCCGACCACACCCCCGGCAGGTCGCTCTCCTCCCTCGTCTTCGCCCTGCGACTGTTCCGCGTGTCCCGCACCGCCCTCACGCCCTTCTGTCCCCGAGTGCACCCCGCCCACCCACACCCCGCCACGCCCGACAACTCCCAGGCGCCGGGGCAAGGTTCAACGCAGGCCGCAATTCGCGGGACACGGTCCCGCACCCGTACAACGCCCGTACAGAACCCGTACACCCCCCCAGAGCACTGCCCGCTCGCCCCGTACGAAGGGCACCAAGTACGGTCATCACGCCTGGTCAGCGGCGCACCGGCCCACCCACGATGACACCGTGACCCAACACCAGACCACCGATGAACCCGACACCCACTCCCGCCAGTTGGGCATCCGGCTCAGCAGCACCCGACGTGGCGCCCGGCTGGCGCGCCAACTCGCCGTCCAGCAGTTCGCCGAGTGGACCGGCCTCCCGCACGACTCCGACCTCGCGCAGGCCGTCGCCCTCGTCACGGCCGAGCTGGCGTCCAACGCGAGTGCGCCATGAGGCGCTCTGTTGTATCCCCGGTCCAGCCGGGAGGAACTGAAGGGAGGTTCCTGGGTCTGATGGCTTACCTGGATCCGAAAGGTG